>NZ_JAMYKW010000035.1:0-54906 GCF_040317555.1 Mesorhizobium sp. M1406 | reverse complement strand
ACACCCGCGCGGTTTTGGTTTTTTTGGGGGGTGGCGCAATGTGGTGCTTCTCGGTTGGGTCGGGGGGGGTTTTTTGGGGGTTATCGAATGCAACGGCCTTTAACAACGGGCCGGGCTATTGGCGCGGGCCTTTCCATTTCTTGCAACGAATCGATGGAACGACTACTCGCCGGCTTCTCGTCCGGACACCTGTTCAATCAGGATCCGGAAGAAAACGTGCGGAGCGCTGTCCGAAACGGGAGGCGAGACCGGCTTCAATGCGCCGGGCTCCCACCAGTCGGTATGTTTGCTCAACATCGACCACGCATGATCGCGTTCGAGTTTGTGGCCAATTCGATCCGGCAACTCTTCGTATCGGCCGTCGGCAACGACGCTTCTCCACCCTCGACCTTGGCCATGTTCGTCAACCTGGACGCATACCAGCGGATTGGCTCGCATCCATTCGATCTTCTTGCCAGGCATGGAGAACGCGTAAAGATGCGCATCGGAATGAGCGTAGTAAAGAGGTACGACGTAGGGCTGCCCATCCTTCGCGCACGCCAGGCGGCCAACACGATTGGCCGTCAGCATTTTGGTACATTCCAAGGCGGAAAGCGTGCGGATCAGCATGACGTGATCTCCTATTTCTCTCGGTCATTCTGTGGGATTGATTTCGTGGCGGCTTTTGAACCGTGGCCGGTGGTCTGTTGCCCGCTTCGGTGTTGCCTGCTGGTTTTCGACCGAACAGCCAAGCTTCACTCCAGCGTCCTCCCTGTCGCGGAACATCGGTCAATCCACGGGCCACAATTTTCGAAGCGACTTCTTCATCGGGTTTCTGATCCGCACGATCTCACCATGCGATATATGGCGGTCGAGCAACTTGAACACCGCGTTGATCGCGACGTCGAAATCAACCTCGTCATCATAGCCGAAACTGTTTCTGACACTGACGACAAAGTCGTGCTTCTTGCGCTCACTCGCAGGTGCCGACGGGTTCCAGCCTTCGAAGTAGATGCCGCGAACCAAAACAGGCAGCTGCGCGGAAAGATCGGCCATTTCCTCTGGCGACTGCCAGTCCCGCACCGTGTGCAGAACGGACCGCAAGAGGCGGCACGCGCTCGGTTCGCTCCAGCAGAGATCCTTGGCGAGCTCATTGACCCACTGCTGCGCCTGCTGGGCAGCGTGGCTGAAACTGGCGAAAGAGGTATGGGACATCTGGCTCATCAGGGTACTCCTTGACGTTTTCATCGTCCTCCTGAAGCGTTGAAGGCGTCCGCGCATTGCGCCGGATCAATTGGCCTATCTCAATTCGAGGTGAGCCGACGCTCTGTGGAGCGTCTTTGATCACGATCAAGGGAAGGTGGCGTCTTGCGGAAAGAGGTTCAGCAATTCCTGAAATGATCCAGGTCAAAGCGCGCCGGGCTGTTTCCGTCAAAGATAAGACGATGTGGGAGCCAATCTCAAACGCACCGTTTGGTCGGGACCTCGAACTGGCCGTCTTCGATGACGAAGGGGAGCATGCGCTCGTATTTCCCTGCACAAAGGGACGGGAGGGTTGGAAAAACGCCGCGACTGGCGTCCGTGTTGACATTCGCCCGACCCATTGGCGCGATTGGGAGCCGGGTAGGGAGGCCGCAGGCAACGGCAACGCCTTCGGAGACCGTCCCTAGGGTCTGGATTCGACGATCAATGCCATGCGTACGAGATGCGACAGGCTGCTCGCCTGCATTTTGCTCATGACATTGGCACGATGGATCTCGACCGTGCGCGGGCTGATGCCCAGATCATAGGCGATCGTCTTGTTTGGCAGACCGGAGACGAGTCCGTCCAGCACTTGCCGCTCCCGCTCCGACAATGTCGACAGACGTCCGTTGATTTCCGCGGATTGTGGATGCGCCGCAGGCGCCTGGTTGCGGTTGGCCAACGCGGAGCGGATCGCGTCGATCAGCATCTCGTCGTCGAACGGCTTTTCGATGAAGTCGGAAGCGCCTTCCTTCATCGCCTGAACGGCGAGCGCCACATCGGCATGGCCCGTCATGACAATCACCGGAAGTGTGTGTCCTCGGGTCCTGAGTTGGCGCAGGAACTCGATGCCATCTATGCCCGGCATGCGCACGTCGGTGACGATGCAGCCGTCGAGACTACTCGTCGACATCGATAGAAAAGCCGTGGCTGATTCGTGCAGGCGCACTGCAAAATCTGCTGTTCCTAGGAGAAAACCGAGAGACTTGCGAACGTCCACGTCGTCGTCGACGACATGAACCAGATCACTGCTGGCCATTTGTGACCTCTTCTTTCTCCACGATGCGCAGGGTAAACCGGAAAGCGGTTCCGCCGGTCGGTATTGCCTCTGCCCATATGTGACCGCCATGCGATTCAACGATGGTGCGGCAAATCGAGAGCCCGACACCCATGCCCTGCTTCTTGGTGGTGACAAATGGCTGGAAAAGCTGGGCCGAGACCTCCGGCGCGAGGCCTGCGCCCGTATCGATCACGCTCACTTCGGCCATCCCGTCATCCCGGGCGACAGTTGTGACCTGCAACTCGCGGCGCGGCGCGTCCTGCATGGCCTCCACCGCGTTGCGCATGAGATTCAGCAAAACCTGCTGAATCTGGATGCGGTCAGTCAAGACAAGTTCGGCGGCGGGGTCAAGTTTGTAACTGACGAGGACATTTATCTCCCTGGCACCAACCAGGGCCAGGGACGAGGCTTCCTCGATCAGTGCCGGCAAACGTTCGACCTGACGCTCGCTTTCGCCTCTTGCGACGAATTCCCTCAGATGACGAATGACGTCTCCTGCCCGCAGGGCTTGCTCAGCTGCCTTTTCTACCGCATCCCGCAGCATGGGCGCGTTCTCTTCCGTGCTCTTATCGAGCAGCCGACGACTGCCCTTGAGGTAGTTCGTGATGGCGGTAAGCGGCTGGTTGATCTCATGTGCAAGCGTTGAGGCCATTTCGCCGAGTGCGGTAAACCGTGCCATGTGCAGCAGTTCCCGCTGCTGCTCCTGGATTCTTGCTTCCGCCCGGTGGCGTTCAGTCAGGTCGCGGCAAAAGCCGGTAAAGAAGCGCCCGGTTCCGGGATGCATCTCGCCCACGGAAAGCTCCATCGGGAAGGTAGAGCCATCCTTGCGCATACCGGTGACGGTGCGGCCTAGCCCTATAATCCGGCGCTCTCCCGTCGTCAGGTAGCGAAGCAGATAGGCATCATGCTCGTCGCGGTAGGGCGAAGGCATCAGCATTTTTACGTTTTGACCAATGACTTCGCCTGATTGGTAGCCGAACAGAGCCTCGGCAGCGGTGCTGAAGGATTGAATGTCGCCCTGCTCATCGATGACAACCATTGCATCTGGCACTGTAGCCAGGATCGATCGCAAATGGTCCTCACGCAGCCGAAGCGCGGCGTTCGCAAAGGAGAGTTCGCTGACATCCGTGCCTTCAATGAAGATCGCGGTGATACGGCCATCGTCGGCCTTGATAGGCTGATAGACGAAATCCAGGATGCGCTCTTCAATCGGCCCGTCGTCGATGTTGCGAAGGCCGACCTTCACGCCTTGGCCCCTATAGGGCTCGCCAGTCTTGTGCACATGGTCCAGCTGTTCGAAAAACCCTTGGCCTTCGAGTTCGGGAAGGGCCTCGCGGACCGATTTTCCAATCACCCGCCTGTGGCCGATCAGCCGTTGGTAGGCGGCATTGGTCAGTTCGAAGACATGATCCGGCTCACGCATCAGAGCCATGAAGCCCGGAGCCTGCTCGAACATTTGCGACAAAACTGATTTCAGCATCGGCCCGCCGGTCGACAAAATAATCGCTTCGTCCTGACTCACCTGATATCCCTGGGTTCGAGACGCCTGAACGAAGGCTACCTATCACTTGTCTCCATACACGCAAAAACGGATCGATCCCGACTTTTTCGGATGCGGATGCGATTGGCGGGTCTTTGACGCGCATCAAGGCATCAGACGCTGGCGAATGCAATTCATCACGCATTCCATCGTTTCAGCGAAAGGCCCGGCGGCAATGTCCTACAAATCAATCATCGTAAACCTCGCCGTCGATGGGCCTCCTGCACCTATTGTAAGGGTGGGGATCGAACTCGCGGAACGATTTGAAGCCCGTCTTATCGGCTTGGCGGCAGCGGATGTCCCGCCCCTGGTCGCGACAGGTGACGGCATGGTCTACGAAGGCGAGATCATGCAGATCCAGCGAACGGAAATCGAAAAACGGCTTGCCGAACTGCGTGCCGAGTTCGAGAGGCTGGTTCCTGCTTCAATCTTTAGCGAATGGGGCCAAGCCGTCTGCCGCCCGACTCGGTTCCTCAGCGTTTCGGCCAGGGCGGCCGACCTCATCGTCACCGGTGGCAGGGATGGAGACAACGTCTTTCGCGCTGTGGATATCGGCAGCCTTGCACTCGGTGCCGGTCGTCCGGTCCTGATCGCCGCGAGCAATGTCGAACACGTCCTTGCAAAAACTGTCCTGGTTGCCTGGAAGGACACCAGGGAGGCACGGCGGGCGATGACTGATGCGTTGCCTTTCCTGGCCAAGGCTAGCGAAGTCGTGGTCGCCACGATCGCTACCGATCGCGACGAAAGCATTCGCGACAGCCTTGCCGATGTCGCGGTCTTTCTGGAACATCACGGCATCATGGCACGAACCGAGATGTTGGCCGGCGAAGCCGACGGCGACCGGTTGCTGACATTCGCGCACTCGATCCATGCGGACCTCATCGTCTCGGGCGCCTACGGCCATAGCCGCTTGCGAGAATGGGCGTTTGGCGGCGTGACCCGCACGCTGATCGAAGAGAGCGGCATTAGCCGCTTCATGTCGTATTGATGATAGGCGAAGCCGACCGGCGATCCGTCTCGCCAGACGACGTCGCCTATTGGTCCGGACAAGTTGGTTGTCGGTCAACGGCCATTTCTCGACCGTCTTGTCGCAAAGGTCTAGCGTCCCAAGCTCCCGTTTAGGCTCAGGCATTGGCAACGATGCCGCCTGTTGATCGAGATCAACGCGAGCCGACCGTCAATATGGAAATGATGGCCAGTGGGCAGGAGTGATCCGCATGACCTTTCTCGATTACCTGATTTCAGTTGATGCCAGGACCGTCTTGATGGACCGCATGATGCGGAAGCTGGGCGTCGACAGACAGTTGAAAGTCGTACCCGACCATGCAGCCGTCACCAACCGGGCGGTGGACCGCTGCCGTTCCTGTGGCCACCAAGATGAATGCTCGATTTGGCTCGATGAACACCAGCAAGCCGATAGTCCGCCAGACTACTGCCGCAACCGGGACTTGATCGCGCGGCTGCAGCATGCGACCGGACAACGCTAAAGCGCCGAGCGCTCAGGCTGAATCGAAGGCTTCATTCAATCTTCGGCGACGCACATCTCGGAGGTCCCGCGCAACGAGGTTCGCGGGCTGTGGAATCCATGGCCGCTTTGGGGCGCTTGAAAGCGCAGACCTCTCCTAGTTGCGGACCATATCTTAAGCCCAGCATCGGAACCCGTTGGCACTGGCCCCTCGGCTGGTGATGTCGTCATTCTCGACCATTCGCTATCGAGCGAGCGATATTGATCCTGGGGCCGACAGTTTGCAACGCTAAGCCCGTCGGGCACGTCCAGCAGCTACGAAACAAGGATGACGGACAGCGGATCGGCGCAAAAGAGATCATCCCTGACAGCCTTGACGCCGGCGACATTTTCGGCGACGACGATGGCTGCCTGGCGCTCGCGTTCGTCGAAGATAGCGCCGCTGAGTTTCACCACGCCCTCGTTGACCATCACGTCGATCAAGTCGCTGCCGGCCCATTTCCGCGCCATAAGCTCGGCAATGATGCTCTGACGGATCTGTTCGTCGTCGATGACCGTAGCAGCCCTGTCCGGAAGGACGCTGAGCAATACCCGCAGAAGATCAGAGCGGGTGATGATGCCGACGACTTTCCCATCGTCGACGACCGGAATGCGTTTGACGTGGTGGCGTATCATGAGCTCGACGATCTCGGCGAGCGATGAGTCAGGGGATGCCGTGACGACATCCTGTGACATCACCTCCTCAACCCGCCGGCCATTGGTGCGGACATATTCATCGGCCGCCTTTCCAGGGCTGACGAGAAATTCCAGCCAGCGTGGGCGCTTGCGCTGCGTGCCCAGTTCTCCCCGACGCAGGAAATCACCCTCGCTGACGATCCCCACCAGTACGCCGTCGCTGCGAATGACGGGGAAGCCGCTGATCTTTTTTGAGAGCATCAGCCCGGCCGCCTCGGCGATCGATGCAGCCGGGTCCATGCCGACGACCGGCTTCGTCATTATGGCTTCGGCTCGCATGTTCGCTCCTCGGATATCTATCCTTGACTATCCAGATCTATGCGCTGCGCGCTTTGATCTGGGTCATTTTCCGGAGCCCCAGCCGCATCGGCGCCTTGGATGGCACGGCGTCCGAGTCAGCCCTGCGGCTTGTCGTCCCGGTCGATCAGGATCCGCTCGGCGGCTCCATCGAGATCTTCGTATTGACCGCTTCTCAAGGCCCACAGAAAGGCCCCCAGTCCAAGGGCACCAAGGAAGAGGGCCACGGGTATGAGGTAGGCAAGGGTCGTCATTGGAGTTGTGCCAACTGGCTGACGCCGTGGCGCCCGTCCTGTCGTGCATCTTGCGCCGCTGCGTTCGACGCAGAGCCTTGCAGACGCAGAGCATTTCCGATCACAAGCAGCGATGAGGCGGACATGGCGATCGCTGCGATCAGTGGCGTAACGTGCCCCAGAATGGCGATCGGAACGGCGACAGCATTGTAGACGATGGCGATCGCGATGTTCTGGCGGATCAGGCTTCCCGCCTTGCGCGAGACGTCCAGCGCGAGAGGCACTGCCGCAAGGCTTTCACGCAAGAATACGAAATCGGCGGCATTGCGGCCGATGTCGGCCGCGGTGGCCGGCGCTATCGAGACATGCGCGGCGCTCAGTGCCGGCGTGTCGTTGAGGCCGTCGCCAACCATCAGAACCCGGTGTCCGTCTCTCGCCAGGGTTTCGATGCATTCGACCTTGCCGGACGGCAGCAGGCACGGAACGAAATCGTCGATGCCCAGCGTTTTCGAGACTTCGCCGCAGGCGCCTGCTGTATCGCCCGACAGCATCCGCACCGACACCCCGGCATCGTTCAATCGCTCGATCGCAGCCCTGGCGTCGGCACGCGGCGCATCCTCGAAATCGAAGGTCGCGACAATGATCCCGTCTTTCGTCAGAACCGTCCCGCCATAGCCATGTCTGCCTTCGCCGCCGGTGCGGGCTTTCCATCCAGCCCATCCGCGTCGACCCAGCCGCCAGATGTTTCCGGCGGCAGCGGCCTCGATGCCGAAGCCCGGGTGCTCGGTGACGGCATCGAATTTGCTCTGCCCGCCAGGCGAGGCAAAGCCGGCTATGGCCTTTGAAAACGGATGGCGCGAATGCGCGGCCATGTCGGCTGCGATTGCCAGCGTCGCCGGATCGATCGACGACGCATTGACGAGCCGGGGCTTTCCGAGCGTGAGCGTTCCGGTCTTGTCGAAGACTGCGGTATCGATCGTCGCCAGACGCTCCATGGCCGAACCGTCCTTGACCATGATGCCGTGCTCGAACAGGCGTCGCGCGGCGACCACTTGAACGATCGGCACGGCGAGGCCGAGCGCGCATGGGCATGTGATAATGAGAACGGCAATGGCGATGGTTATCGCCCGGTGCCAGTCGCCGGTCACCGCCATCCAGCCAAGGAACGTCACGAAGGCGGTAAGATGAACCACCGGAGCATAAAGCGCTGAAACGCGATCGGCGATCCGGCGATAATGTGCCCGGCCGCCCTCGGCGGCCTCCATCAGCCGAACCATTTCCGCCAGGAACGAATCCTTCGCGTCGGCTGTCGCCTTGATCGTCAGCGAGCCGGTAAGGTTAAGCACGCCAGCCTGCACGGGTTCGCCTGGCGCCACGTTTCGGGGCGTGCTTTCGCCGGAAACCAGCGAGCAGTCGAGATCCGACGCCCCCCGAATGATCTTGCCGTCGACGGGAATCCTTTCGCCGGCTGCGATCAGCAACTGCATTCCTGGTTCGATCTCGCTAACCGGCAGGTAGTCGCGCGCACCGTCGGCGCGCAGCACCATTGCGCCACGCGCGGCCAGCTGCGACAGGCCTTTCACGGCGGTCCGGGCGCGCTCCCGCATGACGTGATCGAGCGTTCGGCCGATCAACAGGAAGAACAGCAGCGACACCGACGCGTCGAAATAGGCGTGGTCGCCATGGGTGATCGTCTCGTAAAGGCTCATGGCGTAGGCAAGCGACACGCCGACCGCGATAGGCACGTCCATGTTCATGCGGCCGTGGCGCAACGCATTCCAGGCCGAGCGGAAGAAGATGCCGCCGGCGAAGGCTAGCGCGGGGATGGCGATCAGTGCCGAGACCCAGTGGAACAGGTCGCGTGTCGCGCCTTCGGCACCGGACCAGACCGAGACCGAAAGCAGCATGATGTTGCCCGCCGCAAACCCCGCAACCGCGACGGCACGGATCAACTCCGAAAGAGTCTTGTCCTTGTCGTCGATCTCCGGGTCGAACAGATGCGCCTGGTAGCCCAGCTGCCCTAGCGCGACGACGAACGGTGGAACCTCGCCCCCGCGCCACCGGACCGAGACCCGTTTGGTCGACAGGTTGACGCGAACGGCCTCGACGTGATCGAGTTTTCCCAACGCCGTCTCGATGGTCTGGATGCAGGCGCCGCAGTGAACAGTCGGTACGGAAAGGTCGGTCTGACGAAGATCATCGCCAAGCGATCGGCTCGCCAGCCTGATTTCCTGGCTGGATGGCAGGACCGAGGTGGCGCTAACCAAATCCAGCGCCATTTCGGCGCCCGGCGCGCAGCAGCTCACTTCAGCGCTCCATGGGAAATCATGATCCTGCGCACGTCGCGATATGGTCTTGCCAGACCGGCATCGGCGTCGATTTCGACGATCCAGACACCGTCCTTCGGCATATGCTGGGCGGCGAATTCCTGACCCGAGGCGAGGGCGAGCTGGATGGACTCATCCTCTTTCTCGTAAGCGGGATGGCGAAACAGCACCTTGACGCCGTGCAAGGGAACCGGCGTGCCGGAGGCGTCGGTGAGGCTGTAGCGGATTTCGCCCCATGCCATGGTCAGCTTGCCGGTCCAGCCGAGGGCTGCCTGCGCGCGCCCTTCCTCGGCCTTCCTGTTGAATTGCTGGCTGGCGACATAGGTGTTTTCGACGACAAGGCCGGTCCAGCTTATGTTGGCAAGCGTCGCCATCGTCAGATTGACAGCGATGACCACGCCGAAAAAGGCAAGGATGATGGCCAGCATGTGCCTGCCGGTGAATTCGCGTGATTTTCGCGTGGTTGCGCTCATCTGGCGATCTCCGGTGCGTTGAATGTGGCGGTGTATTCGTTCGACTCGAAACTCGCTTTGTCCTCGACCCGAAATGTGAAGGTCTGCGCTTCGCCATGGATCTGATCAGCAGGCAGGCGCACGAAAACCTTCAACATCTTCAGCCGGTCGGGTTCGACCTGGATCGCAAAAGAGCGACCGGCGGGGAGGTCGACACCGACGATGCTCATCTCTGCGCCTGGCAAACCCCCAAGGGTGACGATGATCGTTCTTGGTTCGGGGATCATGTTCAGCAGCTTGACGGTGTAGCCATTGCGGATGGAGCCGTCGGACAGCGTCACGAATTGCGGATTGCGGTCGTGCAAGACATTGATCTCGAGCCGGTCGCGCGTCAGCAGCGAATAGAGCAGGCCCAGGCCGATCAACGACCACATAGCCATGTACACGTATGTGCGCGGGCGAAAGATCTTGCGGATATGGAAATGAGCCACCCTGTCCGAGAACACGCCGTCATCCGTCCTGACCAGCGCCGGATTGACTGAGCTGGACCCGCCCGCGGTCACCAGCATCATGTTGGCGTTGTAGTCGGAGAGCGTCGCATAGGCGATCAGCCCACGCTCCTTGCCGAGCTTGTCCATGACGCCGTCACAGGCGTCGATGCAGAGCGCGCAAGTGATGCATTCGAGCTGCTGGCCATCGCGAATGTCGATCCCCATCGGGCAGACCGCGACACAGGCATTGCAGTCGACGCAGTCGCCCACGAGCTGGCCTGCGGCCAGCACCTTCTTGGCATGACGCGTGCGCGGTTCGCCGCGCCAGTCATTGTAGGTGACGGTGAGCGAACTTTCATCGAGCATGGCTGCCTGGATGCGCGGCCATGGGCACATATAGGTGCAGACCTGCTCGCGCATCAGCCCGCCGAACGTGTAGGTCGTTGCCGTCAGCACCGCGACGGTGATGTAGGCGACAGGCGCTGCCGTGCCGGTGAAGAGTTCGCCGAGCAGCGTCGGCGCATCGGCGAAATAGAATATCCAGGCACCGCCGGTCGCCGTACCTATGATCAGCCAGATGGCGTGTTTCGATACCCGCAGTGCGAGCTTGCGAGCGCTCCAGGAGGCGGCATCGAGCTTGATGCGCGCATTCCGATCACCCTCGATGGCTCGCTCGACGACCAGGAACAGATCGACCCACACGGTCTGCGGGCATGTGTAGCCACACCAGGCACGGCCGACAGTCGAGGTGATCAGGAAAAGACCGACGCCGGCCATGACCAGAAGGCCGGCGACATAGTAGAATTCCTGCGGCCATATCTCGATGAAGAAGAAATAGAAACGCCGGTTGGCGACATCGAGCAGCACTGCCTGGTCAGGGGCAAACGGGCCACGGTCCCACCGCAGCCACGGCGTCAGATAATAGATACCAAGCGTGACCGCCATCACCAGCCATTTGAATTGGCGAAAGCTGCCCGAGGCCCGCTTTGGGAATATCTTCTTGCGCGCGGCATACATTGGCTGGCGCATCTTGGCGGAGTTGACCGCCTCGGCTTCGAGCCTTTCTACCTGCGTATTGTCCAGCACATGCATCTCCACTCGTGCGAGCCGCAATTTGCCCATGCCTGAGCCGCCAGCGCACGAAAGTCTTGCCGCAGGGCAGGGCCAGGCGCGTTGATGCAAGTCAAATCGGGGTGCCGAAACGCAAATCGAGGCCCGGCTGAGCCGGGCCTCGTCGCTTGGGCGGTGAAGGGATGGGAATGGGCCCCCCGCTTCCTATTCTCCGCCGCCAAGCGAATGCACGTAGACCGCCAGCTCCTTGACTTTGGTCTCGCCCAGGCGCCCGCCCCAGGCCGGCATCACGCCTTGTTTCGGCGCGCGGACCTGGGCGGCGATGGCTGCCTCGCCGGACCCATAGAGCCAGATGGCATCGGTCAGATCGGGGCCGCCGAGCTCCTTGTTGCCTTTTGCGTTGTCGCCATGACAGGCGACGCAATTGTCGGCAAAGACCTTGGCGCCGGGCACCACCAACGTTTGATCGCTGACGGTTTCGGACAGGCTGGCCACGTAGGCGCTGACCTGTTTGATCTGGTCGGCGGTGATGATGTCGCCAAAGGCTGGCATTTCCGAAAGGCGCGTATCCGGATCGGAAGCGAAGCGGATGCCATGCGTGACCGTCTGCTGGATCTGATCCGCCTTGCCGCCCCACAGCCAGTCGTCGTCATTAAGGTTGGGGAAGCCCTTGGAGCCCTGGGCGCCGGAGCCATGGCACTGCACACAATTGACTTTGAACGCGGCACTGCCGGCGGCGACGGCGAATTCGCGTAAGGTATCGTCCGCCGCGATCTCCGAAACACTCTTCGACTCGATCGCCGCGACATATTTCCCCTTCGCCGCTTCAGCCACCGACAGCTCGTTCTTGACTTCGTTACGGCTCGAATAGCCGAGCATGCCCTTTGTTGCCGAATGCAGCAAAGGCCATGCCGGATAGGCGATGGTGTATCCGATCGCCCAGACAATGGTGATGTAGAACGTGATGACCCACCAGCGCGGAAGCGGGTTGTTCAACTCGCGGATACCATCCCATTCGTGGCCAGTGGTTGAAACACCAGAGATTTCATCGATGTGCTCGTCGCTCATGATCACTCGTCCTCAAGGGGAATCCGGGCAGCTTCGTCGGCGAGCTTGCGGCTGCCGGGGCGTAGGGCAAAGGCGATTGCGCCGACAAAGAACAGAGCCATGGCGACCAGACCCCAGCTGTCAGCGAACTCCCGCATCAAATTGTAATCCATGGATAAAAGTCCTCAGCGGTAGCCGGCGGCTTCGTCGTAGTTCTTGAAATCGACCAGCGTGCCGAGCATCTGGAGATAGGCGACGAGGGCATCCATTTCGGTGACCTGTCGTGGGTTTCCGTCGAAGTCGCCGATCTTGGCTTTGGGGTAGCGGGCTTCGAGGCCGGATGTATCGGCGTTGGGATCAGCCTGCGCCAACAGATCGGCGTTCGCGTGTGCGATCATGTCATCGCCGTAGGGGACGCCGACACGCCGGTTGGCGACCAGGTGCGTTGAGAAGTCCTTCACCTCGATCGGTGTGTCCTTCAGGAACGCGTAGCTCGGCATGATCGATTCGGGCACCACCGAACGAGGATCCGTGAGGTGCTCGACATGCCATAGATTGGAATAGCGGTCGCCAACCCGGGCGAGGTCCGGGCCGGTACGCTTCGATCCCCACTGGAAGGGATGGTCATACATCGACTCGGCCGCCAAGCTGTAATGCCCGTAGCGCTCGACCTCATCACGGAACGGTCGGATCATCTGGCTATGGCAGAGATAGCATCCCTCACGCACATAGATGTTGCGCCCGACGAGCTCGAGCGGCGAGTAGGGCCGCATGCCTTCGACCTTCTCGATCGTATTGTCGAGGTAGAAGAGAGGTGCGATCTCGACGATGCCACCCACGGTGACGACGAGAAGTGAACCTACGAGAAGAAGCGTGGCGTTCTTCTCGATCAGCGCGTGTTTGTCCATCAAGCCCATTTTCTGGCTCCTTATTCGGCAGGCTGAAGGGCGGGAACGGAGCCGGGCATCGGCTCTTCCTCGCGCTGGTATCCAAGGATGGTCATGGCGATGTTCCAGGCCATGATCAGGGCGCCGGAGAGGTACATGGCTCCACCGATCGCGCGCATCACATAGTAGGGGTGCATAGCGGCGACAGTTTCGGCGAAGGAGTAGACCAGGAAGCCCTGCTCGTCGTATTCGCGCCACATCAGGCCCTGCATGATGCCGGACACCCACATGACCGAGGCGTAGACGACGATCCCGAGCGTCGCCAGCCAGAAGTGCCAGGTGACCAGCCGCAGCGAATAGAGACGGTGACGGTTCCAGAGCTTCGGCACCATGTAGTAGAGCGCGCCGAACGAAATCATGCCAACCCAGCCGAGTGCGCCCGAATGGACGTGCCCGATGGTCCAGTCGGTATAATGCGACAGCGAGTTGACCGCCTTGATCGACATCATCGGACCTTCGAAGGTCGACATGCCGTAGAAGGCGATGGCCATCACCATCATGCGAATAATCGGATCGGTGCGGAGCTTGTCCCAGGCGCCCGACAGCGTCATCAGGCCGTTGATCATGCCACCCCATGACGGCATCCACAGCATGATCGAAAACACCATGCCGAGCGTCTGCGCCCAATCGGGTAGGGCGGTGTAGTGCAGGTGATGCGGCCCGGCCCAGATGTAGAGAAAGATAATTGCCCAGAAATGGACGATCGACAGGCGATAGGAATAGACCGGCCTGTTTGCCTGCTTGGGTACGAAATAATACATCATGCCGAGGAAGCCGGCAGTCAGGAAGAAGCCAACGGCGTTGTGCCCGTACCACCATTGCGTCAGGGCGTCCTGGACCCCGGAAAAGGCCGAGTAGCTCTTGGAACCCAGGAATGAGGCCGGCATCGACAGGTTGTTGACCACGTGCAGCATCGCTATGGTGACGATGAAGGAGAGGTAAAACCAGTTGGCGACGTAGATGTGCGGCTCCTTGCGTTTCAGGATCGTGCCGAGGAACAGGATGAGATAGGCGACCCAGACGATGGTCAGCCAGATATCCACATACCATTCGGGCTCGGCGTATTCGCGGCTCTCGGTAATGCCGAGCAGGTAGCCGGTCGCGGCCATAACGATGAAGAGCTGGTAGCCCCAAAACACGAACCAACCGAGATCGCCCCCGAATAGCCGGGCGCGGCAGGTGCGCTGGACGACATACAGGGACGTGCAGAGCAGCGCATTGCCGCCGAAGGCGAAGACGACGCCCGACGTATGCAATGGCCGCAGACGACCGAAGTTGAACCAGGGCTGAATGTTGAGATCGGGATAGGCAAGCTGCAGCGCAATGACGACGCCGACCAGCATACCAACGACGCCCCAGAACATGGTGGCGATGGCGCCATAGCGGATTGGCCCATCCATGTAGGCAGACGGGTCGATCGGAGCAGCCACTTTGAAATTCGTGTTGCGGATGAGGATGGCGACAAAGCCGAGCAGCACAAAGAACAGCACCCACATATGCTGCCGGAATGGCTCGTCCACACCGAACCCGGCTGCCACAAGAGCCCCAAATGTGAACAGGCCCAAAGCGAAGATTTGCGTGCCGAACTTCATGACCTGTCCCCGACCTCCGATTCCGACGCGCGGACGCCAATCCGCTTGACACCAATTCAGCAGTCGCGTTGTCGCCGCCTTGATCCATGTCAAAGCCCAGTGCTTTCGGATTGGGCAGCGTCGGTCCGCAAATGACTGGAGGTCGCCGTTGACCCGGAAGAATGGGCAGGAATCGTCGCTGTTCGAAGCAGGCGATGGAAATCCCGAACCAGCTGATCGATCCGGAGACGTGGTCCCGGCCGCGGTGATGAAGCGCGCGCACAGGGAAAAGCTGCAACTCTGCGATGCTTTGGAGAGAATTGCAGATGCCTTGCCCAGCGTCGATCGCCTGAAATGCCTCGGCACGGCCAACGCGATCGTTCCTCTGCTGCGCGACATTCATCGATACGAAGAGACGGTAATCTTCCCCGCCTACGAGGAGGCCGTGGTCGGCAGCAATGCGAACCTTGCCTCAACCCGGCGACTGCGGGCCGAACATGTAGAAGATGAATGCTTTGCCGATGAGGTGACCGAAATTCTGCTGGCCATCGGTCATGGCGAGACAGTCGAGAACCCCGAGGCCATCGGTTTCATGTTGCGCGGCCTGTTCGAGAACTTGCGCCGGCACATCGCATTTGAACGCGAACATGTCCTGCCGATGATCGGGATCGGAGACGCGAGCTAGGCGCCGGAGCGGCGCTCAAGCCGGCCAAGGCTTTCGACTTCCACATGCCGGTTGTTCTCGATCCGGATGACCCCGTCCGTTCGCAGCCTGGTCAGCTGGCGGCTGACCGTCTCGATTGTCAAGCCGAGGAAATCGGCGATGTCGGCACGCGTGAGCGGCAGATCGAAGCTCGTCGCGTTGGTGTCTGGATCAAGAGTTGGGTCAATGTTTCTGGCGATCATCAGCAGAAAGCTGGCCACCTTTTCCGAGGCACTCTTGCGTCCCAAGGTGACCATCCAATCACGCGCCTCGTCGAGTTCGTTCAGGGTCTGCCTGAGCAGGCGATGCTCGAGCTCCGGTGATTCCTTCATCATCCGTTCGATAGCGGACTTCGGAAAGGAGCACAGGGACACGGCTGTTGCCGCTTCGGCGTTGATGGCGCTTTCGACCTTGAAAGGCCGCCCCAGAAAATCGGGCGCGAACTGGAGGCCCACGATCTGCTGGCGCCCGTCCGAAAGGCTCTTGGTCAGCTTTACCACACCGGACAGGACGTTTGAAAAGCTGTCGACGGTTTCAGCGTCACCCACCAGCTCCGCACCGGGCCCAACCTCTTGCTTCGACGAGGCCTTGGCCAGTCCGACCAGTTGGTCCGGGTCGAGCGCACCACAAACACCGCGATGCCGTGCCTCGCACGACTGGCAAAGCACTGGAATGCCGGCACTGTGAACGTCCTGTCTAATGGTCATTTTCATGGGCTCGAGATCAGCGTGCCGGCAAGATACCACCGCTGCCGCGAGAAAATGTTGCGTCAGTTTGTCCTTGCGGCAGGCCGCCTTGATTGAAATCAAGGTTTAGGCACTTCGCTATTTCTAGATTGCCGCTCATGCAGACTACAGCCGCCAACGACATACAAGCAAATCCGACCGTCGCGGCGGGCGAAAACGTTCCGCGCTATACGAGCTATCCGACGTCGCCGCACTTTCATGCGGGGATCGATGCCGTAGTGGTTCGCAGCTGGATGGATGCGATCGAGGGCAATGACGAGATATCGTTGTACCTGCATATTCCCTATTGCGACAAGCTGTGCTGGTTCTGCGCGTGCCATACCAAACAGACCCGTCACTACCAGCCGGTGGCTGCTTATCTTCGCTCGCTGCACGCGGAGATCGCGACGGTAGCCCGTCTTGTCAGCGGCAAGGGCCGTGTCCGCGCCGCCCACTTCGGCGGCGGCTCGCCAACCATGCTGAGACCCGACGATATGGTGGCACTGGGAACTGTCTTGCGAGACTGCTTTGACTTTCTTCCGGATGCAAGAATCAGCGTTGAGATAGAACCCAACGACATGGACGAAGCGCGCCTCGATGCGCTCGCCGAAATAGGCATGACGCGAGCGAGCCTTGGCGTGCAGGATTTCGATCCGAAAGTGCAGAAAGCGATCAACCGCGAGCAAAGCTTCTTGCAGACCAAGGCGGTCGTCGACGGCGTTCGTTCGCGCGGCGTCGAATCGGTCAATCTGGACCTGCTTTACGGCTTGCCTCATCAGACCAGTGAAAGCGTCTGTTCCACCGTGGCGCAGGCGCTGACTTTGGAACCAGACAGGATGGCGCTCTTCGGCTACGCGCATGTGCCCTGGTTCAAGAAGCATCAAACGATGATCGATGAGGTGTGGCTGCCCGGTCCCACGGAACGGTTTGCTCAATCGCAACTGGCGGCACGGGCGATCGTGGACCGGGGATACGAAGCAATCGGCCTCGATCATTTCGCCAAACCGGGCGATGCGCTGGCGCTTGCAGCCCGCGCAGGAACTCTGCGCCGGAACTTTCAGGGCTACACGGAGGATCGCTGCGAAACATTGATCGGGCTCGGCCCGTCATCCATCAGCCAGTTTCGGCAGGGCTATGCACAGAACATGCCTTCGACCAGCGAATATGGACGCCTTGTTGCTAATGGCGGGCTGGCGGCTGTCCGCGGCATCGCTCTTTCCGACGACGACCGTGTTCGTGGCTGGATCATCGAGCGGCTGATGTGTGACTTCGCCTTCTCGGCGATCGAACTGGTGGAGCGCTTTGGCGAAGCCGGCCAAAGGCTGCTGCTCAAGGCAAGTTCCACCCTACAGGACCCCAAAAGGTTGCTTGAGCTTGATGGCGATAGTTTCGTCGTGCCGGCGGAAAGTCGCCCCTTTGTCAGAAGCATCGCGGCGAAGTTCGATAAGTATTTCGAAACCGGCAAAGCCAAGCATTCGGCAGCGGTCTGAGCATCGGCTCGGGTCAGAAATGCTCCCCGGCCTTGAACGGGCCGATGCGGGTGCCTGCCGCGATCAGATAGGCGGTCGACCAGCCGATAAGCAAGAACCCGTTCACGCCCTCGAGCGCCGCCAGGACACGCCACGCGTGAGCGGGCACGATGTCGCCATAGCCGACGGTCGAAAAGGTTATGGTCGAAAAATAGAGCGCGGTTTCGAAGTCGGCGAAGATATCAAGCAACCTGTATAGGCCTGCCCAGAGCCAGACCTCCACGGTCATGACGGCAAAGAGCCCCATCACCACGCTGATCATAGCGACGATACGGCTGCGGCGTCCGTGCATACGAAACCGCGCGACCAAGTATCCCATCGCATGCGTAACGGCGATCAGACCAAACGTGTGAACCAGGACCGTCAGGCTTATGACGATCGTGCCAATGAAGAGATTGAGAGCCATGCAACGAAATTAGGAATTCCGAGGACACTTTCCTTGCGCAAAATCAAATCTGGCGCTGGCCTTTGAGGCGCCGGCCTTGTTTCGCCAAAGCCAGCCTATTGGCCGCCGCCTGTCGTGGCGGAAGTGAGGCGAAAGAACATCGCGAGTTTCAAGCTTGTCGCTATCCGTTCGGCGCGGTCGACGAACACCGCCGCCATTTCCGGGGCCAAGAGTTCGGCTGCCGTTTGACCGAACAGGGCCTGCCAGATCTCGAAGTCGACCTCCGTGACATCCTTGAGCTTGAGGTGCGCCGGCACCGGTCGGCCGTGATAGTCACCGCTCTTCAGAATGACCGAACACCAGAAGTCCGTCATTTTCTCGAGATGTGGTTCCCAATCGCCGGTGATCTCGCGTGCGAAAATCGACCCGAGCCGCTCGTCGCTCCTGACCTTGGCATAGAACGCGCGGACCAGTTTTCCAATTGACCCCCGATCGACGCCAGCATGGTCCAAAGGCTGTTCGGCGACGGGGCGAGCCCGATCTGTCAACGCTGATTTCGATGTCATCATGCAGTCTTGTCTATGTTGTCAGGATAATCCGAGGCGCCGAAGGGTAGCTTGCACAAGACTGGGCCGATCGCGGACCAGCCGGAAACCCAGATTGTCGGGCGGGGTTCCAACCGCACAGCCGCCGCTCTTGCCGTCGCGGATGAAGTTCGACATGTAAGTGCGGTGGAAGCCTTCCACAACATGCACTCCGCAATTGTCGATCGAACTCGCAACGCCCATGCCGTCGCTGGCCATGGTTGCATGAATGTAGCACGTCGACGTCCATTCCCAGATGTTGCCGGCAACGTCCGCCACTCCCTTGGAATTGACACCAAAGCCACCTTGGATCCTTGGTTCAGGATCCGGCTTGCGCCCAAGCGCCGTTTCGATGCGGTATTGAGCGAGCCAGCGCAGCGCCGGGTTATTCGGGTCGCTTTCATCACTCTCTATGTCGCCCCGGAATCGTTCGCCGGCGGCATAGACCCACTCGACGTCCGTCGGCAGCCGCCATGTCTCGCCCGTGCGGGCTGACAGCCAGGTCGCATACGCTTCGGCATCCATGTCGCTCACGCCGGTAACGGGAACGTTGCCGATCTTGCGTGAGTCGGCAAGTTTGCAGGCGCCATCACCCACACAGCGGCCGTAGTCCGACACGCTTACCTGATATTTCATGATTTCCAGTGGCGTATCGATGGTTTCCCTGACGACCGGTGCCGCGACCGGATGGCTCTCCCTCAGGAATTCACCCGGTTGCGGATGGTCAAACGACCCGGTCGCAAGAACAACCAGTTCGCTTGCGCCGAGTGGCCGAGGAGACTCCGGAGAACCGCTCTCGAGCGCTTGGGACAGGCCTAGCCCGATCAGCGCTGCGGCCCCAATTGCTCCGAAGGTGAAGACAGGATCGAAGGACATGGCATCAAGCCCGCCGCGAGTGCAACCCTTCATCTTTGCCGAAGGGTTGCACCGAGGATCGGATCTCCCGTCTACGAGGCAATTGCCTTGGGCGCTTCGACCTGCGTCATCAGATCGTCGTCCCAGGTTCCTTCGACCGTGAAGTGCGCAGTCGCTCCGAGTTCGACCGCCTCGATCAGATTGTGGTTCACATAGGCATAGATGCCCGGCTGCAAGAAGGTGTAGAGTGCCGAACCTGCCGACCCGCCACGGATGAACCAGGTTTCCAGGTCCTTGGCCGGCGGGTTGGCGAATTTGCCCTGTTCCCAGACATAGTCGCCATGACCGCCGATCAGGTGCGGACGGGTATCGCGATTAGCCTGGGAATGGACGATCAGAACGGTTTCGCCGACCTTGGCCTTCATGGCGTTCGCGCCGGTCAGCGATCCTGCTTTGCCGTTGAACACGACATGGGTCGGGATCAGCCCGCGCATGACCTTGACGGTATCGTCGTAGTTGTCGCCGGCCGAGTCGTACTTCTTGAATTTCCCCTGCTCGTCGCGCGGGATGTAGAAGTCGTTCTCGCCAACATAGTAGATGTGGTCGTAGCTGATCGGCTTGCCCTTGTCGTCCTTGAGGCCGTCGCGCGGCAGCACCATCACAGCCCCGCTCATACCGGACACGACGTGCCACGGGATCATCGCTCCGCCAGGCGCGCAGTGGTAGACGAAGGTTCCCGACCGGGTAGCCTTGAAGCGCAGCGTGACCTGCTCGCCGGGATTGACCAGCGTCAGTCCGCCGCCACCCAGCGCGCCAGTCGCGGCGTGGAAATCGATGTTGTGGGCGAGCGTATTCGTGTCGAGGTTGATCAGCGTGAGCTCGAGATAATCGCCTTCATGGACAACCATCAAGGGGCCGGGGATCGACCCGTTGTAGGTCATCGCGTTGAGCTGCGTGCCGTCGGCGTCGATGACCATCGGCTTCTCCTCGATCGTCATCGTGAATTCAACGACCTTCGGGCCGCTCTTGGCGACCTGATCGTGGGCGTGGACGAGTGGCGGCGCGACCAACGTCACCTTTTCACGCGGCAACCCCGCAACTTCCTTTGCGTTTGCCACTACCGGCATTGTGCCAATCGCTGCAACTGCGGCAGCGGTAAGGACAGATCCTAACAAAGCTTCACGTCTGGTAAGCATTTCCGTCTCCTTTGGCTTCACCCATTTGATGGTGCTAAAATAGCCTGATTGCGTGGCCCGTCTTTGCGTTGGCGCAAATCCGAATCCAGCGAAGGACAGGCTGATATGGGCCGTTTTGCACGTGGCATCGTTGGAGAGAGGCGCCCGGCCGAGTGGCGAGTTTGCCGCTTGCCCTGTTGATTGTTGCGTAACTGCGACCGTTTGGAGGGGTTGCGGAGGATTGAAACCAGTCTCCCGCCGCCGGCATGACGGTTAGCCTCTCTTTGCGCGAGGCGAGACGAGAACGGGTGCCTCTTTGTCCAAGCGCAACGAACAACACGCACCGCGGCGGCAATGTGTTTACTTCCAAGCTGGGACAACTGGCATGAAACCGCGGTTCAATGACGACGCAACAATGGACGCAATTATGCGAAGCTGGCCAGCGACCAACAGGGTCATTCTCCAACTCGGCATGCTTTGCGTCGGCTGCCCGATTGCCTCGTTCCACACAATATCCGACGCAGCACACGAGCACGGCCTGAGCGAGGAACTGCTGCGCAGCGAGCTCCAGGCCGCGATCGATCGAAAAGACGCGAATTAGTTTTTGTCCGTGCGCCCTTCGGCGAGTACGAGCAGGCGGTGCGGCTCGACAACGGTCACCTTCTGGCGCCCGCTTTTGACCAGACCCTTTTCCTCCCACGACGAGAGCAGCCGGCTCACCGTATGGAGCGTCGTTCCTGTCATCTCGGCGATATCCTGGCGTGAAATTGGGAAGTCGATCAGGATACCTTCCTCGGTCTTCCTGCCTGTCTGCTTAACCAGCTTGAGCAAGGCATGGGCGACGCGTTGATCGACCTGTTCGGTGGACATCTCGATGACACGTGTGTGGGCGTCTTGCAGCCTACTGCCCACGGTCTTGTAGGTGCTGGCGCCAAAACTCGGGAAAGCATCGGCGAATTTCGACCAGAAATGGCCTGGCCAGGCAAGCACGACGCAATCGACGGCGCACATTGCACTGGCCGGATAAGTGGTGAGGCCTATCGCGTGGGCGATGCCCATTAGTTCGCCGGGGCTAATGTACCGCACGGTTATCTCTTGCCCATCGGCTGTTGTTTTCACGACACGGACGTGTCCATCGAGCAGCAAGAAAAAAGCGTGCGCTTCCTGCTCCTGCTCGAACACTGGCTGGTCCTTGGCAATCCGCAACGACCGGGCTTGGCCGATCATGAAGTCAAGATCCGTCGGGGCTATGCCCTGAAAGGCAGACAGCCCGGCAATCAGCGAGCGATCCAGGCGACTCAACTGCATTTCCCCTTCCAAGTCTTGACTGTGATCAGTTCATGTTTTCCAGCCTCACAATGTCATGGGCGACCAACGCGCGGCAAGCGGCACTTGCCGCGGCCTTTTTTCTTCGATTCTCAAATCGAGTTTGCGCTGCGTCAAAGTCCCAATACCGGAGCCGGCCTAAAAGAACCGCAGCGGTGAACACCGTCGACAATAATCGGACAGAAAGGCAAGATCATGAGATACGCAACCATCGTCGCTGCGCTCGCGGCGACAGTATTGGCCGGGGCTGCCCAGGCGGCCGATCACCAGGTCCAGATGCTCAACAAGGGCGAGAAAGGCGTTATGGTCTTCCAGCCCGACTTCGTCCAGGCAGCACCTGGCGACACCGTCACCTTCGTGCCGACCGACAAGGGCCACGATGCTGAAAGCATCAAGGGCATGCTCCCGGATGGTGTCGAGCCCTTCAAGGGCAAGGCCGGCGAACAGATCACGGTCAAGCTCGACAAAGAGGGCCTCTACGGCGTGAAATGCACGCCTCACTACGGGATGGGTATGGTGGCCCTGATCGTGGTCGGCAAACCGGTCAACCTCGAACAGGCCACAACCGTCAAGCAGCCGGGCAAGGCGAAGAAGGTGTTCGAGGCATTGCTGGCTCAAGTTCCAGCAGGCAATTGAAGGCCGAGAATATCTCGCTTTGAAAATCACGGAAACCTTGCGGCAGACACAACCTGCCCGGGGTTTCCATCTTTGAAATGCACGCCATGGCAATTCCACGCACGCGGCCGGGCGCCTATCCGGCGGTTCTGTCTTACGGTTTCCGGCCGTTCTTTCTTCTCGGCTCGCTCTATGCTGGAGCGGCTATCCTGTTGTGGCTGCCCTTGTTTTACGGCCGCCTCGAAACCTTCAGCGTCTTCCAGCCAATCGATTGGCATGTCCACGAGATGCTGTTTGGCTATCTTGCGGCGGTCGTGACAGGATTCCTGCTGACCGCCATCCCGAACTGGACCGGACGGCTGCCGGTGCAAGGCCTGCCCCTTCTGGCACTTGTCCTTTTGTGGCTTGCGGGTCGCTTCGCCGTATTCTTTTCGGCCGAGACCGGCTGGCTCGTCGGAGCCGCGATCGACTGCGCCTTCCTCCTGGCTGTCGCCACCGCCGCCGCGACCGAAATCATCGCGGGTCGAAACTGGCGAAACCTCAAGGTGCTGCTGCCTGTTGCCGTGCTTCTGGCAGCCAACGTGATGTTTCATGCCGAAGCGCACTACGGAGGCGTCTCGGATATAAGCCGCCGGCTCGGGCTCGCTGCCGCGGTCGTTCTCATCATGATCATAGGCGGACGGATTGTTCCCAGTTTCACCCGCAATTGGTTGGCGCGCGAAAATCCAGGACGCCTGCCCGCCCCATTCAGCCGTCTCGACGTCGTGACGATCGCTCTCTCCGGGACCGCATTAATGGCATGGGCTGTTTTTCCCGGGAGCGCTTGGACGTGCGCAATGCTGATTGCCGGGGGAGTCCTCAACACTATCCGGATCATACGCTGGGCTGGCTATCGCACGTTGCGTGATCCGCTGGTGCTGATCCTGCACGTCGCGTTCGCCTTTGTGCCACTCGGCTTTCTTCTCGCCGGCCTGGCAATCATTCTTCCCGAGAGGATCCCACCGGTAGCAGGCATTCACGCCTTTGGCGTGGGAGCGGTGGCGTGTATGACGCTCGCCGTCATGACCCGCACCACGCTTGGACATACAGGCCGCGAATTGCGGGCTAGCATCGGTGTATGCACGATCTTTGTCGTGATTGTGCTTGCCGCCGTTTTTCGCCTGTGTGCGGCGTTCGCACCTGGGGAAGTGATGCTCCTTCACATATCGGCCGCCCTATGGGCGGCAGCTTTTCTTGGCTTTGCGGTCCTGTTTGGCGGCATGCTCGTTCGACCAAAACTACGGGCGCGACAACCGACCAAAGCGCCCATTTGACGCCTGGCTGCTGGTACGACCAGCCGCATGCGGGCTCCGCCACAATGGCGAGATCATCAAGCCTGCTGCTCCTCGATGTACCTCAAAGTAGCCAGGCGCCTGATCGCGCTCGTTGCAAGGATTTGTGATCGGTCGCGGTCGACCTGCAAGGCGAGGGTGTCGCCCGCATTGACGTAAGACTCGGCCGCGAATTCGCAGAATGCATCCAGGGAACCAGGCGGCCGGCTTCCGATCGAGTTGGTTGTTCCGAGCGGAGAGGCAATGAGCTGTTGTGCAAGATTTCGCGCCCCCGCCGCCAGATCGCAAAGCACTGGCCTGTCATCTTCCCTTCGAAACCGAGCATACACGTCGAGACGGGGTCGCGATCTGGTCCTCCATCACCGCAAAAACCCGGGAGCCTGCAGGCGCTGCTCCCGCCTCACGATGGGAAAGGAATGGACGCCGGCGTTCAATTCGCGGAAGACGGGCGTGCTCCAGTTTCTCCCTCGCCATCTGCTCGGCCGCGGCTTGCACGGTCCGATACGGTCACGATTGCGATCTGGGTCATTTTTCCGTCAAAGTCCGCCTTCTTCAGATCGAAGTGGTCGCTTGCCATCCCGGCTTGCCATGGAAGTATCCGTCGACCAGCGACCCGGGCAGATCAAGGCAAGAGAGGACAAAGCGAGCACCCTTGGGATCCTCGATCCCGTCTAGAAGCGATTTGTAGGTCTTCGCCACCTCGACCATGTCGCAAGTGTGGGGAGACAGGCGGATGCGGCCGACGCCTTTCGAGGCGAGATCGGTGGGTGTGCGGCAGAAGGCCTGCATCTGGTTAGAGAGAGTCTGCACGCCATTGACCGCCAGGAAAGGCTGGTCGTGGAGGGTTTCGACTGCCAGGCCATCCGGGTCTTTTTCGCAGGTGAACTGGCAGGAATCCTTGTGCAGGCCATGAATGCGGGCGTGGTAACATCGGCCCGACAGTGCAAGCGGCAGCCGGCCGAAGACGAAGACCTCGAACTCCGCGCCGGGACACGCGCCGGCCATCCCACCGACCGCGGCAAGCGACGGCGAAGATGAGGTTGGCTCAGCTTGTCCCGGATCGACAAGCCGAAAACATGAACCTATTTGTCTGCTTATTCCACGAATGAAAGGGTTCTTTGCGCTGCCGCAAAGACTCGCGTTTTTGATGCCGAATATGACCGACGCTAAGATATCGCCGCGGTTTGCGATTGATCGGTCGATCCCGTCGATCGGCTATGCGGCGACCGTGGGAGATTCGAGTCTGGCGACACCAGTGAGCGAAATGCCCGAGCCATATTGATTTGAATCAATGCGGGCGCCTGAGATCATGAACTCTTTCAAAATCATCAGTTTATCGAAGAGGTCGCCCTTTGGCCGATATTGTCTCCAGGCTTGTCAGGGAATGCAATCTGAGACGAAGTAGGGGCGTTGATTTCCCGACGATCTGGCAGGGCACGCTGAAGAGTCATTCATATGTCGCGGGCTCACCGATTCAGGGATGGAATGAGGAGGGGCCTGTCCTCAAAGTTCCCCTGATTACGGGTCGCCACCTCATATTTGGCGCTTCGGGATTTCGCCTCGACTGACCTTACGGGATTTCCTTGCCGTATCCGTCTCGACCGGCGTCTCAGCCGGCCCGCTTCCCGCGCCTCGACGAGGTCGTCTCCAGGCAGTGCGAAGTGGTCGAGGCCGATCTGCCTGTAGCCCGCGGCGACCAGCGTCTCGGCAATCGCTTTGGCCTGGTCGTTGCGCGCCGCGGCATCGGGCAGGGCGTTTTCGTCGATCATCCTCTGGTGTTTCTTGAACGTCGGGATGTGCGCGTAGCCGAACACGGCAAGGCGATTCGGAAGCATGGCGATTGCCGCATTGGCAGTGTCGACGCAGGCCGTCTGGTGCGGCAGGCCATAGATCAGATCGAAATTGATGCCACCAACACCGGCGGAGCGGAGACGGTCGGCGGCCCCGGCAGTCTGCTTCTCGCTTTGGATCCGGTTGATGGCCTTCTGCACCATTGGATCGAAGCTCTGGACGCCGAGGCTCGCCCGGCTGACACCAGCGATGCCCAGCGCGTCGGCCATTTCGGCCGTAAGCCCGCGCGGGTCGATCTCCACGGCGATCCCCGTCAGGTCGGAAAATGCGAAATGCCGACGCATAAGGGCCATCAGCACAAGGAACTCCGTAGGGGAAATTATAGTTGGCGTGCCGCCGCCGAAATGTACTTCGGCCACCGGCAGGCGGTTGGGAACTCGCGCGCCAACCAGGCTGATTTCTTCGCCTAGCACGCCGAGGTAGTCGAGGATCGGGCGGTCCTTCCGGGTTATCGTCGTATGGCAACCGCAGTACCAGCACATCGACCGGTAGAACGGGATGTGCAGGTATAGCGATACGGGATCGCTGGCTGGCAGGTTCCTCAGCCAGTTTCCATATGCGTCGCCGCCGACCGCCGACGAGAACCGCAGCGCCGTCGGGTAGCTTGTATAGCGCGGCAGGCGCGCCTCGCCATATTTATCCAGAATTGAAGGTTGCACGGAGCTCTCCTGCCAATTGATGCTTGGCCACTCCTAGCCGCAATGAGGTCGCGCCTCTTTGCTCTATGCCAAATCCGCACGAATTTTGCGCAAACCCGAACTGACCGCAAAAGGATCTCGGCGTCCAGGCGGACGCCTCAAACTCATCGCTGGTGGGCCCGCGCTCTTCTCGAATTGCAACCTCCGCGACGGCATGGTCGTGGCCACATTTCGTCATCGATCTCATCCAAGCCGTGAAGGCCTCGATATTGGATTGCTAGGGGTGGTTGCAAATGTTCGCGAAAAGAAGCGTCATGGACGGAAACAAGGCTAGCGAACACTTTTGCACTGCTCTTGTTCCGAGCCAACTCCTATCCGACGATAGATGAAAGCTTCGTCCGACGCAGTATTTGCCACGGTGTGTTGCGTTTCTTCGATGAGCATGGCCATTCGAGCGTGGATCGGAGACTTGATGCAGACCGGATCCGTTGCGGCGGCATCGCCGGCAATCGCCATTGCCTGACATCTGCAGCCGCCCCAATCGATCTCGCGCCGCTCGCAGCTTCGGCATGGCTCTTGCATCCATTCGGTCCCGCGGAAGGCATTGAACGCCGGCGAATCGGTCCAGATCTCGGCGAGCGAGCGCGTTCCGAAGCGTTCGAAGCGGAGCGAAGGAACCGTCTGCGCGGCGTGGCACGGCAGCACGGTCCCGTCGGGCGTCACCATGAAGGCGTCTCGCGCCCAGCCGCCCATGCACGGCTTTGGATAGATGGCAAAATAGTCCGGCGGGACAAAGTCGATGTTGATGATGCTGGCAAGCCGTTGCTGCGCCGCCGCGACGATCTCCGCCTGCCGGTCGACCGCGGCACGTTCGGGCATCAGCCAATCGCGGTTGGCCAGCGCCCAGCCGGCATACTGTACGTTGGCGATCTCGAGCCGCTCCGCGCCCAGCGAGAGGGCAAGATCAATGAACTCCGGTACTTGCTCGATGTTGTGACGATGGATCGGGGCATTAATGGTGAGTGGCAGCCCGGCCGCGCGGGCCTGGCGTGCCGTCTCCAGCTTCTTTTCATGGCTGCCCCGGTGGTTGCCGATACGGTCGGTGGTCGCCGAATGGGCACCCTGAAAACTTAGCTGCAGATGGTCGAGACCGGCTTCGGCAAAGGCCTCGAGGCGGCCTTCGGCAATGTTGATGCCGGCGGTGATGAGGTTGGTATACACACCGCGCGCCGAAAGACCGGCGATCAATTGTTCGAGGTCGCGGCGCAGCGTCGGCTCGCCGCCGGATAGATGCACCTGCAGAACGCCGAGATCGGCGGCCTGCGAGAAGAGATCGAGCCAGGTCTGCGTGTCGAGCTCGCGATTGGCCTTCAGCAATTCGAGCGGATTGGAACAATAAGGGCACTGCAGCGGGCAGCGATGCGTCAGTTCCGCCAGCATGCCAATCGGAGGGAGAATGGGCTCACTCATAGCTTCACCAGCAGCTTGTCCGACCATTCCTGCAGGAAGGCGATGACGTCCGCCGCCACGACTTCCTGTTCTGCGTCATAATCGGCGGCAAGATCGGCGATGATGTGGCCGACCGTGGATCGCCCGTCGCATCGGCGCAATATGTCGAGACTGATTTCGTTGGGCCAGAATACCTTCTCCGGCGAAAGCACGGCGAAGGCCTGTCGCACGGGGTCGTACTGTATGCGCACGTGCTTCGGCAGGGATGGCACCGATCGCAACGACGCGATGGCTTTTTCGCGCAGCGCCCTCATCAGGTTGCCTTCGGGCGGAAGGCGCCGGGCGGTATATTTCCCGACCCGCCATAGGCATGCTGAAGCGCGTCGAGCATGGCCCACAGTATATCGCATTTGAACACCAGTGCATCGATCGCCTGTTGCTGGCGTTCGGCCGTATCGGCATGGCCGAGCACGTAGGCGAGGGCGAAGTCGGCATCACGCGCTGCCTGTTCGGGCCGCCGGCTGAAATAGGCGAGCGTATCCTCGGTGACGTAATCATATTTGGCCAGCATTGCCGGCACACGCTCGCCGATGATGAGCGGCGAGAACATTTCGGTCAGCGACGATGCGACCGCCTCCAGCAGCGTCCGGTTCGTGCAGAAGGAAAGGTAGGCGCCGACGGCGAAACGGGTCGCCGGCAGCGCCAGCCGTTCGCTCTTGACGGCTTCGGCATCGAGCCCGAGCGAGGTGGCCAGATGCAACCAGCGCGCTATGCCGCCGCTCCAGCCGTCCTCGCCGTCATGGTCCTCGATGCGTTTGCGCCAGGCGGCGCGAAACGCCGGATCCACGGCATGTGCCAGGATCATGGCGTCCTTGCGCGGAATGACGGCCTGATAGCAATACCGGTTCAACGCCCAGGCCTGCATCTCGGCCTTCGACAGGGCGCCACTGGTCATTCTGTGGTGGAAAGGATGGTGGTTGTGATAGCGCTCTGCACCGATCTGCCGCAGCAAGGCCTCGAGCTCGCTCTTGGACAGGCCATCTCTGGCCGCGTGTTGGAAATCGCTCAAAATTCCAGCTCCATTCCATCGCTGGCGACTTCCCAGCCAGCCGCTTTGACCGCCGCGTGTTCGGCGGAATTCTCGTCGAGAACAGGATTGGTGTTGTTGATATGGACGAAGATTCGGCGGCCGATCTTCACATCGGCCAGACCGGCAATCGAACCTGCTTCTCCAGACATTGCTATGTGCCCCATGCGCGCGCCGGTTTTCTGGCCGACCTGGGCAGCGATCATCTCGTCGTCTGTGTAGAGGGTGCCGTCGAACAAAAGGCAGGCGGCATCGGCCAGACGCGTGCGCAGGGCGGCATCGATGCGCGCGCAGCCCGGGATGTAGAAGGCCGCGCCACGACTGCCGGCCCCGGTGATGCGCACTCCAATCGTGTCGCCCGTTTCGGAGCTGAAATCGGCGCTGGGATCGCCACTTTGCTCGAGATAGAGCGCGATCTTCCCGGGCACGGGGAAGACGTCAACGACCACACCGGTCTCACGGCCGCCCGCATCGCAGATCGCCAGTTCTCCCATTGGCGCCAGGAGGCGTCGCGGCACGATCGCCGCATCGAGAACGCTGAAAATCGAATTCGCCTCCAGCGTCGCCAGCACCTGTGCGGTCGCATAGACGGCGAAGGGCTGTCGTTCACGCAGGCTGAGCAGGCCGGCGATATGGTCTATATCGGCGTTGGTCAGCACCACCGCGCGGATAGGCGTCGAGCGCAGCGGCGCCTCGGCTGCGGGCCGCAGGTCAGGCGTCTGCGCAATCTGCTGGCGAATGTCGGGCGAAGCGTTGAAGAGAACCCAGCCTGTCCCGTCCGCCGACGCGGCAATGCATGATTGGGTTCGTGAATGCACGCCGGACATCCCGGCGCGAGCTGCGCGGCTCAGGCGATAGTTGCAGTTCCATTGCGGAAAGCCGCCCCCCGCCGCCGATCCGATGATCTTCACGTGCATGATGATGCCCGCTCCGCAGCCCATCCGAGCGGCAGGAAATCCTCGCTGCAAAAGGTTTCGCGCCCGCGTTTTCCGCGCAAAGCCGTCGCGAAGATCTCACGCGGCAAGGAGGTGCATGCCCCTGTTGCCAAGGACACGCACCTTTGCGGCCTACTTCCTGGGAGGAATTTCAGCAGGCAGATACCGCGAAATTTCGAAGCCCGCAGCCACCTGGCACATGGTGGGTTTCTTCCAGTTCTTCTTCTTCATTGCATTCTCCTCTTCTGCCAGCCCGAAGGGGCCGGTCATATCGTTGGCGCCATTGCGGGCGATGCAATGGCTCGTCCATTACCTCACAAATGGACAAATGAAAGATTGGGTACTCAAACAGCCAAAAAACAAAGCAATAAAGCAACCTCAAAGGTCAGTTCCTTCCCTCCTCTCTCCCGCTGATGCCGATCAAGCTCACCCCGGCGTCGCCGTGATAGGGTTGTCATGTTCGTCGATCAGCGGGACGTTGTAGTCTAGCAGCAGCTTGTTGATCTCAGCCTGGTTTTCTCGGATCACCTTGTTGAGCGTACGCTTCCATTCCTGGTCGGATGGACGTACTCCCATGGTAATGCGGTAGGACATGCGCGAGCCGGTCTTTTCCTTGACCAGGGGGACGATCGTAACGTTCGCGTTGAGTTGCTTGGCGTAGTAGCCTGCCATTGGTCCCCACAGGATCGCGGCATCGATCTTGCCGGCGAGCATGTCCTTGAGCACAACCTCTCCCATCGACGGGGTGACGCGCGTATCGACCGCCAGCGGGTAGATTTTTGCCGTTCGCAAGAGTTTGTTGGCGGCCATGTTGGCAGTTGGCGGCGTGCGTTCGACGACACCTATCCTCTTGCCGGCGAGTTTCGGATCCTCGATCGTCTCGACGCTCTCGAGGTCGTCGTCCTTCGGATGCACGAGCACGTAGGAGGAGCGATAGTAGGCATTGGTGTTCTGCACCAGCTCATCACCTTGGGCATAGCCCATGATGACATCGCATCGGTTGGCAGCAAGCGTGTTGCGCACGAAGCCGATGACGGTCGGAAACCATGTGTAGGCGACCGTCTTCCGCCCTGTCTTCCTTGCAACGAGCTCAGCCAGCTTGTTTTCGAAGCCCTGGCCGCTCTGGTCGGTGAATGGCATGTTCGAAGGATCGGCGCAGACGCGCAGGATGTCGGGATCGACCAGCTCTCCGGCAGCGCCGAGACCGGCGCCCTGCGCCCCGGCGCTCGACGGCAACATGGCAAGCGCTCCGAGGATCGGCAGGATTACGCGCAGCTTCGATGCAACGCCGCCGGTCATGTCATCCCCCCATGCAGGATGCTTCGGCATCCTTCGCCGCCTTGGGCTTGTCTTCGTGCTTGGGTGGCCTGCCGCGCGGCGCCGCGCCGTCGGCGCGTGCGCGCAGATAGACGTAAAGATCGTCCAGGTAGCAATAGACGTTCTTGTTGTCGCCGAAGGCAGGCATGACGTTTTCCTTGCCGTTGCCGGTATTCTTGCGGCCCTGGGCCACGATCGAGAGGAAGGTGGGGTAGTCGATGTTTTTCAGGCTGTTGGCCAGGGCCGGCGCATAGCTCGAGCCGGTGCCGTCTTGTCCGTGGCAGACATGGCAGTCCGAGTGATAGCGGCGGTAACCACTGAACGTGTACCAGTCCACCGTTCCGTTTTCTATCTTGTAGGTTGGGTTTCCATCCGCGTCCAAATACTTGCCGCCGTCGTTCTTCACCGCCTTGGCCTTTTCGGCACTGTCTTCGGCCCGCACCAGAGTTGAGCTGGCGAGAGTGAGAAGAGCGACGGCGAGAATGGAAATTGCAATGCGAGAAGACATTCAGACGCTTCCTTATTTTGCCAAGGACAAAGGTTGTGCCGTCGCGAGGACACTGATGGATGTTTCGGGTGAGCGGCAAATCGAGAGCCCGGAAGTCCCTCCAGGTGATCCGGGCTCTCATATTTCAGGCCGTCGCTCTCCGAGCCCTCCCGGATGTCAATCGGGAAGACCGAAGACGGTCAGCTGGCCACCCAGCGTGGTGTAGTCTGCAAGTGCAGCATAGCCGCCGACAGCGCCCAGACCGGCCGTGCCTACAACTGTGTTCTGGTCGCCTTGCGCCCGGCCCTGATCGATGGCGCCGTGCCAGGCTGCGGCTTGGTCGGGCGAAAGCAATCCGCCTGCCAGACCGATGCCGGCCCAGCCGCCGACTCCCGACAGAACGGCGATGTACTGCTTGCCGTCGTGCTCGAAGGGCGTGACGTTGCCGATGATGCCGGATGGGGTCTTGAACTTATAGAGTTCCTTGCCGTTCTTATCGACCGCCTTGAGGTAGCCTTCGAGCGTGCCGTAGAAGACCACGTCGCCGGCCGTCGCGAGTGCCCCGGACCACACCGAGAACTGCTCGGGCTTCGACCAGACGATCTCGCCCTTCGCGGCGTCCCAGGCGATCAGGTTGCCCATGCTCTCGCCGCCCGGTGCGGGATACATCGACACAGTAGAGCCCACATAAGCCTGGCCGGCCGTGTAGCTGACCTTGTAAGGCTCGTAGTCCATGCAGACATGGTTGGTCGGCACGTAGAACAGGCCCGTCTTCGGCGAGTAGGTCGCCGGCTGCTGGTCCTTCGTTCCCAGCGCCGCGGGGCAGATGCCGGTGGTGTTCGTATCTTCACCGTTCGCCTGGGGAGAGTATTTCGCAACGACCTCTGGACGACCGTACTTGTCGCTCTTGGGGTCCATGTTGATCTTGGTGGCCCAGTTCACCGCCGGATCATACTTGTTGGCGACGAGAAGCTCGCCGTTGGCGCGATCCATGGTGTAGGCGAAACCGTTGCGGTCGAAATGCACCAGCACATCATGCTTTTTGCCTTTGATCTCCATGTCGTCGACGAGGATCATCTCGTTGACGCCGTCATAGTCCCATTCATCGTGCGGGGTCATCTGGTAGACCCATTTGGCCATGCCGGTGTCGGCATCGCGGGCGAAGATGGTCATCGACCAGCGATTGTCTCCGGGGCGCTGGACCGGATTCCACGCCGAGGGATTGCCAGTGCCGTAGTAGACGAGGTTCAGCTTGGGATCATAGGAATACCAGCCCCATGTCGTGCCGCCGCCCGTCTTCCACTGTTCGCCTTCCCAGGTATTGGTGCCTGAGTCCTTTCCTACCGGCTTGCCGAGCTGGGTGGTCTTGTCGGGATCGATCAACGTGTCTGCATCCGGACCTTCCGAATAAGCCTTCCAAGCGAGCTTGCCGTCCTTGAGATTGTATGCGGTTATCCAGCCGCGGACGCCGTATTCGGCGCCGGAGACACCGACGAGAACCTTGTCCTTGATGACGACGGGCGCTGACGTGCCGGATTCGCCCTTTCCACCATTGATCTCGTCGCCGTTCTTGGCTGACCAGATAAGCTTTCCGGTCTTGGCATCGAGCGCGACAACGTTGGTGTCAGCCTGATTGAGAACGATCATCGCCGGGCGGTCGCCATCGGCAGGTGCGTAGGCAACGCCGCGATTGACGGTGTCGCAGCACATGATCGCAATAACGTTCGTGTCCTGCTTGGGCTCGTACTTCCAGAGGATCTTTCCGTCCTTGCTGAGATCGAGAGCGTAGATCGTGTTCGGGAACGGCGTGTGCACATACATCACATCGCCGACAATCAGCGGTCCGCCCTCATGGCCGCGCAGCACGCCGGTCGAGAATGTCCACTTGACCTGCAGGTTCTTCACGTTCTCCTTGGTGATCTGCTTGAGCGGGGAATAACGGGTATTGGCGTAATCACCCGTCTGCATCACCCAGTCTTTCGGGTTTTTGGCCATTTTCGCGAGCTCTTCGTTGGCTGACGCCGTATAGAGCGCACCGAACGGCAGCAGCGCAGAGGCCGTTACGATGTAGGTAGCTTGTATAAGTGCGCGCATCACAATCCTCCCAGGTTCACAACGGGAAATCGATTGTTAAGCCCGCAAAGGCCTCAACAAGCGATTCAGTTTGGGAAGTATTTCCGGCAGCGTGTCACGACCTAGACTCAACCAGCAGAGGTGTTTTTAACCTCTAACCAAACAGTCTAGCCCTTACCCGCCCAGTTGGTCTACGAAAGACTGCCGCCATTCCCTAATTATGGCGACGTCCTTGAAGCCGGAAATGAGGTAAGGCTATGTCATTACAAAATGGCAGGCAAGGAAAAACCCGTCGGAATCTTGCGTGTGCGGCATCATTATGTTGCGATGCAATATAAAGATGTAGCTAGAATCGCTGCCCGATGATTAGCGGCCAAAATGGCTTAAAGGCGGCCCCGATACGTATAAAACTCTTATCTGTACGTATTGACGGTATGCTGAGATTGCCTCTTATTTAGGCATATTTTCACCAAACTTCTCGGCGAAGCCGGCTTTGTCCACCAGTAGTAAGCGAGGTGTCAGCATACCGCAAGAAGACAGGTGCGGGGTGGGTCATGGGGTCGCCCCGAAGCGCTGTTGTCGATGGGCAGGGCATTCCTCCTTTGGTCCTATATGGAGGCGGTTGGAGGTTGACGGGCCTTGCGGCATGTCGCCAACTGGCCGCGATGGCGCTGCCTCGCTGCCTCGCTTCCTCGCGCCAGGCAACAGGAGAAGATTTCTCATGGTCAGATATGGTGGATTTTCGATCCTGCCGCTGCTTTTTTCGTCAACTATGGTCTTTGCGAACCCAGCCGGTGCTGCGGGAGACTACCCGACGGTGACGATTGTCGATTATGTGCTCGGCTGCATGCGGACAAACGGACAGACACGTCAGGCCTTGGAGAGTTGTTCCTGCTCGATCGATGTCATCGCCTCGATCCTCCCTTACGAGCATTATGAAAGGGCCGAGACCTTCAAGAGCATGTCTCTGACGACAGGCGAGAATGCCGGCCTGTTTCGTGAAAGCGCACCGGCAAAAGCCGCGCGAACGGAGTTGAAGCGGGCCCAGGCGGAAGCCGACGTGCGTTGTTTTTGATATGCATCGGCTGTTCGAGGGCCCCTTCGAGGGCATTCCCGCCCGATGCTGGGCGATCAGATCACGCCTGGAAATTTCCGATGGAACGACCGCAAAAGGTCGCTTATGGCCTCTGGGCTGCGGCATTGCCGGGGCGGCCTTACGTCAAAAATGCCGAGCACATGCGCGGGCCGTGGCGCGAGCACGATGATGCGATCCGACAGCGCCAGGGCCTCGATCAGGTTGTGCGTCACCATCAGGGCGGTAGTAGGCCTGGCCGACCATACCGCAAGAAGCAGGTGCCGCAGCTGCTCGGCGGTCCGCCCATCGAGCGAGACGAAGGGCTCGTCCAGGAAAAGCACCGCCGGTTCGGTCGCGAAGGCCCTCGCAAGTGCTGCCCTTCGCGCAAGGCCAAGCGAAAGCTCCGCCGGATAGAGCGAGCGCATGCCGGCGAGACCGAGGGTGTCAAACAGCCCGTCGAGATTTTTCGTTCGCAGTTCTTTCGGCAACGCCAGCCTGACATTCTGCTCAACCGTCCGCCAGGGCAGCAGGGTGGGTTCCTGGAACACGGCGGCTATGCGGTTCGAGCCGCCTTCAGGCAGCTGAAAAGAGCCGGAAAACTGCCTGTCGAGCCCAAGCAGGATACGCAGCGCCGTGGTCTTGCCGCATCCCGATGGTCCGAGCAAACAAGCGAATTCGCCTTGCCGGACTTCGAAGGAAAGGTCTTTGAGCGCCGTGACCGAGACGCCTTGCGCGGATCTGAAGGTCTTTTCGGTAATGTCGACCCTAAGCGGGGCGACGGCGCCAACGGGTTGCATGTCGTTCAACGGGCTGCACCAGAAGAAGTTCGATGACAAGCATCACCGCCACGAACGCCAGCGTGTAGGCGAGAATGGCAGCGACTTCGAAAAGCTGGAAATAAAGATAGATCTGGAAGCCGACACCATTGGAGCGACCGAGCAGTTCGACCACCAGAACGATCTTCCAGATGAGGGCGATCCCCGAACGCGAGGCCGCGGCCAGATAGGGCTGCAACTGCGGCAGCAGGATATGGCGAACGCGATCGAGGGGACCGAAGCGGTAGACAGCCGCCATTTCGGCGTAGCTGGGGTCAAGCGCCCTGGCGCCCTCGCGAATGGTCACGACGACATTCGGGATCTTGTTCACGGCAACCGCGCCTATCGCCGCCACCTCGTTGAGGCCGAACCAGATGTAGGCCAGCACAATGACCACCAGCGCGGGGATGTTGAGGAACAGGATTATCCAGGGACTGAAGAACCGGTCCGCGCCACGGTAGCTGCCGAGGAGAATGCCGATGACAGATCCGAAAATCATCGCGACGACGTATGCCGCGGCAACCCGGCCGAGGGTTGCGCCGAGATGATAGAAAAGGTCGCCGCTCGCCGCCTCTCTCAGCAATACCTGCCAGACCTGTCCCGGCCCCGGAAAAGCACGGTTCGGCCAGCCATTCGCCGCCAGGCCCCACAGCAGGCAAAGCCCGAGCAGGGAGGCCGTCACCGTCAACGCAGGTATCAGCATCGCTCGAGGGCTGGCACGGCCGGAAATGTCGGCCAAGTCGCCAGGCGTGCGATCGCCGGGCTCTGTCGCGGTCATTTCGCCGGCTCCTGCCAGAACGTGCCCGGCGCCATCTCCGGCGCGCTGCCGACCAGCTTTTCGCCACCGATCCGGGCCAGCACACGATAGAGCCTGCCGGCATCGGCCGCTTCCTTGGCGACCGGCCGCCTGGGGATGCCCTCGCGATAGCGGTCGCGCAGCTTTGCCAGTTCCTTGCCTTCCCCGCGGACAACGCGCGCAAGCCGCTGCCATTCTTCGTCGGACCTAGCCAGCAGATCCTTGGCCCGCGCGGAAGCCTTGAGGAAGCCGCGGACGGCTTGCGGATTTTCGTCAGCCCATTTTTCGTGGAATACATAGCCAAGCGCGGACACCGGGCCCGACGCTCCGAGCGCCTTCTCGGCATCTTCGGCGCCGATCAGCCGGCGAAAGCCGTTCGCCTCGAGGCGGGCGCAAAAATGCCAGAAATTGAGCACCGCATCGAGTTCGCCCTGAATCGCCTTTTCCGAAATCAGCGGCGGCGCGCCGAAGACGACGTCGCTGATCGCCGGCAGGTCGAGGCCGTGATCGCGTCTGGCCAGCGCCTGTATCAGCAGCCAGCTCTTATCGAGGGCCCCGCCGGCGACGCCGATCTTCTTTCCCTTGAGATCGGTGAGCGTGCGCATCGGCGATGCGTCCTTTACCATGATCGCCCCGACGGCCGTCGAATAGGGGGCCAATGTGACATCGCCGCCGTCCGAGCGCTGGCGTGAGACCCACAGCCAATCGGTCACGATCATGTCGATCGCACCGGCCAGTATCGCGACATTGGTCGCATCCTCGCCGGCGAAATAGATAACTTCCAGATCGATCCCGTTGGTCGCGTCGAACTTGTGGTCTTTCAGCGTTTCAAGCTCCCAGCTTACCGTGCCGAACTTCAGCACGCCGATGCGAACCTTGGACGCGGCAGATGCGGCAATGGGGTGCGAGCCAAGCATCGCGGCCGTTGCAAAAGCCGCCAATCGGAGCGTTCCGCGCCGCGAAATCATCGTGTTTCCTCCCGCGACTGCAACAAACCAGGGGGTCCGATCAGATCGCCCGGTCTTTCGTCGGGAAAGCGCATTTGCAGCGCCTGAGCTTGAAGGTCGGGTGTTCCTGCGACCATTTCGCGATTTGGCTGGGTGCCAGGACCATGCATTGGATCAGGGAGCCGCGGCTCTCGAAATAGAGAGAGGCTCGTCTCGGCAGTTGCCAGGATTGGCACTCAGGCAAACCGTCAGTATGAGGTCGACCATATTCATCCAGCACCTCTTGCGCGCATAGACGCCTGTTCTGGCGAAATCCTGCCCGCCCCATTGCCTGGGAAAATATCAGCCGGACAAACTCAGCCCGACCAGGTTCCCGAGGTGCCCATGGGATTCCAGAATGACCTGAAGCTACGCGTTCGCCAAAAGGCCGTCAACAAAGCCGAAAGGACAGTTGCTCTGGACCTTCGTACGGTTGACTTCGTCAAAGCAATGGCATGCAAATCATCCGGGGCTTTGTCGATCGATAAGGAACTGCCATGCGCGCTATCGCATTTTTCGCCGTCGTATCCTTGGCGACTTTCATCACGAACCAATCCCAAGCGCAGGATGCCGCGGCGGGTGAGAAGGTCTTCATGAAATGCAAGGTCTGTCACGTCGCGGACAAGGACCAGAACAAAGTCGGTCCGTCGTTGAACGGCGTCGTCGGCCGTACGGCCGGCACGCATCCGGGATTCAGCTATTCCCAAGCTATGGTTGCGGCTGGAAAATCTGGTGTGAAATGGGACGAGCCAACGCTGACGACCTATCTCCATGATCCAAAGGCCATGGTGAAAGGCACTAAGATGGCGTTTGCCGGCCTCAAGGACGACAAGGACGTGGCCAATGTCATCGCCTATCTCAAGCAATTCTCGAAGTAACGGCTTCGCCGCCAGTCGTTTTGCGAACGGTCGGCGAATATCTTCCTAGTCGATGCTGCGGGTCAATGCATGTCCCCCAAAAGTGCGTAGCAGTTTTGGGAGAACCACATGCATCAAACAAAAAACTTGAAGCGCGTCGCCTCAATCTGTTTCGACGCGACGCGGCTTTAAGCGGCGGCACGCAGTCTCTGCATCGCGGCGGGCAGATCGAGCAGGCTGTCGCAGACAATATCTGCGCCAAGCTCTTCAACGGGGACCTGGGTGTAGCCGCCGCGCAGCAGAACGACGGGCATGCCGGCGGCGCGCGCGGCGCCAACGTCGCTGCTGCTGTCTCCCACCATCAGCGCGTCGGTGGGTTCGACCCCAAGCTGGTCGAGCGCCATCAGCAGAGAGTCGGGTGCCGGTTTCAGGTATGTCACCGCGTCTCCGCCGACGATCGCGCCGAGATATTCAGTCAAGTGGAAATGCAGCAGGATTTCGCGGGTGGCCAATTGCGGCTTGTTGGTAACAACGCCAATGGCTATTCCGTTCAGGTGGAAGCGGGTGAGAATCTCCTTGACGCCGGGCATCAGCCTCGTCAGCCCGGTCAGATGTCTACAATAGATCGGCGCCATGGCGCGGTTGGCCTCTTCGAGCGCGCTGGCGAGAAGCGGGGTTCCGGAAGCCGCGAAAGCCCGCTCGACCAACTTCCTGACGCCGCCACCGATCATTGCCTTGACCCGATCCACGTGCAGCGGCGGCAGGTCGTGGTCCGCCAGCAGTTCGTTGACGGCCGCCGCGATGTCGGGCGCCGAATCGATCAGCGTGCCGTCAAGATCGAACAGGATCGCCCTCTTCGACCCAAACGGCCTGCTCGCGCCGACGTTCATGCGGCCTCCTTCCATTTGATCGAGCAGCCGATCGAAGCGATCTGGTCTAGCGGTCCGTCACCAGTTCGAGCGACCTGCTTCATCGCTTCGAACAGATCGCGCCTCAGGCCGGGTAGGCCGGCATCCCGTCGCGATGCGTCCAGCCGGCCACGATATTGCAGAGTCAACTCGCTGTTGAAGCCGAAGAAATCCGGGGTGCACACGGCTCCATAGGCGTGCGCCACCGCTTGCGACTCGTCATGGAGATAGGGGAAGGCGAAAGCGTTCGCCCTGGCGAAGAGCTTCATGTTGTCGAAGGAATCGTCCGGATAGGGGTCGGCATCGTTGGGGTTGAGCGCGACAAAGCCCACCCCTTCGGCCTTGAGGTCGTTGGCGTCGCGCACGATGCGTGAGATCACCGCCTTCACATAGGGGCAGTGATTGCAGATGAAGGCGACGACCAGCCCGTTGGGGCCGGCTTGGCCGAAGATCGAATGCGATTTGCCGTCGGTGCCGGGCAAAACGGCATCGACGGCTTGCCAGCCGAAATCGCACACAGGTGGGATTGCCGCCATATCATCCTCCGAACCAAGCGGTTCACGTGGCTCGCCGGATTGCCCCGTCGGCGGCCTGTCTGATCGCGCCGATATTGGCGCGATAGGCAACCTCGGTGCCGCCCTTGAAGACGGCAGACCCGGCGACCAGTACATTGGCGCCGGCTGCGGTGACCAGGGGAGCTGTCTCAGGCGTGACCCCACCGTCGATCTGGATGTCGATGGGACGTTGGCCGACGAGCGCTTTGACACGCCTGACCTTGTCGATAACCGCTGAAATGAAGGCCTGGCCGCCGAAACCCGGATTGACCGTCATCAAAAGCACAAGATCGAGCCGGTCGAGAACATATTCTATGACGCTTTCCGGCGTCGACGGATTCAGCGACACGCCGGCCTTCTTGCCGAGACTCCTGATCGCCTGCAGCGAACGGTCGAGATGCGGCCCGGCCTCGGCATGCACCGTGATGATATCGCAACCGGCAGCGGCGAAAGCAGCGAGATAGGGATCGGCCGGCGCGATCATCAGATGACAGTCGAAGACCTTGTCCGTTCGATCGCGGATTGTCTTGATCACCGGCGGGCCGAAGGTGATGTTAGGAACGAAATGCCCATCCATCACGTCGAGATGAATCCAATCAGCGCCTGCCCGCGCGACCGCTTCGACCTCGTCGCCAAGCCGCGAGAAAGCTGACGACAGAACGGAAGCGGCGATGATGGTCTTTGCGGTCATTTGCTTTCTCTTTCCCTTGGATCAACCGCGAACACCCGGCTGGCGGTAATGTCCTCGGCGGAGATCGTCGACAGCGTCTTTGCGTCGAGAGGTCCCTTGGCGCTCTCGAATAGGCGGCTGGCCTGCCTCAGCCGTGCCCGGTCGAGCGCGTTGCGGATCGAACGAGCATTGGCGAAATGCGGCTGCGCGCGGCGGCGTGCAACGTAGTCGGCCATTGCGGCGGTTGCCTTCGTATCAAACAGATAATTTTGCTGGTCGAGCATTTGTTCCGCGATCCTGAGAAGCTCGTCGTCGGAATAGTCGGGAAAGTCGATGTGGTGGGCAATGCGCGAGCGGAATCCCGGATTGCTTTCGAAGAAGCGCTCCATCCGCTGCACGTAGCCGGCGAGGATCACCACCAGGTCGTCGCGCTGGTTCTCCATCACCTGCAGCAGGATCTCGATCGCCTCCTGGCCGTAATCGCGTTCGTTCTCGGGGCGATAGAGGTAGTAGGCCTCGTCGATGAACAGCACGCCGCCCATCGCCTTCTTCAGGATCTCCTTGGTCTTCGGGGCGGTGTGGCCGATATACTGGCCGACCATGTCGTCCCGGGTAACCGAAACCAGATGGCCCTTGCGGATATAGCCCAGCCGATGCAGCAGGTCGGCCATTCGCAGCGCGACGGTCGTCTTGCCGGTGCCGGGATTGCCGGTGAAGCTCATATGCAGTGTCGGCGTTTCGTGGGCGAGGCCCATGCGGCGGCGCGCCCGCTCAACCAGCAGGAGCGCCGCCGTCTCGCGGATTCGTCTTTTGACCGGGGCAAGCCCGATCAGCTCGCGGTCGAGCTCGGTCAGGATGTCCTTGACGCCGGAAGTTTCGAATTCCTCATGCAGGTCGATCGCCGCAGGGACGGCGTTTTGGGTCACTTCCGTTTCGGCAAAGGCTGGCGCCGACATGGCATTCTCCTCTTGTCCCGATGATCAGCCGTACCTCGTTCCAGCTGGCTTGTCGGCGGCATAGGGCTTGGTGGTGTACCGGATCATGCGGCCTGCGCTCTCCTGCCGCTCGAGCCGATAGCCGGGTTCCTCTACCGGGCGGTTGACGATGAAGGAGAGCTTGACCGATTCCCAGCCATGCGAGGAATCGAAGGCGACGACCCGGATATAGCGGTCGCCATAGAGCTTGCGGCATGCGTTCAGCTCCAGCATCAGCGCCGCCGCGTCGGGATTGTCGAACATCGGATGATCCCACATGTCCCAATAGGTGTTGCGCGGGTGCGGATCGTCGGTGAACTCGAGGCTGACAGCCCACCTGTTGTCGATGCAATACTGCACCTGCGCGCGGATCTGGCCGTCCGTCAGGTCGGGCAGGAAAGAAAAGGCCCCTTGGGTGATACGCATGACTGTTCTCCTTATTCGGCCGCCGTTGCCACAGGGACAAAGTCCGGCGTGTCGGTCGAGGCGTAGTTGAATGTCACGTCCTTCCAGACATCGAGCGCCTGTCGCAGCGGCAGGCATGACCGGGCGGCGTGCTCGAGGATGTCGGGCCCTTCCCGCAGGTAGTCGCGGCCCTCGTTGCGGGCGAAGATCATCGCTTCGAGAGCCACCCTGTTCGCGGTAGCGCCGGCCGCGATCCCCATCGGATGGCCGATGGTGCCGCCGCCGAACTGGAGCACGACGTCTTCGCCGAGCAGATCGATGAGCTGATGCATCTGGCCGGCATGGATGCCGCCCGATGCCACTGGCATCAGCTTGTTGAGCGATGCCCAGTGTTGGTCGAAGAAGATGCCGTTCTCCAGCTTCATCGGGTTATAGTTCCCGCGGCAGACGTCGTAGTAGCCCCTTGTCGTCGCGGGATCGCCTTCGAGCTTGCCGACGACGGTGCCGGCATGGATGTGGTCGACGCCGGCAAGCCGCATCCATTTGGCAATGACGCGGAAGGAGACGCCATGCGACTTCTGCCGTGTGTAGGTCGAATGGCCGGCGCGATGCAGGTGCAGGATCATATCGTGCCTGCGCGCCCATCTCGCCATTGACTGGATTGCCGTGTAGCCGATCACGAGGTCGATCATGACGATGTTGGAGCCGAGTTCCTTGGCGAAGCCGGCCCGTTCGTACATGTCCTCCATGGTAGCCGCGGTCACGTTGAGATAGGTCCCCTTGATCTCGCCCGTCTCTGCCTGTGCCTTGTTGACCGCCTCCATGCAGTAGAGAAAGCGCTCGCGCCAATGCATGAAGGGCTGCGAGTTGATGTTCTCGTCGTCCTTGGTGAAATCGAGCCCGCCTTTCAGCGCCTCGTAGACGACACGGCCGTAATTGCGGCCCGAAAGGCCGAGCTTCGGCTTGACGGTGGCGCCGAGCAGCGGACGGCCGAACTTGTCGAGGCGCTCGCGCTCGACGACGATGCCGGTCGCCGGACCCTGGAAGGTCTTTACGTATGCGACAGGAAAACGCATGTCTTCCAGCCGCAATGCCTTCAACGGCTTGAAACCGAAGACGTTGCCGATGATCGACGCCGAAAGATTGGCTATCGAACCCGGCTCGAACAGGTCGAGGTCATAGGCGATGTAGGCAAAATATTGGCCGGGCGCGTTCGGTACCGGGTCGACCCGATAGGCCTTGGCGCGATATTTTTCTGTCGCCGTCAACCGGTCTGTCCAGACCACCGTCCAGGTCGCGGTCGAGGATTCGCCGGCGACGGCTGCCGCGGCCTCAATGGGGTCGACGCCATCCTGCGGCGTGATCCTGAACACCGAGATTATGTCGGTATCCTTCGGCTCATAATCGGGCTCCCAATAGCCCATCTTCTTGTATGCCATGACACCGGATCTGTAGCGCTCCTTGCCGGTCACGGTTTCTGATCTGTTGGGCATGACGCTGGTCCTTTCCTTTTTTGGCGGACCGCCGCTCAGGCGGCTTTCGCGGTTGCGATTTGCGGGTCGAGTTTTCCCGCGGCGTAGCGTTTCGCCATCTCGTCCATGGCGATGACCTTGATCTTGGAGGCGTTGCCCGCGGTGCCGAAGCGTTCGAAACGATCGCCGCAAAGGTCGCTCAAGGCGTCCATTGCGGGTTTGAGGAATTTGCGCGGATCGAATTCGCCCGGATGCTGCGTCGCGACGCGACGGAATTGCCCGGCCATGGCCATGCGGCAATCGGTGTCGATGTTGACCTTGCGCACCCCGTGGCGGATGCCGCGCTCGATCTCCTCGACCGGAACGCCGAAGGTCTGGGGCATCTCGCCGCCGTAGGTGTTGATGATGTCCTGCAGTTCCTGCGGCACGGAGGACGAACCGTGCATGACCAGATGCGTGTTCGGCAGCTTCTCATGGATCGCCTCGATCACCTGCATGGCCAGAATGTCGCCATCCGGCTTGCGCGTGAACTTGTAGGCACCGTGGGAGGTGCCGCAGGCAATCGCCAGCGCATCGACGTGGGTGGCGATCACGAAGTCGACCGCCTGGTCGGGGTCCGTCAGGAGTTGGTCGTGCGATAGCGTGCCCTCTGCGCCGTGACCATCCTCGGCCTCGCCCTGGCCGGTTTCCAACGAGCCGAGGACGCCAAGCTCGCCTTCGACGGAAGCACCGACCCAATGCGCCAGGCGCGCGACGCGTTCGGTGATGGCGACTTTGTAGTCATAGCTTGCCGGGGTTTTGGCGTCCGCCATCAACGACCCATCCATCATCACCGAGGTGAAGCCGTGGCGGATCGCCGAAAGGCAGGTGGCTTCGCTGTTGCCGTGATCCTGATGGAAACACAGCGGAATGGCCGGATGGAGTTCTGTCAACGCCTCCATCATTTTGGCCAGCATGATGTCGTTGGCATAGGAGCGGGCGCCGCGCGAGGCCTGGAGAATTACCGGCGCGTCGCAGGCCCTGGCCGCTTCCATGATGGCGAGGCCCTGTTCCATGTTGTTGATGTTGAATGCAGGCACGCCGTAACCGTGCTCGGCGGCATGGTCGAGAAGCTGGCGAAGGGTGATGCGGGCCATTGTCGGTCCTCTTAGATGATGAGCTTCAGCGCCGCCGCAGCGACGGCTTCGGGTGTGATGTCGAAATGCCGGTAAAGGTCCGAGGCGGGAGCACTGGCGCCAAAGCCGGTCATGCCGACAAAGATGCCGATATCGCCGATCCAGCGGTCCCAACCGAGACGGGCGGCCGCCTCAACGGCGACGCGCGGCGCAGAGCCGAGGACCGACTTCCGGTAGTCGGGATCTTGTTCCTCGAACAGTTCCCAGCAAGGCATAGAGACGACCGCGGCGGCTATGCCGTGTTCGCTCTGCAACCATTCGGCGGCGGCAACGGCGATCTCGATCTCCGAGCCGGTAGCGATCAGCGTCACCGCGCGGTGCGTGGATGGCTCGCGCAAGATGTAAGCGCCCCGCCTGGACAGGTTCTCGTGGCAGTGTGCCTGGCGCAGCATCGGCAGGTTCTGGCGCGAGAGCACAAGCACGCTCGGCCGCTTCCTGCTCTTCAGCGCCAGTTCCCAGCATTCCGCCGTCTCGATGATGTCGGCCGGACGGAAGACGTTGAGGTTCGGTGTCGCCCGCAACATCGCCAGGTGCTCGATCGGCTGATGGGTCGGGCCGTCCTCGCCAAGGCCGATGGAATCATGCGTCATCACATAGACGACACGCTGGCTCATGAGCGCCGAAAGCCGCATTGCGCCGCGAGCATAGTCGGCGAAGCACAAAAAGGTGCCGCCGTAGGGTACGAACCCTCCGTGCAGCGCGATGCCGTTCATGGCCGCGGCCATGCCGTGCTCGCGGATGCCGTAGTGAATGTAGCGGCCCGCATAACCACCTGGCACTATCCGATCCATGCCTTTGGTGATCGTCAGATTCGAATGCGTGAGATCGGCGGAGCCGCCGACCGTAAGCTCGGTTGCGCCGTTGATCGCGGTAAGCGCCATTTCGGAGGCCTTCCGCGTTGCAACTTTTGTTGCCTTCTGGACGTGCTCGCTGCGGAAGGCGCCAAGGGCCTCGAATACCGCGTCGGGCAATTTGCCGCCGATCGCGCGCTCGAAGGCCTTCCGCTTGGGCGAGGCGGCAAGCCGCCGCTCCCAGGCGCGCCGCGCTGCTTGCCCGCGCTCGGCAATCTCGCGCCATGCGGAAAGGATATCGTCCGGCACCGCGAACGGTGCGTAGGCCCAGCCGATGTTTTGGCGCGTCGCGGCAATCTCCGCATCGCCTAGCGGCGCACCATGCGTCTTTTCCGAACCGCCCAGGTTGGGCGCACCCTTGCCGATGACCGTGCGGCAGGCGATCAGAGACGGCCGATCCGAGTGCCGCGCGGTCTCGATTGCCGCGGCGACGGCCTCCAAGTCGTGGCCGTCCACCGATTTGACAAGCCATCCGGCGGCCCTGAAACGGGCCGGCTGATCCATCGAAGTGGACAACGATGTCGGACCATCGATCGAGATCGCATTGTCGTCCCAGAACACGACGAGACGGGAGAGCTTCAGGTGACCGGCAATGTCGATCGCCTCGTGGCTGATGCCTTCCTGCAGGCAGCCGTCGCCGGCGATCACGTAGGTAAAATGGTCGACGAGGTCGGCGCCATGGCGAGCGGCAAGCATGCGCTCGGCCAGCGCCATGCCGACGGCGGTCGAAATGCCTTGCCCGAGCGGACCGGTCGTCGTCTCGATGCCAAGTGCGTGGCCATGCTCCGGATGTCCGGCGGTACGGCTGCCCAGCTGACGGAATCGCTGCAATTCCTCGATTGGCATGTCTTCGTAGCCGAGCAGATGGTGCAGCGCATATTGCAGCATCGAGCCATGCCCGGCCGAAAGCACGAAGCGGTCGCGGTCGGGCCAATCGGGCTTGGACGGGTCGATGTTGACGAAGCGGCTGAACAGCACGGTCGCGACGTCGGCCATGCCCATCGGCATGCCTGGATGTCCGGAATTCGCTTTCTGGACGCTGTCCATCGCTAGCGCGCGAATGGCGTTTGCCATGTCGCGCTCCGAGACGGCGGCGGCGACAGATTTCAATGCTGCTTGGCTGTTCATGGCGTCCTCCTCACGACATACGGTTCTTGCGTTCCATCAATTGCAGGATGAGCGGAGTCAGGATCAGCTGCATGGCAAGGTCGAGCTTGTTGCCTGGCACCACGATGGAATTCGGCCGCGACATGAAACTGTCGTGGATCATCGACAGCAGGTAAGGGAAATCGATGCCGCGAGGATTGGCGAAGCGGATGACAAGCATCGATTCGTCGGGGGTCGGAATCCAGCGCGCTATGAACGGGTTGGAGGTGTCGACGATCGGCACGCGCTGGAAGTTGATCGCGGTCTGCGAGAATTGCGGGACGATGTAGCGGACATAGTCCGGCATGCGGCGCAGGATCACGTCCATTACCGCCTCGGTGGAATAGCCGCGCGTAGCGCGGTCGCGATGGATCTTCTGGATCCATTCGAGATTTATGACCGGCACCACGCCAATCTTGAGGTCCGCATGCCTGGCCAGGTTGATCTTGTCGGTGACGACGCAGCCATGCAGGCCTTCGTAGAAGAGCAGGTCACTCGGAGCGAATTCGCGCCATTCGGTGAAAGTCCCCGGCGGTGTGCCGTATAGCTTCTCCTCGTCCTCGTCATGGACGTAGGTGCGGCTCCTTCCGGTTCCCCGGCGGCCATATTCCTCGAAAATCTCCTCGAGAATCTCCAACTCGTTGGCCTCGGCATGGAAGTGGGTGAAGTTCGGGTTGCCCGCCTTTTCCTTCTCGGCGACCTCGACCTTCATCGCCGCGCGGTCATAACGATGAAAGGCGTCGCCTTCGATGAAGGCTGCCTCGATGTTCTCGCGCCGGAAGATCAGCTCGAAGATGCGCTTGACCGAGGTTGTGCCGGCGCCCGACGACCCGGTGATGGTGATGATGGGATGCTTGGCTGACATGGTGTCGCTCAGGCTCTGAACAGGCCGCGGCGGCTGAACAGCGGCGCACGCTCGCCGATAGCGCTGGGTTCGGTGTGGTAGCGGGTGATGCGCGCGACTTCGCGCGCCGATCCAAAGACCACGGGTACGCGCTGGTGCAGGCTCTCGGGTTCGATTTCGAGGATGCGGGTGATCGTGTCGGTGGCAGCGCCGGCTGCCTGTTCGATCAGATAGGCGATCGGGTTGGCTTCATAGACGAGGCGCAGCCGTCCCTGTCGGTAACCCTTGCGCTGGTCACCGGGATACAGAAACACGCCGCCACGCATCAATATGCGATAGCAGTCGGCGACAAGCGAGGCGATCCAGCGCATGTTGAAGTCCTTCTCCCGTGGGCCTTCGATGCCTTCCAGGCAGTCGTCGACATAGAGGCGCACGGCCTCGTCCCAGTGGCGGTAGTTGGCGGCGTTGATGGCGAACTCCTGGGTCCGCTCGGGGATGATCCGGCTCTCGTAAGCTTGGACGAAGGTGCCCAACCTGGTCGAATGCACGAAGACATGCGTGCCGCTGCCGAGCGACAGAACGAGCGCCAGCTGCGGGCCGTAAATAAAGAACCCGGCGCCCAGCATGCTCACGCCTGCCTGCAAAAAGGAGGCGGCCGGAGAGGCGTTCGGCGCGCCAGTTGCAGGGAAGAGGGAGAAAATCGTCCCGACCGACACGTTGGTGTCGATATTGGAAGAGCCATCGAGCGGGTCGATGGCGATGGCGAGGGGGGCTTGGCTGTCGAGCAGGACTGGCTGCTCCAGCTCCTCGGAGGCATAGAGCGCGACCGGAGCGTGATGCATGGCGTCGAGGAAGATGTCGTCGGTGAAGACGTCGAGATCCGTCTGGACATCGCCGTTGGCATTGGCGCCGCGGGTCCCGGCAAAAGCGGCGCCTAGCACCCCTTGGTTGATGGCATTGCGGACCCTAGTGGCAGCCTGGGTGAGCTGACGGACGGTGGCCACGACCGCGGAGCGGCGTTCGTCCGGCGGGTCGCCGAGGTAGGAGTTGAGAAAAGCGTCGAGCGTTGCCGCTGGCATCGCAACCTCCGGTCCGGCCCTTGTCTGCTCAGGGCCGGCTGCGAGAGATGAAACCAAACGATCCGTGATAAGTAAAATTCAATAACTTTACTTGACCAATAAAAATAATTTAGTATGCCTCATGAGAAACCTGACGCTTAAGCAGTTCAAGACCGTGCAGGCAATCGTCAGCCTGGGGAAAATCGTCAGCGCGGCCAAGATGTTAGGCCTTTCTCCTCCAGCGCTGACGATCCAGTTGCGACAAGTGGAGGAGGAGTTCCAGCTGGCCTTGTTCGACCGGACATCGGACGGCATGCGTCCCACCGCCGCAGGACTGGCTTTTGTCGAGGCGGCGCAGGCTATCGAGGACCGGCTCCGCCTGCTCGACGACGAGATGGACGCCATCAAGGGCGTGCGCACCGGCAGGCTGAGACTCGGCGTCGTTTCCACCGCCAAATATTTCGCGCCCCGGCTCATGGCCGGCTTCATGAAGGAGCATCCCGACATCGACATGCGGCTTGCCATCGGCAATCGCGCCGGAACGATCGATAGTCTGAAGAATCACGACATAGACATCGCGCTGATGGGCCGTCCGCCCAAGGAAGTTTTGGTGCGCGCTTCGGTCTTCGGCGATCATCCGCTGGTTATCATCGCACCGCCCGAACACCCGCTGGCGTCGGCACGCGACATTTCCAAGGAAAGGATCGCCGAGGAGCATTTCCTTATTCGCGAGCCGGGCTCGGGCACGCGCATCTCGCTGGAGATATTCCTGGGTGACGTGCCCGGCCGGATCGACGATCTCGGCATCGAGATGGGGTCGAACGAGACTATCAAGCAAGCGGTGATGGCAGGTCTCGGCATCGCTTTCATCTCCGCCCACACAATTGCCGCGGAAACGGAAGCCGGCCGGCTCGTTATTCTCGACGTGATCGGCATGCCGATCCGCCGGCAATGGTTTTCGGTGATGCGCGCCGATCACGTGATCTCGCCGGCCCTGGCGACCTTCAACGATTTTCTGATGCGCAAGGGCGCAACGTACCTGCCCCTGTTCGGCAAATTGTATCCATACCCCGAAGCGAATGAAGCAGTACCGAGGCAACAAACGATGGCGCCCGGAAAACGACCGGGGTGAATCCCAATATCGGCCGTCGTGATCGTGCGAAAAGGCCCCGAGAAGGGCGTGAACAACGGTGGCCGCCGATGGTGGTCGGCCGGCTCGCATGTTATGTTGCTGCGTGGAAGGGCAGGGGCAGGCGCTTCACAAACGCAGCTAGACGGATGGGCAACCAACCCTGCAGGCAAATCGCTATGCGTCCCGGGCATGGGTTCGGGAGTTCGAAGGGAAGGGGCAATGCTTTATACAATCGTGATGATGGTCTGCATGACGGCGGTGCCGCAGATCTGCGAGCAACGCGAGGAAATGGCGGACGGCCTGGCCATGAATCCCGGAGTGGCCTTCATGCAGGCGCAGCCGCTGGTCGCCCATTGGCTGGAGACACATCCTGGCTATTTCGTGCAGCGTTGGCGTGTGCTGCCCGGCCGGGGAACCTGACGGGGCGCGTCTTCGAAGCAAGTGCTATTTCTTGGGGGCGAGCGTTTCCGAGACAGTCTTGGACAGCTGATAGAGCCGCTGCTCGATTATCGTGGGCACATCGCAGACATAAGTCAGCGATTGCGCACGCTCATTGAAGATTCGCGTCGCGAAATTCAGCTGGTCTGTCCGCCGCTCGACCTCGTCCTGATCCGTGTTGGGTTTTGCACGCAACGCATCGACTTCGGACGCTTCCTTGCGCAATTCGGCGGCCATTTCGAGCTGTCTGTGGGCGTAACGGGAAATGCCGGAAATCACGTGCGAACGCTCGGCGTCCATGTGGTCGAACATGCCCTGCTCGAGCATCGCCATTTTCGCCGCAAGCTGCCCGGCCGGCAGGGAGGACGCAAAATCCCTGATCTTCTTCTGTGCGTCTGCAATCGGCAGCCTGCGAGCTGCCACCTCCTCGACAAGGGCTGAGACCAGCCGGTCCTCCGACCAGTCCTTCGCCGCTGGTGGAAAGTCCGGTCCGTTCCAAACCTGGCCGAGCGAGAGTTGCGGCACCTTGCGCTGCACGCAGGGCCAGTCCGGATCGGCATTCGCGGCTATAGCGCTGGCGTGCGGTACGAGCATGGTAGCCGCAACCAGGCTGCGAGCGAGGCTCATCCGTTCCATCAACCGTTTCCTCCCGTGCCTTGTTTGCGGATCATCAGGCCGCGCGAAGGGTCATAAGCGATGATGGCGCCTCCCAGGAACAGCAGCGTGCAGCCGGCGACGACGCCCAGCGACACCCAGTCGACCTGCCCGTAGAAGGCGAAGCGGATAAGTTCGACGGCGTAGGTGAAAGGGTTGGCAAGGCAGAATTTGTAAAGAAGCGGGCTCGCTTCCTGGATGCGCCACAAGGGATAAAGTGCCGGAGAAGCGAAATAGCCGGGAAAGATGACGAAGTTCATGATGCCGGCGAAGTTTTCGAGCTGCTTGATCATCGAGGACAAAAGCATGCCGAGCGCACAAAGCATCATGCCTGACAGGAACAGGGCCGGCAGCACGAACAAATAGCCGAGCGGCGGCGCCTTGACGCCCCAGAACCAGGCAATGATCAGGAACGCGTAGACCTGCGCGATCGACACGGAAACACCGGCGAGCATCTTCGATAACAGCAGGTACCACCGGGGGAATGGACTGACCAGCAGGATGCGCATATTGCCCATCTCTCGGTCGTAGACCATCGACAGCGAAGACTGCATGCCTGAGAACAGCAGGATCATGCCGCACAAGCCTGGCGTGATGTAGACCTCATAGAGCACATAAGTCTTGTAGGGCGGGATGATCGAGACGCCGAGCACCTGCCGGAATCCGGCGGCAAAAATGAACAGCCAGACGAGCGGGCGAACCAGCGATGAGATGAAACGTTCGCGCTGGTGCAGGAAGCGCAGGCATTCCCGTACGACGACACCTTTGAGACAGATGAGATAGTGACGAAGGCCGAATGCGCCGGATGTCGCCGGCGTGACGGCGGCGACCTTTTCCGGCATTGCGGAAGCGCTCATGGCGAGATCTCCGCAATGCCGGCTGCTTCGCTGCGGCTGAGCCTCGAAAAGGCGTCGCGGATCGAACCAGCACCGCTTGCCTTGACGACGTCGGCCACCTTGCCCTTGGCGACCAGGTCACCCTGCCGCAGCACGATGACATGGTCGCCGTCATCAACCTCGTCGATCAGATGGGTGGCCCAAAGCACGCCGATGCCCTCGCTTTCGACCAAGTTCCGGATGGTGGCAAGAATGCCCGCGCGCGACTGGATGTCGAGACCAACCGTCGCCTCGTCGAGCAGCAGCAGGGGGGGACGGTGGAGCAGCGCCCTGGCGATCTCGATGCGCCGCATTTGGCCGCCGGAAAGGCTGCGAGCCTTGTCGTGCTGACGGCCCCGCATGTCGACTGTCTCGATCAGCGCTGCAATGCGCTGCCGGGCTTCATGCCGTCCGATGCCGTGCAGCGAGGCGTGATAGGAAAGGTTCTGGTATACGCTCAGATCGAGGTCGAGCGTGCGTGCCTGGAACACGATGCCGACACGTCTGAGCGCCTCGCCGGAAGCACGGCTGACGTCATGGCCGAAGATGCGGATCGATCCCCGGCGCGTGTCGTAAAGGTGGCTGATCAACGAGAACAGAGTTGTCTTGCCGGCACCATTGAGACCAAGCAGGGCGGTGAAAGTCGCCGGCGCGATCGAAAACGAGACGTCGTTGAGCGCCCGCTTCGGACCATAGGAATGGCAGACGCCGGCGACGTCGAGCGCCGCTACCTCATCTCCGTCTTGCCCCGCCCTGACATGCTGCATGGATGGCTCCTTCAGGATGTTTGCATAGCGCGCTCGACGTCGCCGGCGTCAGTCTTCCGGCTGCTTTCATTGGGGCGATATGACCACGCCCCAGGGCTGCTGGCCGACGGTGACCGACTGAACCGGTTCGTCGGTCGCCGTGTCGATGAAAGTGATGTCGTTGGAATTGCCGTTTGTGGTGATCAGTGTTTTCTGATCGGGGGTGAAGTCCAGATGCCAGACGCGCTGGCCGACGAGGATGTACTTTTCCACGCCGTAGCTTTCGGTGTTGATCACCGCGACATGGTTCGCCGGGCCGAGCGCGACATAGGCCTTCTTGCCGTCGGCGCTGATGGCGATGCCTACCGGCTGAATAGTTTCGGCCCGTAACCCCGGAATCGCGAACTTGATCTTCTTCACGACCTCGCGCCTGGCGTTATCGATGACGCTGACGGTGCCGCCGACCTCGGCACTGACCCAGATCTGCGATCCGTCGGGCGTGAACGCAGCGAAGCGCGGGCGCGTGTCAACCAGCACGTTGTCGGTCACGTCATGGCTCTCGGTGTCGATGAAATGCGCCATGCTGGTGGTCTCTGAGGTGTTGACCATGGTCTTGCCGTCGGGGCTGACGGCCATGCCCTCCGGCTCCACACCAACCGGAATCTCGGTCTTTATTTCCTTGCTGTCGACGTCGATCGCGGTGACCAGATTGTCGTTTTCGTTGGCGACGTAGAGCGTCTTGCCGTCGGGCGAAAGCACGAACAATTCGGGATCGTCGCCGGAGGGCAGCGTGCCGACGACCTGCAGCGTCGCGGTGTCGATGATTTGGATTGCGTTGTCGTCGCTGGCGCACAAGTAGATGAACTTGCCGTCGTGCGAGATGGTGACGCCGCGCGGTCTCTGGCCGACGTCGACCGTCTTGACAACCTGCATGGTTGCCGTATCGACGACAGTCATCGTATTGTCCTTCTCATTGGAGACATAGGCCGTGTAGGCCGATGCCGAGCCGGCCATGAGGCCGAATGCGACAATGGCGAATACGCAAGCTCGGCTCTGCACGAATTCCTCCCGATTGGCGCTACTTGAGAACGCATTTCGTTTCCGGTTGATCGATGCCGAGGGTGTCGAGCTCGGAGACCTGATGGAGATAGCCTTCCTGGGGAGATGTCGAAACGACCGATTTGGCATCGCCAAGCAGGATCGGCTGGCGAAGCTGGAGGTTCCATTTGCGGAAGGTCAGCTTCTGTCCCTTGAAGGCGGCGACCGAGAAATCGTCCGAGCGGATATAATCGCTGATCTTTTTCGGATCGTCGCCATTGGTGCGCGTGGTGGCTTCGCCGATGGCACGCACGGCCGTCCAGGCCGACATGTCCTTGGACAGCATTCGCCGACCTGTCGTCCTCAGGAAGCGACTTTGCATCTGGATGCCGCCCCACTGCTCACTCGCGGGGTGCCATGATGATGCCACGATACCGGCCGTGCCTGCGACCAGCCTCGACGTCCAGGTGCGGTACGGTACGTAGGTCCCGAACACCTCGCTTTCATCGGCCACAAGCAGCACGTCATGCTCCGGGAAGTCTTGCGTGAATACCGAGATCTGCTGCTGTATCTGCGTGGCTCCGGTATCGGTGCGGCGCGCCGTGCCGGTGTCCTTGAATTCCTTCTCCGCGACGATCTGGCCACCGAAGCGGGCTGCCGCGCGGCGTAACGCGTCCGCATAGAGGTGGTCCTGCTCATGCGAACCGTAAAGCAGCACCCAGTTCGGCCATTTCTTCACCATGAGATACTGCGCCAGCGCGTCGGCGAGCATGCTTCGCGTCGGCGCGATGTGGAAGACATTTACGCGGCAGTCCTCTTCGCGCAGGCTATCGTCGGGGGCGCCGACGTTGAAGATCAGCACGCTCTTGTCGAGGGCGATGTCGGCGATCGACAGTAATTGTTTGGCCGAGACGTCCGCAACCACGTAGCGGTCGCCCTTGGCGACTAGGTCGTCGAATGCCTGAACCGCGTCCGATTCCGGGCTTATCTCGGTAACGTCGAGGCTGAATTTCTGATTGATGAACTTCCCGGTCGTATTGTTGTCGCCGATAGCGACATTGGCACCGGCGAGACCTTCGTCACGCGGCGGCACGTCGAGCAGCGAAAGCATCAGTCGCGGCGCGTAGGCCCGCAAATAGCCTATCTTGATTTCGGTTATCTTTGCGTCCGGCTTGATCGCGCCCGCCCGCTGCAAAGTCACTTGCTGGCCCAACGCACCAGCGGTTAGGGACAGAAAGCACAAAAGGGCCGCCAAGGTGCCCGGCACCGCACTTGTCATCGACAAATTACCACTTCTTGCGCTTACTCGATCGTTGCCGAGCGAAGCCAAGGTGCCCCAGGTGAGCTTAGTGAACCTGAGGGATTTATCAACCTTTTGAGCAGGCGTTCTGGCTCTGCTTTAGTCCTACTCCCGCGGCAATGAGGTAGCCGTCAGGGCTTCCCCGGAACTGTCGGAAAGTTCCGAACTGATCAGCATCGTGTCCATAACGCGGCTGCCTTGAGGCGGGTGAGGTGGAGGACCTTGGTAGAATAGACTTATGAGGTGGATCGTTGGATTATTACGATCTCACGGCAACCTGGAAACGGACATTTTGTATTGCGAGGCAGGCCGCAAACCCGCCGGAACATGAAATTCTTCGACTGCCTTGGGAGGAATGCCTGATGAAAACGCGTGCCGCAGTCGCAGTCGCCGCCGGAAAGCCGTTGGAGATCATGGAGGTCGACCTCGAGGGTCCGCGCGACGGCGAGGTGCTGGTCGAGATCAAGGCGACCGGCATCTGCCACACCGACGAGTTCACGCTGTCTGGCGCCGACCCTGAAGGCCTGTTCCCGGCGATCCTCGGCCATGAGGGTGCCGGCATCGTCGTCGATGTCGGCAAGGGCGTCACCTCGGTCAAGAAGGGCGATCACGTCA
>NZ_JAMYKW010000034.1:0-57169 GCF_040317555.1 Mesorhizobium sp. M1406 | reverse complement strand
ATCACCCCCCGCCACCCGCCGGCCCCGCGCCGGGTGGGCGGGGCCCATCCCCCACTTCGGCTCTGGGAGCTGGGGGGCCACCTGGCGCGGGGCCGCGGGGTCGCGGGGGGCCAAGGTCGGATAGCCGCCGAAGCCAACGACGGCATCCGGCTTGATCCTGGCGATGACGGCGGAAGCCTGACGCACGCCGCGCCAAATTTTCCAGAAGGCGCCAAGCAGGGCGAACGGGTTTTTCGAACCCATCGTCGCCGACTGGATCGGATGGATGGCTGCCGCCGGGAAATGGCCGGCGAACCGCTCGGCACGGTCGTCGGTCGCCAGATGCACCGACCAGCCGCGCCCGTTCAGCTCATGGGCCAGCGCCTCGGCCGGGAAAAGATGCCCACCGGTTCCGCCCGCCGCGAGAAGGATGACGCCTCTGGCCATATCACTCCGCCGGCACGGCGCGCTGCGACAGGCCAAAGCCCATCTGCTTGCGCTTTTCGGGCCGCTTGCGTGTCAGCGCCAGCACCATGCCCATCGAGATAGCGATGGCGATCTGCGAGGAGCCGCCGTAGGAGATGAACGGCAGCGTCATGCCCTTGGCCGGTACAAGCTGCAGGTTGACGCACATGTTGATGACAGCCTGCAGGCCGAACACGGTGACGAGGCCGCCGACCGCATAGCGGGTAAAATCGTCATGCTCCTTCAGCGCCGTGTTGAGGCCGCGCAGCACGATGAAGGCGAAGATAGACATGATGAAGAAGCACATGACCAGCCCGAACTCTTCGCCGGCAACGGAGAACACGAAGTCGGCATGGCTGTCCGGGATGACCCGCTTGACAGTGCCCTCGCCCGGTCCGACGCCGAACCAGCCGCCATTGATCAGCGCCTCGCGCCCCATGTCGACCTGGAACGTGTCGCCTTCGCCGGTGAGGAACTTGTCGATGCGCAAGGCGACGTGCGGAAACACCGTATAGGCGGCAAAGACACCGCCGACGCCGGCGGCACCCAGCGCGACGATCCACAGCCATGGCAGCCCCGCCATGAAGAACATGATGCCCCAGGTGCCGGTCGTCAGCATGGTCTGGCCGAGGTCCGGTTGCGCCACCAGCAGCGACACGACCAGCACCAGCAACAGCATGGCGAACAGATTGCCCGGAATGTCGGGCTGGCGCTTGTGCTCGGCAAACAGCCAGGCGCACATGATGACGAAGGCGGGCTTGAGGAATTCCGAGGGCTGGATCGACAGGCCGGCAAGCGACACCCAGCGGCGCGCCCCCTTCACCTCGACGCCGATGTAGAGCACCGCCACCATCAGCACCAGCATCAGGCACAGCATGATCAGCGCCATGCGCCGGATCTGCCTGGAATCGAGGAACGACACGGCCAGCATCACGCCGAGCGCCGGCACCGTGAAGATGATCTGCCTGGTGGCGAAGTGGAAACTGTCGAGACCGATGCGTTCGGCCACCGCCGGGCTGGCGGCGAAGGACAGCACGATGCCGAGCCCCATCAACGACAGGAACGCTGCCAGGAACCAGCGATCGATCGTCCACCACCAGGTCGCAACCGGGCTTTTGTCGAGACGGCTCTGCATTATCGTGCCCCTCCGATGGGTTTCATACCCTCGATAGCATTCGCAGCTTGCCTGAAGGCTTCGCCGCGGACTTCGAAATTCTTGAACTGGTCGAAACTCGCGCAGGCCGGCGACAACAGCACCACCGCCTCGCTGCTGTCGTCCTGCGCCGCATCATGTGCGGCGTGCTCGACCGCCGCGGCCAGCGTGCCTGAAATCTCATAGGGCACGGCCTCACCCAGCGTCGCCGAAAAGGCAGGCGCGGCCTCGCCGATCAGATAGGCCTTGGCGATGCGCGGGAAGAAGCCGCGCAACGGCTCGATGCCGCCTTCCTTGGGCAGGCCGCCGGCGATCCAGTAGATGCGCGCAAAGCTCGACAAAGCCGGTGCCGCCGCATCGGCGTTGGTCGCCTTGGAATCGTTGATGAACAGCACATGGTCCTTGCGGCCGACCTGCTCCATCCGATGCGCGAGGCCGGGAAAGCTTTCCAGCCCTGACTGGATTTCGCCAAGCTCCAGTCCGACCTTGAGGCAGGCGGCGACCGCCGCCAGCGCGTTCTGCGCATTGTGCTGGCCGCGCAGCGAGCCGATGCCTTCAAGGAAGGCGACACGGCTGTAGCGGCCGTGCACGGCCTCCATCAGATCGCCGCCGTCGGCGAAATAGCCGTCGGTCAGCGGCAGCCGCTTGGAAATGCGGATGACATGCCGCCCCGCTCGCTCCAGCCGTTCGGCGATCTGCGCGCACCAGGAATCGTCGATGCCGACGATCGCCGTCTCGCTGCCGGCCACCAGCCGCTCCTTGATCGCGGCGTAGTGCTGCATGGTGCCGTGGCGGTCGAGATGGTCGGGCGTCAGATTGAGCAGGATACCGGCCGTCGGATCGATCGAGGGCGCGAGGTCGATCTGGTAGGACGAGCATTCGACCACATAGTGCCGATCGGGCCGCGGCGGATCAAGTGTCATCACCGCGCGGCCGATATTGCCGCCCATCTGGGTGTCGCGCCCGGCTGCTTTCAGGATGTGCGCGGTCAGCGCGGTCGTCGTCGACTTGCCGTTGGTGCCGGTGATGGCAATGAAGGGCGCCGTTGGCGCGCCGAGCATACGTTCGCGGCAGAAAAGCTCGATGTCGCCGATGATCTCGACACCGGAACCGCGCGCCAGTTCCACCGTCCAGTGCGGCTTGGGATGCGTCAGCGGCACGCCCGGCGACAGCACGAAAGCCGAGAACTTGGCCCAGTCGGCCCCGCGCAAATCGGCGGTTGCGATCCCGGCGGCGGCGGCCTTGGCGACGCTTTCGGGATTATCGTCCCAGGCCAGCACGTCCGCTCCGCCCGCAATCAGCGCACGCGCCGTCGCGATCCCCGAGCCACCGAGCCCGAAGAGCGAAATGCGCTTGCCTGAAAAGGATGCGGCGGGGATCAAGCGGCCTCCTATCTCAGCTTGAGGGTCGACAGGCCGACCAGAGCCAGGATGACGGCGATGATCCAGAAGCGGATCACCACCTGGCTTTCGGTCCAGCCGAGCTTTTCGAAATGATGGTGGATCGGCGCCATCAGGAATACCCGCTTGCCGGTCATCTTGAAATAGCCGACCTGGATGATGACGGAAAGGATTTCGACGACGAACAATCCCCCGACGATGACCAGCACGATCTCGTGCTTGGTGGCGACGGCCACCGTGCCGATCAGGCCGCCCATGGCCAGCGAGCCGGTGTCGCCCATGAAGATCGCCGCCGGCGGCGCGTTGAACCAGAGGAAGCCGAGGCCGGCACCGATGACCGCGCCAAGCACGACAGCCAGTTCGCCGGTGCCGGGCACGAAATGGATCTGCAGATATTCGGCGAAGACGGCGTTGCCGGAGAGATAGGCGATGACGCCGAAGGAGGCCGCCGCGATCATGATCGGCACGATCGCCAGTCCGTCCAGGCCATCGGTCAGGTTCACCGCATTGCCGGCGCCGACGATGACGAAGCAGGAGAACGGGATGAAGAACCAGCCGAGATTGACGATGAATTCCTTGGCGAAGGGAAATGTCAGCGACGAGGAGAACGGCGCCTGGCCGTTATGCATGATCACCCATGCGGCGATGCCGGCGATGACAAATTCGAGCGCCAGCCGCGCCTTGCCGGAAAAGCCGAGATGCGATTGCTTCGTCACCTTCAGATAGTCGTCATAGAAGCCGATCGAGCCGAAGCCCAGCGTCACCAGCAGCACCACCCAGACATAGATGCTCGACAGGTTCGCCCACAAAAGCGATGAGCCGATGATGCCCGACAGGATCATCAGCCCGCCCATGGTCGGCGTACCTGCCTTCTTGAAATGCGTCTGCGGCCCGTCGGCGCGGATCGGCTGGCCCTTGCCTTGCCGCAGCCGCAGCGAATTGATGATCGTCGGCCCGAAGATGAAGACGATCAGCGCCGACGTGATCAGCGCCCCGCCGGTGCGGAAGGTGATGTAGCGGAAGACATTGAAGACCGAGACCTTGTCCGCAAAATCGACGAGCAGTGTAAACATGCGCTTTTCGTCCCCGACCTAGGTCTGTTTTCTGGTTGTCGATTCAGCCGGGAATTTGCCCAGCAGCGCATCGACCAGTTTTGCAAAACCGATGCCCTTCGACGATTTGATCATCACCACGTCTCCCGGTTTCAGGGCTGCAAGCAGCACCGGCTTCAATTCCTCGACGCCGGCGCGGTATTCCGTCTCGACCTCGCCGGGCAGTATCTCGGCCAGCGCCCGCATTTCCGGGCCAGCGAGAAAGACGGTCTGCGTGCCGGTGCCAACGATAAGGTCGGCGAGAGCCGCATGCAGCTTGGCCGAATGGTCGCCGAGTTCGAGCATGTCTCCGAGCACGGCGATGCGGCGGCCCTCGCCGGTCACCGGCGTCGCGTTGAGCAATGCCATGGCGGCAGCCATCGATGCCGGATTGGCATTGTAGCTCTCGTCGATCAGCGTGATCGGTCCTCCCGGGTGGTCCGAAGTCGGGCCACCGGGATGGCGCAGCAAATGGCGCTTGCCGCGCCCGCGCTCGGCCGAAAGATCGGCCAGTGCGAGTGTCACTCTGTCGAGATCGGCGCCGACCAGATGCGCCGCACCCAGCACCGCCAACACGTTCTGCACCATGTGGCGGCCGGGCGCACCGATCCGCGCCGTCACCTCATGGCCGCTGATCCTGGCGGCGATGTCGGAATGATCCGCATGCAGTTCGCATTTGACCAGCTTGAAGGTCGAACGCGCATTCTCGCCGAAACCGTAGACGTGCTCGACACCGGCGGCTTGCGCCATCTTGTCGAGAAGCTTGAAGCGCGCATCGTCCCGGTTGAGAATGGCGGCGCCCTCAGGCTCCAGCTCTTCGAAAATCTCGGCCTTGGCCTTGGCGATCTCGTCCAGGTTGCGGAAGAAGCCAAGGTGGGCGGCCGCGATCATGGTGACGATGGCGACATGCGGCCTCACCATCTTGACCAGCGGCCGTATCTCGCCGGGATGGTTCATGCCGATCTCGAACACGGCATAGTCGCAATCATCGGGCATCCGCGCCAATGTCAGCGGCACGCCCCAATGGTTGTTGAACGACTGCGCCGAGGCATGCACCTTGCCGACGGCCTGCAGCACATGGCGCAGCGCTTCCTTGGTGGTGGTCTTGCCGGCAGAACCGGTCACGGCGATGATTTTCGCGCTGGAGCGGGCCCGCGACGCAACCCCGAGCTTTTCCAGCGCGGCGAGCACATCCTCGACGACGATGATCGGCGCCGTCAGCCGGCCGAGCGACGGTAGCTTGCCTTCGGCCACCACCAGCACCCCGGCGCCGGCCTTGATGGCAGCGGTCGCGAAGTCATGGCCGTCCATCGCCTCGCCCTTGATGGCGAAGAAGGCGTCGCCCGGCTGCAGGCTGCGGCTGTCGATCGAAATGCCTGATATGCCGTCCGGCATCGGCCCGAGCGGCCGCCCGTCCATGGCGGCAACCAGCGTCTCGGTGGTCCACAGCAAGCTCATGCGGCGCGCTCCGCGAGTGCTGCGCGAACTTCCTCATGATCGGAGAAATGCAAGGTCTCGGAGCCGATCGTCTGGCCTTCCTCGTGGCCCTTGCCGGCCACGATCAGCGTGTCGCCGGCATGCAGCATGGCGACCGCCTCGTGGATCGCCTGGCGCCGGTCACCGATCTCGATGGCACCGGGAGCAGCCGCGAGGATGGCGGCACGGATCGTTTCCGGCACTTCCGAGCGCGGATTGTCGTCGGTGACGATAACGACATCGGCAAGCCGCGTCGCGATTTCGCCCATGATCGGCCTTTTTCCTCTGTCTCGGTCACCGCCGCAGCCAAACACGACGATGACGCGGCCGGTGGTGAATGGGCGCACCGAGGCCAGCACGTTTTCCAGCGCGTCGGGTTTGTGGGCATAGTCGACATAGACCGGCGCGCCATTGGTAGCGGTGCCAACGAGGTCGAGGCGACCCGGCGCGCCCTTCAGTTTCTCCAATGCCATCAAGGCTTTGGCGACGGGTGTTCCCGTGGAAATGGCAAGCCCCGCCGAAACCAGCGCGTTCGATATCTGGAAGTCGCCGGCCAGCGGCAGGTCGATCTCGTAGAGCACGCCGTCGGCCTCGACCTCGGCGCGCTGGCGGTGGCGCTCGTGCTCGACCCGCTTCAGCCTGAGGAAATCGCCATGGCGACCGACCGCCAGCACCTCGAGCCCGGCGGCCCGGGCCGCCTCGATCGTCGGTGCCGCCCATGGATCGTCGGCAAAGATGACGGCCGGCGCGCCCTTCGGCAGCAGCGTGTCGAACAGGCGCAATTTGGCGCGATGATAGTCCTCGATGGTCGGATGATAATCCATATGGTCGCGGCCGAGATTGGTGAAACCGCCGGCCGCCAGCTTCACGCCGTCGAGGCGGCGCTGGTCGAGCCCATGGCTGGAGGCCTCCATTGAGGCGTGGGTGACGCCGGCATCGGCCAATTCCCGCAGCAGCTGGTGCAAGGCAACCGGATCGGGCGTCGTCAGCGAGCCATAGTCGTTGCGGCCAGGCGCCACCACCCCGGTGGTGCCGATCGAAGCGGCGGCATAACCCGCCTGCTCCCAGATCTGCCTGGTGAAGGCGGCGACCGACGTCTTGCCGCTGGTGCCGGTCACCGCGACCATGGTCTGCGGCTGCTTGCCGAAATAGCGGGCCGCACTCAGCGCCAGCGCCAGGCGCGGATCACCGACCGCCAGCACCGGAACCGACAGCCCGGCAATGGTGGCGCCCTTGCCCGTCACGATCGCCGCCGCACCACGCGCGGCGGCGTCGGCGGCATAAACGGCACCATCGGCCTTGGTTCCGGCGAGCGCAAAAAAGACAACGCCCGGTTTTACCTGGCGGGAATCCGACGAAATCCCGATGACCTCCAGATCGGCGGAAGTTGTTCCTTCGACTGGCAGGATACCGGCTAGATCTCTGAGCTTCATCGAGTCCCGTTCACCGCAACAAAATAGCGCGCAGTTACCGGCGCGCCCTAAGAATCACTGATAGGAAACCAGCGTTGCACCATTTTCATGGCTGAAATCTGGCTTCACGCCAAGCATGGCAGCCGCACGCCGAATAATGTTGCCCGCCATAACGCCCGCATTCGAGGCCGCGACGTCTGTCATGCCAGGCTTTTCAGGGTGCGGGGCGTCGGCGATCGTAAACACCAGGTATTGTGGATCGTCCATCGGAAAAGCGGCGACGAATGTATTGAAATTCAATTCCTTCGAGTAGCGGCCATTGATGACCTTCTCGGCTGTTCCGGTCTTACCGCCGACGCGATAGCCGGGCACTCTGGCGTTTCTGGCCGAGCCCTTCTCGGCGTTGAGCGTATAGAGGTAGCGCATGCCGTCGACCGTCTTTTCGCTGACCACTTTCTTGGCCACCGCCATCGCTTCTTCCTGTGTACGGATCAGGAAGGTGGGGTTCATCAGGAAGCCGCCATTCATCAGCGCGGCGCAGCCGACAGCCGCTTGCAACGGCGTCGTCGACACGCCATGACCGAAGGCGATGGTGAACGAATTGACCTGTTTCCAGACCTTCGGTTCAGTCGGGCGGGCGACTTCCGGCAGTTCGGTCTGCATCTTGTCCAAAATTCCAAGGCGATGCAGGAATTCGCGATGCCCCGCGATGCCGACCATTTCGGCCTCCCTGGCCGACCCGATGTTGGACGAATAGAGGAACACCTCCGGCAACGACAGCACACGGTTCTTGCCGTGGAAATCGTGAATGGCCTGATGGCCGACTCGGATTGGATGCGAAGCATCGAAGCGGCTCGCCATCGTCGCCTTGCCCGAATCGAGCGCCATGGCGGAGGTGAAGCTCTTGAAGGTCGAGCCCATCTCGTAGAGGCCCGCCGACATCCGATTCAGCCTGTCCTTGTCCTGTGCATTGTAAGGATTGTTCGGATCAAAATCCGGCACCGAGGCCATGGCCACCACTTCGCCGGTCTTGACGTTGAGCACAACGGCGCCAGCGCCCATGGCGCGATAGCGCTCCAGGCCGGCGGCAATCTCATCGCGCACCACGTGCTGGACGCGCAGATCGATTGAAAGCTTCACCGGCTTGAGATCCTTGGCAACCGCGAGGCCCGATGCCTGCAGGTCGCTCAAGCCCTGCTCATCGACATATTTCTCCATGCCGGAGATGCCCTGGTTGTCGATGTTGGTAAGCCCGACAATGTAGGACGAGGTCTCGCCGCTCGGATAGAAGCGGCGCTTCTCGGTACGGAAACCGAAGCCGGGAATGCCGAGCTGCATGATGTCAGACTGTTGCTTGGGCGTCAGCTGCCGCTGCAGCCAGACAAAACCGGCGCCGCTCTTCAGCTTGCGGTAGGTCTGCTCGTAGTCGATGTCCGGAAGCACCGTCGACAGCTTCTCGATCGCCTCGTCGGCGTCGACGATGCGGCGCGGTTCGGCAAACAGCGACGCCGTCTTGATGTCCGTCGCCAGCACTTCGCCGTTGCGGTCGACAATGTCGGGCCGCGATGCCGTCACCCGGCTTTGCGGGCCACCCGACATGTCAGGGGTCTGGAAGCCGAGATAGACCAGGCGTCCCGAAATGGTCGAGAAGATACCGAAGAACACCGCCATCGTCATCACGATGCGCGTCCTGCCCTTGCCGCCGGTCGCCTTGCGGGCGCCCTCGACGACGATCGATCCGTCTTCACCCGTCCTGACGTGACGCTTCAGCAGTTTGCCGATCATTGGGCGATGCCTCCGGTCACCACGGGATCCCTGCTGCCCGGAGGTACTTGGTCGGAATTGTCGGCCATGCCGCCCTGGCGTCCGGACAGGATGTCCTGAATGTCCAGGGATTTGGCCGGCAGGTCGCCGATGCCGACGATCTGGCGAGCGCTGACCGGCTCGAGTTCGAGCTGCGACTTGTAGAGTTCGGCCAGCTTCTGCAGCCGCGATGGCTGGGTGAGCAGGCTCCAGTCGGCCTTGAGCAGGTCGATCGTGTCCTCCTCATAGCGGATCTGCGCATGGATCTTCTGCACTGAAGCCAATTGTTCCTCGGCCTCGCGCTTGGCCTTGTAGGTAAGGGCAGCCGCCGCAACCATGACGGCGATCAGGACGATGTCGCTGGTACGAAACACGTGCTTACCTCTCCCCCGGACGGTCGATGCCGGGAAGCTTTGGAAGGCCGAAAATCGAAAAGTCGCTGCCGCGCGCCGGCGCCTCGGTGCGGATTGCCGCGCGCAGCCTGGCCGAACGGGCGCGCGGATTGGCCGCCACCTCGGCGTCGCCGGCGGTCACGCCGCCACCCGCCTTGCGGAAGGTCGCGGTGCGCGCATGAGCCTCGGGCAGGTGACGCGAGCCGGTCGCGACGTCGGCCCGGTCGGCGATGAAACGCTTGACGATGCGGTCTTCCAGCGAATGGAACGTCACCACGGCGAGCCGTCCGCCCGGCTTCAGCGCGCGTTCGGCCGCGAACAGGGCCTTGGCCAGTTCGCCAAGCTCGTCATTGACGAAGATGCGCAGCGCCTGGAAGACGCGCGTGGCCGGATGGATCTTGTCCTTCGGCGCACGACCGATATGCGTCTCAATGGCGTCGGCGAGTTCCAGCGTCCGTTCGAACGGGCGCTTTTCGCGGCGAGCCTCGATCATGCGGGCAATGCGCCCGGCATGACGCTCTTCGCCGAGAAAGCCGAAGATGCGGGCAAGGTCGCCCGGCTTGAAGCTGTTGACGACGTCGGCGGCGCTCAAACCGGCCTGCGCCATGCGCATGTCGAGCGGCCCGTCGGCGCGGAACGAAAACCCACGCTCGGCCTGGTCGATCTGCATTGAGGACACACCAATGTCGAGCACGACGCCGTCGGCACTCTCGACATGTTCGTCCAGCGTGGAGAACGGCGCCTTCACCAGCCGCAGCCGGCCGCCCGACTGCGCCTCGAGATCGCGCCCGGCGGCGATGGCATCCGGATCGCGGTCGATCGCCACCACGGAGGCACCCGTCGCCAGGATGGCCCTGGTGTAGCCGCCGGCGCCGAACGTGCCGTCGATGATCGTGTCGCCCTCCGCCGGCGCCAGTGCTTCCAGCATTTCGCCAAGGAGGACCGGAATGTGGCGGGCCGGTCCGCCAACGGCGTGCCCATCTACGGCGTGAGAAAGGTCATCGCCGTGGCCCACCGTCATTCCGGTCGCTCCCCAGCCTTCGTCCCCTGCCGAAGCTGCAAAAGCCGGGCCCGCGCCTGCGCCCCATAGGCAGCAAGCAGTCCCGGCTCCCAGATCTGAAAGAAATTGCCGCGTCCGACAAAGGTCACTTCCGCCGAAATGCCGGTGTGTTCGCGAATGAAATCGCTCATCGTGATGCGGCCGTCCTGGTCGAGTTTCAAGAATGTTCCGTCGCCATGGCAAAAGAACGACATATCGTCCGCCGTCTGCAGGAAGGGATCTTCGAGTGCGATGCGCTGCTCGTAGCGGTCGAGCAGGTCGAGCCCGCCGACATCCATCGCCGGCAGATCGAGGCAGCGCAGGGCATAGAGTTCCGAATAGCCGCGCTTCTGCACAACGGCACGGAAATGCGCCGGAACGGATACCCGTCCCTTCGCATCGATCCTGCTCACCGTGTTCGAGAGAAACCGGTCCATTAAACGCTACAGCCGCTTGCGCCGCCGCACCCCTCTTCATCGTCTCGCACGCGCCGCCGCGGCGCGTTCCCCGCCCCGTACCAACCCCGTTCGCGCGGGCAAGAAACGGCAAACGCGCAGCCGCCGCGGCTGCCCGATTGGCGTACGCTTTACCCTGACGCGGAACGAAGGCTTTGATGTCTAAATGGGATATCATGGGGTACTATGGGCGTCAACGGGATGGCTTCACAAACACGCACGCCGCGACCAATGAGAGCAGCCTTGACGGCACGTCTCGTGTTTATGCTCTATTAAGCCTAACGAAGCGTTTAGAGCCGCCTGGCCCAACCGGACGCGCCTTGCCGCGAGGCACTACCCGGCATAGCGTTTCGCTGCATCCGGTCGGTCACCAAAGGGTTTGAGAATCGATGTCTGAAACAGCGAACAGTCGCGCTGCGGCACTATCCCATCTGCGTAGCAGCGGGCTTGCCAGGGGCGATTCCATCCCTCTGCCCCTGACCATGGCCGCCATTTTTCACGCGCCTGGCGACGCCACCGGTTTCAACCAGTACGGCCGCTTCAGCAACCCGACCTGGGATGCGGTCGAACATATGCTGGCCCATCTGGAGGACGCGCCCTGCGTCGCCTTTCCTTCGGGAATGGCGGCGATCTCGGCAGCATTTTTTGCCGTGCTCAAGGCCGGCGATCGCATCCTGCTGCCTTCGGACGGCTATCACACGACACGGGCTTTGGCCGAACGCTTCCTGAAGCCCCTTGGCATCACCTACGATGTCAGGCCGACCTCGACCTTCCTCGATGGCGGCTTCGATGGATATCGCCTTGCCTTTGTCGAAACCCCTGCCAATCCGGGGCTGGATATCTGCGACATCGCGGCCGTAGCCGGCGCTGTTCACAAAGCCGGCGCGCTGCTGGTGGTCGACAACACGACGATGACACCCTTCGGCCAGCGCCCACTCGACCATGGCGCCGATATCGTCGTTGCCGCCGACACCAAGGCACCCAATGGCCATTCCGATGTGCTGTTCGGCCATGTCGCCAGCCGCAATGCCGAAATCATTGCCGCCGTGACCGGCTGGCGCGAGGTTTCCGGCAGCATTCCCGGTCCGTTCGAAGCCTGGCTGGTGCATCGCGGCCTGGAGACACTGGACGTGCGCTTCGATCGCATGTGTTCCTCGGCGGAAGTGATCGCGCGGCGGCTGAAAGGCCACCGGGCGATCAACGGCCTGCGGTTCCCCGGACTGGAAAGCGATCCGTCGCACAACCTCGCGCGCGCCCAGATGGAGCGCTTCGGCTTTCTGATCTCTTTCGAACTCGCCTCGGAGGACAAGGCCGAGGATTTCATCAACAACTGCGACCTGATCCAGGCCGCGACATCCTTCGGCGGCGTCCATACCTCCGCCGAGCGGCGCTTGAAGCGAGGCGATGCGGTTTCCGCCGGTTTCGTGCGCCTCTCGGTCGGCTGCGAGCCAGTGGAAGAGCTTTGGAAGGCGATCGAGACATCGCTGGACAAGATCAGTGTTTGAACTGGTGGATTGGGTGACCAGGTCGTCCGCATTGATGCTGCGCCGGCCGTGACGCAGACCCTCAGTCACGATTGCCTCTTTCACAGCACCAAGAGGCGCTCGTGGTAAATTTTCAAGTGCCGAAAGCCAAAATGGCTGCTATGTCGACAGCCAAAATAACTGACAAAGACCATACCGCGACTTTGTATGGCAGGGTAACTTCGGCCCATTCCCGCAAGAAATCAGGCGTAATTTCCTTACTTTCCCAGTCTATGCGAACCATTCCTGCCCCATCATTGTGAGCGAAAGATCCATACGCATTGTATTTCTTCACAAGTAGATGTTTTCTATAATTAAATATCATCATGGAGACGCCCCATGAAATCATTGGCATTAGAAAAAGGAGCGACTTGACCGAACTCAACCAGACGTCTCCCTGCTTCGCTGCGCAAAGGGCCGGTGGAGCGACTAATCCGGGAGCCAAGCATGCAGTCGTCGAAGTCAGCATCGCGCATCGCCAACGTCGTAACCAGCGGCCTCGCCTTCGGGGAATCGCCCCGCTGGCATGACGGACGCCTGTGGCTCTGCAACTGGGGTACGGGCGAGGTCATCGCCGTCGATGCCGATGGCAACAAGGAGATCGTGCTGACCGTGCCAGCCGTCCTGCCCTACTCCATCGACTGGCTGCCGGATCGCCGCCTGCTCGTCGTCTCGGGCCGCGACGGCTTGCTGCTGCGGCAGGAAGCCGATGGGCGGCTCGTCACACACGCCGATCTGCGTGACCTGTCGAAAAGTCCGTGGAACGAGATTGTCGTCGATGGGCGCGGCAACATCTATGTCAATGGCGGCGGACCGGCGCCGGTGCCCGGTGAGCATCTCAGTCCCGGCACCATCGTGTTGATCACGCCTGACAGTGCGATCCGGCAAGTGGCGGAAAACATCGCCTTTGCCAATGGCATGGCGGTGACCCCGGACAACAAGACGCTGATCGTCGCCGAATCGCATGCCAACCGGCTGACCGCCTTCGACATCGCAGCCGACGGCACCCTGTCCAATCGACGCGTCTGGGCCGATCTCGACGGCTATCCCGACGGCATCTGTCTCGATGCCGAAGGGGCCGCCTGGTACGCGGATGTCCCCAACAAGCATTGCGTGCGGGTGCGCGAAGGCGGTGAGGTGTTGCAGACGGTCACCGTCGATCGCGGCTGCTTTGCCTGCATGCTGGGAGGTGCGGGCCGGCAAACCTTGTTCATCGTCGCCGCCGAATGGCGCGGCTTCGAGCATATGGTCAGCGATGCCCGCACCGGCCAGGTACTCAGCGTTGAAGCGCCGGCACCTGGCGTCGGCTGGCCAGGCTAGAGCCCGGGGATCCGCTGATAGTTGGCGATGTCGGCTCGCACGCCAAGCCGGGCGATCGTCTCCTGCCGATTGAAACCGGCACGCGCATGCTCGGCCGTGACGATCGGCACGACCCGGTCGACAGCCGTCTGGTTCTCCCATTCGACGATGGTGACGAGGTTGAATTCGCCCGGCCCCGAGAATTGCTCGAGCACGAAATCCTGCACGAAGCCTTGCTGCAGGCGCAGCAATTCATGCGTTGTCCTGACCTTGGCCAGTATCTCCTCGCGGGCGGCGGCGGGGACGACGAACTTGTCCACCCTGAACACGCTGCCACCATTAACATTCTGACTTGTCTTGCTCATTTCGATAATTCCGTTCTTGGACCATGTTGCTTCCGGGCTCCAAGAACGGCGTACAATCTCAACTTAAGTTGAGGTCAAGCGGTTTTTCCTTCTCCCTCGTATCCCCTTGTGAGAGAAGCAAAGCGGCGTCAATTCACCTCGGACATCCGGCGGCGAACGATGACGCCAAGTTCGTCGCCCTCGCGGGCGATCCGCAGCCGCTCCTCGGCCTCGGTTGCCTCGCGCTGGCGATCCCACATCGATGCGTAGAGGCCACGCTTGTGCATCAGTTCGGCATGCGTGCCGCGCTCGGCGATCTGGCCGTCCTGCAGTACGATGATCTCGTCGGCCGTAATCACCGTCGACAGCCGGTGGGCGATGACGATGGTGGTGCGGCCACGGCTGACCAGATCGAGCGCCGCCTGGATCTCCTGCTCGGTGTGGCTGTCGAGCGCCGAGGTTGCTTCGTCCAGCATCAGGATCGGCGGCCCCTTCAGGATGGTGCGGGCGATCGCCACGCGCTGCTTTTCGCCGCCCGAAAGCTTCAGCCCACGCTCACCGACCATCGATTTGTAGCCGTCGGGCAGCCGCTCGATGAAGGGGCCGATCTGGGCAAGTTCGGCAGCCTTGCGCATATCCTCCTCGCTGGCGCCGATGCGGCCGTAGCGGATGTTGTAGGCTATGGTGTCGTTGAACAGCACGGTGTCCTGCGGCACCATGCCGATCGCTCCGCGCAGGCTTTCCTGCGTCACATCCCTGATATCCTGGCCGTCGATCAGCACCTCGCCGTCCTGCACGTCGTAGAAGCGGAACAGAAGGCGCGAGATGGTCGATTTGCCGGCGCCCGATGGCCCGACAATGGCGACGGTCTTGCCGGCCGGCACCTCGAAGCTGATGCCCTTCAGGATCTTGCGGTTCGGGTCATAGGAGAAATGCACGTCGCGGAACTCGACCTTGCCGGCGCTGACAGTAAGCGGTTTCGCGTTCGGCTTGTCGACGATCTCCTGCGGCACATCCAAAAGGTCGAACATCTGCTCGATATCGGTCAGCCCCTGGCGGATTTCGCGGTAGATGAAGCCGATGAAATTCAGAGGCACCGACAGCTGCATCAGCATGGCGTTGATGAAGACGAAATCGCCGACCGTCTGCGTGCCGGCCTGCACTTCCAGCGCCGACATGCACATGACGATGACGGTGCCGAGGCCGAAGATGATGCCCTGGCCGAAGTTCAGCCAGCCGAGCGAGGTCCAGATGCGCGTCGCGGCGATTTCGTAGCGCGCCATCGAACGGTCGAAGCGCTCGGCCTCCATGCCTTCGTTGTTGAAATACTTGACCGTCTCGTAATTGAGCAGCGAGTCGATCGCCTTGGTGTTGGCGTCGGTGTCGCTGTCGTTCATGTCGCGGCGGATCGAGATGCGCCAGTCGCTGGCGCGGACCGTGAACCAGACATAGACCCAGACGGTGACCGCGACGACGGCCACATATTTCCAGCCATAGGTGTAGGCGAAGATGCCGGTGGTCAGCCCGAATTCGAGGATGGTCGGCGCCGTGTTGAGCATGATGAAGCGCACGATCGTCTCGATGCCCTTGGTGCCGCGCTCGATGATGCGCGACAGGCCGCCGGTGCGCCGCTCCAAGTGGAAGCGCAGCGACAGTTGGTGCATGTGGACGAAGGTGCGGAAGGCGAGCTGGCGAACGGCATATTGGCCGACGCGGGCAAACAGCGCGTCGCGCAGCTGATTGAAGCCAAGCTGCACCAGCCGCACGACATTGTAGGCGACGACCAGCATGACGGGCGCCAGCAGAAAGGTCGGCAGCGGCGGCACCGATTTGGCGTCGCCGGCCAGCGCGTCGGTCGCCCATTTGAAGAAATAGGGACCGGCGACCAGCGTCAGCTTGGCGACGACCAGCAGAAGCGTCGCCCAGGTGACCCGGGCTCTCAGATCAGCACGATCCGTCGGCCACATGTAGGGCCACAGGTTGAGCAGCGTCTTGAAGGTCGAGGAATCGGAGACGGTTTTTTCGGCCATTTCTTGTGCCTTCTTCTTATGTCTTTTTGACAATGATCTTGTCCGAAAACCGGGCTTCACTTTTCGGGATCATGGTTCTAGCGGCCGGAGCAGCAGGAATTGACGAGGGCGGTCAGCGACGCCGAAACGTCGGCGAGCGCGGCGTGATCGATCGCATAGCGCGAGCGCTGGCGATCAGGCTCGAACCGGACCAGCCCGGCTTCGACCAGTATCTTCAGGTGTTGTGACACGGTGGACTGCGCCAGGTCGAAACGATCGACGACTTCGCGGCAGCAACATGAGCTGCTGGCCGACAGGTATTTTACGATTTCGATTCGCGCCGGGTGCGAAAGCGCTGCCAACCGGGCGGCCACGGCGCGGCTGTCCGGGGCTTCCGACGTGGAGCGGAGTCTATGGATTTCGAAGGGGCTGTCGCTCATCGTCCATCGGCGATAAACGATGGCTGGCGCCGCCGCAAGCTACTCTTCTGGGCAGACCAGATAGCGGCTAACGCTGTGAGCTGGACTTCTCGATCCCCGGGATGTCGGCAATCCGTTCGGCCAGGAAGTCGACCAGCAGGCGGACCCTTGCAACGCCCGAGCGCTCCGGGACAATCAGCATGTTCAATGGGGCGGACGGCAGCGAATAATCATCCAGTATCGTCTCGAGCAGTCCCGCCGCCAAAAGATCGTCGACAAGCCATCGGTGGGCCGGTGCGACCCCTCGACCCGCGACCAAGGCCTCGCGCGCGGCAAGCCCATGGTCGACACGCAGTCGCCCCGCGAAAGGCACCATATGGCGCTCGCCCCCGACACCCTGCAAAGCAAGAGTTTCACTGCCCGCCACGTTCGACATCCGGATGCCCTCATGTCCAGACAGGTCCGACGGGACAGCCGGTCTGCCTCGCGCCGCCAGATAATCCGGCGATGCCACGAGCAGGCGCCGTGATAGGCCGAGGGCCCGCAACCTCAATGAGCTGTCCGTTAGCGGACCCAAGCGAAGCGCGATATCGACGCCTTCCCGGACGAGATCGACACGCTCATCGGTGAGGCTGAGGTCAATTCCGATGTCGGGATATCGGTCCTGAAAGGCGAAGATGAGCCGGCTGGTGTGCAAGACCCCGAAAGCGGCCGTACAGGATATCCGCACGGTGCCGGCCGGCGCGCCACGTGCGCCCCGCGCTTCGTCGCCGGCCTGCTCGACAAGGCGCAGGATCTGGACGCTGTTAGCATAGTACCGGCTGCCCTCATCGGTCAGCGTGACCCGCCGGGTGGTCCTGCTGAGCAAAGGCACACCCACTGCCTCTTCAAGCTCTTGCAAATGCCGCGTAACCGTCGATTGCCCGATGCCCAGTTCGCCGGCAACCAACGACAGACTGCCCCGTTCCGCAACGCGAATGAAAGTGCGCATGCGTTCGAGGGTGATATCTGATTTATTCATTATTCGGCACAATCTTATGCATTACGAATGCGTAGCGGATTATGTCGATATTGCCTAGCTAAGGGACCAGTTTTTCAATCCAAGGAGTCCCCGCATGAAAATTCTACTTATCTTCGCTCATCCCGAATCGCGCTCGCTCAACGGCGCGCTCCGCGACGTCGCCATTAGAGAACTCGAGGCACAAGGCCACGAAGTGCGGGTGACGGACCTTTATGCCCAAGGTTGGAAATCAGCGGTTGATCGGGCCGACTTTCCGGTTTTGGCGTCTGATGCGCGGCTGATGCCTGCCGCGGCTTCCAAAAAGTCTTTCGAGGCCGACGCGCTGACAGAGGACGTCAAGGCCGAGATCGCAAAGCTGCTGTGGGCGGATGCCCTCATTCTCCAGTTTCCGCTCTGGTGGTTTGCCATGCCGGCGATCCTCAAGGGCTGGGTCGACAGGGTCTTTGCCTACGGCTTCGCTTACGGTGTGGGCGAACATAGTGACAAACGATGGGGCGACCGCTACGGCGAGGGAACCTTGATGGGCAAGCGCGCAATGTTGATCGTGACCGCCGGTGGCTGGGAGGAGCACTATGCCCCTCGCGGCGTCAACGGACCAATCGATGATCTGCTGTTCCCGATCAACCACGGGATTCTCTACTACCCGGGCTACGACGTCCTTCCGCCGTTCGTAGCCTATAGCGTCGACCGCTTCGGCGAAGCCGACTTCGAGCCCACTGCCGAGCGCCTGCGCGAGAGGATGAGGACGTTCGCGACCACGCAACCCATCCCCTATCGCCGGCAGAATGGCGGCGACTATTTGATTCCGAGCATGAAGCTACGCCCCGACCTGAGCGATCCGAACTTGATCGGATTCAAACTGCACCTGAGCGGCTCAACAAACTAGCTGACGTCGACCTTTGGACGGCCTTGGACTCTAATTGGTCTTGGCCGGCGCTGTCGTTGCCTGCTCGCCCATCGCCTTGAGGTCGGCGGCTTCGCCTTCCTTGGACTTTTCCGGGACCTTGAACACCTGCCCCGGCCAGATGCGATCAGGATCGCTGATCTGATCCTGGTTGGCGAGGTAGATGGTCGAGAAGCGCACGCCATGGCCATAGACGCGTCGTGAAATCCGCCACAGCGTGTCGTTGCGGCGGATGATGACAGCACCGTCGGCATGCTCGAGCTTGGGCGCAACGGTCTCGGGCACATTGCCTGGCGGTGGGGCCGCTGCCACAACGGCCGGAGCCTCAGTGGCGGGAGCGGGCGCGGTGGCCGGTGCCGTTTCAGCCGGTGCCCCGGCAATGGCCGGCGCCTCGGTTGCCGGCACGGCAGGAGCCGGTGCCGGCTCCGCCGGAGCAGCCGCGACAACAGCGGGCGCGGCCGGCTTCGGGTCGGCAGGCTTGGGCTCCGCGGGCGCCACGGCGGCGATCGATTCACCCGGCTCGCGCTCGAATGGCACGGCGGCGCGGGCCACCACTTTCACGCCGTCGGCATCGAGACCGTCGACATGGATGGTATAGCTGCCGACCGGGATGTCGCGCATCGCCTCGACGAGGAAATGGCCGTCCGGTGATGTCTGCGCGTCACCGAGCAGGATATCGTTGGCATAGGCGCGTACCTTGCGGCCCGGATCGGCGAGGCCGGCGACAAAGATCTTGTTGCCGTCGATCTCGACCGCCTCGACGACGATCTTGGGTTCGGCCACGGCTGCGGCGGGCGGCGTCGCCGGCGCTGCTGGAGCCGGTGCTGCTTCAACCACGGCTGGCGCCGGTGCGGCTGGTGCCGGAGCAGCGGTTGCGGGCGCTTCGGCTGCAGGAGCGGCAGCCTGGTCGCTGGCAGCCGGTGCGGCTGGCTTTGTCTCGGGTGCGGGAACGGTAAGCAGTTCCGCCGGCTTGCCCGGCTCCTCGACCATGGCAAGCACCTGGCCGGCCGTATCCTTGGGAACCGAGACGACAGCGGTCTGCACCGAGGGTGTCACGACATCGCCGGTCGTCGCACGCAGCGCGATCGTATAGTCGCCGGGCTTCAGCGGATCATCGAGAATAATAACAAAGGCGCCATCGGTGCCGGCGACCGTCGAACCGAGCACGGCCGTGCCGTTGAGTATTTCGACCTTTGAATTGGGCGCCGCATTGCCGGCGATAACGATGGAGCCATTGCTCTCGACGCGCACGACATCGAAGGACGGTGCGATCGGACTGGCCGCAGCCGATGCTGCCGGAGCCGCCGCATCCGTTGCCGGTGCGGCCGGTGCCGTTGCCTGGGGCACCGCGGCGGGAGCGGCTGGGACCTCAGCTTGAGGCAGCCGCGCTTCCGTATCGGGATCAGCCGGTTTCGGCGCCACGGGCGGCGTCAAGGCAGCCACCTGCGCCGGCGGAGTCGGATTAAGATACGGGTCGAGTGCGCCCGATACATAGGCGGTTCCCGCGACCGCAACGGTCCCACCCGCCGCGAAGAGGAACGCCTTCAATGGATTAATTGCCATATTTCCCTACCCCTTAGCCACCTAACGCCGGTCTAACCTGTTTTGCCAAAGCCGACAAGAAAAAGCCCGGGCTTGTTCACCCTTGGGGCTTGACCCAGCTTTCAGACCCAATCACCAATCATCGGCATGAACACGATTCGATCCGTCTGCGTCTATTGCGGCTCGTCTCCGGGCCGCGATGAAATCTATATCAAGGCCGGACACCTGCTCGGGCGCTCGATTGCCAAAGCGGGCCTGCGGCTGATCTATGGCGGCGGCACCAAAGGAATCATGGGCGCCGTCGCCGAAGGCGCCTTGCGCGCTGGCGGCAAGGTGACGGGCATCATTCCGCGCTTCCTGATCAACAAGGAAGCGACCGAAACCGCGCTTGGCCGGCTCGACGAGCTCTTGATCACCGACAACATGCATGAGCGCAAGCACAAGATGTTCGAGAAATCCGACGCCTTTGTGGCGCTGCCGGGCGGCATCGGCACGGTCGAGGAGATCGTCGAGGTCATGACCTGGGCACAGCTCGGCCATCATCGCAAGCCGATCGTCTTCGGCAATGTCGGCGGATTCTGGGATCCGATGCTGGCGTTGCTCGATCACATGGCCGCCGAGGGCTTCATCCACACCGCGCAACGGGTCAAGCCGCTGGTCGTCGACGACCCCGAAGCGATCGTCGCCGCCATCATGGTGGCTGGATCCTCCGTCGACGCCCCGACCGAGGGCGTGCAGTCGGTGATAGACAAGATGTGAGGCAGTAGGGAATAGGGCGGTAGGCAGTGTGAATGCCGGGGGACGGCAACCCCTACTGCCTACTGCCCAGGGCAACGAACTCGGCTTAACGGGTTCCTTCGCTGCCTTCGCCTGCGCATTGGCTGACGGAGCATCAAACGAAAAACCCGCCTGTGCGGCGGGTCACTGGCGCAAATCAGCACCATGGACGAATATGTACCATAGCTGAGGTCATGGAATCAAGAAAAAATTCCTATTACCGGCACAAAAGCCGACACCGCCGAACTGTCGTCAGGTCTTTGTTAACCTGAGTGCGGAGCCCTAGCCTACTGCCTACTGCAGCTGCCTGCCGCAAGCCGGCGATCACCGCGCGGCGGTCAGGACGACGCCAGGCAAGATAGATGGAAACCGTGCGCTCGAACCATGGCAGGTCGCGAAACACGATCCGCGACGGAGCGCCGGCACGCAGACTGGCCTCCACCGTTGCCAGGCCGAGAGCGGCGCTGACCAGACCGAGCGAGGTCAGCGGGTCCGCCGTCTCATAGGCGATGTCGGGCAGAAAGCCGGCTTTGGCGCAGGCGGCTAGGAATTGGCCGCGGTTGGTGTCGTCGGGCTGGCGCGCGACCGTGATCCAAATGCGGCCGGTGATGCGGCCCAATCTCCGATATTTGGACAAGCGGATCATCTTCGGGGATCGCCAGCACCAGCGGCTCGTCCCCTGGTCAAGGTCGGCATGATGGATATGGCCGCAATCGTGCTCGCCTAACCCTTACCCTGGGTTCGGCCCGAAGCGTTGAGAGGGCGCAATCCGATGGCGGCGAAGGCGTCACCGCCGGATTGACGTGGGTGATCGACAGACTGTGATCGGCTGTCAAGAAACCGTCACACGAAACCGGGTTCGCCCGTGATAGACATCAAGGGTGAGGCGGCCGCCATGCGGCGCCATGTTCGAAACCTGCATCTGGCACCGCGCCCATGGATATCGCTCTCGCCCCGGATGGCACCGACCTGTCGCCTTACCTGCCCGACGAGCACGGGTTGTTCTTCATCTATCACTTCACCGCGGAGGGCGTGCGAACCAGGGACGCAGCCGCCGCGCACTGGACATGGCGCAGCTACCAGCTCTCCAACATGCGCGCCCGCCATGAGATCGGCGCCGACCAGGCCTTGCCGGCGCCGGTGCGTGAAGCTTTCCTCTCCGCCAGCCATGGCTGTCACATCGACCTCGAGGATGACTGGCTCTACGGCGACCTGCCGGACCTGCGACATGACTATTCGGCGGAAGCAGGCGGGCTTGGCCATTTCCGCTTCGCCCTCAACGACACCATGCTGGTCGGCGCCCGCAAGCAGCCGCTGCAGTCGGTCGACAACATCCGCAAAGCGATCGAGAACGGATCGCGCAAGTTCCGCTCGCCGGCCGAGTTGATCGAGGCGGTGGTCGGCCAGTCGCTCGACGGCATGGTGGCCGAACTCGCGGCGCTCGGCGACAGTCTCGACGGCATCGAGGATCGCATCGTCCGCGACGCATGGCACAATGAGCGGCAGTCCCTCATCGACGCTCGGCGGCATCTGGTGGTGATCCATCGGCAGATGGCGACGCTGACGAATCTGTTTCGCCATCTCGACCATTCGCATCGCAACGATTTGCCTGACACCATCAACGACATGGCGGCGCGGCTTTCGCACCGTGCGCAGACGCTGCACTATGACGGCGAGCAATTGCAGGCGCGCGCGCGGCTGCTGCAGGACGAGCTGATGGCCAAGCTGACGACGCAGTCGAACCAGCTGCTCTATGTGCTGTCGGTGATGACGGCGGTGCTGTTGCCGATGACCATCATCTCCGGCCTGTTCGGCATGAATGTCGGCGGACTGCCTCTGGTCAACACGCCGATGGGTTTTTGGGTGGTGTCGGCGGTATCGCTCGTTATCGCCGCGGGCACCTACCTGTTCGTCAGGCGGCTCGGCCGGGGGATGTAACGCCAGCAGCTTTCATGCCGAGGCGCGAAAATCCTCGAGGATGGTGCCGGCGGCGGCGACTTCCGCTTCGTGGTCGGGCTCGCGGCAGGTCTCGGCAAGGCCCGCCGCATACCATTCGCGCATCGCCGGCAGGGCAAGCAGTTGCTCCGGATAGATGGCTGCCGCCCCCTCGAAGGAGAGCCCGTACGACTGAACCCGAAATGCCACGGGAGCAAAGAAGGCGTCGACGGCGGTGAAATGAGAGCCGGCGAGAAACGGTCCGCCGAAACGGGCAAGACCATCGTTCCAGAGATCGCCGAGGCGAAAGAGATCCTGCTTCAGCGCATCGGACATCGGAAACGGCTTTACGCGCAGGCCGCAACTCATCGGGCATGTGCCGCGCAGTGCGGTGAAGCTCGAATGCATCTCGGCGGCGGCCGAGCGTGCCCAGGCGCGTGCCTTGGCCTCGACGGGCCAAACGCCATGGTGGCGTTCCGCAAGATATTCGGCGATGGCGAGCGAATCCCAGACCGCCCAACCGTCGTCGATCAGGCACGGCACCCGGCCGCTGGGCGAGAACGACCGGTAGAGCTCCCAGCTCGATCCGGTCGGGAATGGCGTCAGCCGCTCCTCGAATGGGATGTCCAGCTCCCGCATCAGCACCCAGGGCCGCAACGACCATGAGGAATAGTTCTTGTTGGCGATATGCAGCAAGTACATCGAAACTCCTTACCGGGCAGAAGCCTTGCGCGCTGTCGTCAACATCGACCAGGAATACACCGCCAGTGCCGCCCAGATCAGTGCAAAGGCGACGGCCTGGGTGGTGCCGAAAGGCTCATCGAAGATCAGCACGGCGATCAGGAACACCATGGTCGGCGCGATGTATTGCATGATGCCGATGGTGGAGAGGCGCAACAGCTTGGCGCCGAAGGCGAACAGCAAGAGCGGCACCGACGTGACCGGACCGCAGCCAATCAGCAGCGCCGTATCGGTACCGCTACTGGATACGATGTGGTCCTGTCCGGTCGCGATCAGGTAGACGATGTAGCCAAGGGCCGGCACCGACAGCAAAAGCACTTCGAGCAGAAACCCTTGGCTCGGGCCGATCGGCAGGGTCTTGCGGAAGAAGCCGTAGGCGGCGAAGGAAAACGCCAAGGCCAGCGACACCCAGGGCAGCTTGCCGCCCTCGATGGTCAGCACGGCGACGGCGACGGCCGCCAGCACCACCGCCGCGATCTGCAGCCGGTCGAGCCGCTCACCCAGCAACAGCGCGCCGACGACGACACTGACCAGCGGGTTGATGTAATAGCCGAGCGCGGTCTCGACGGTGCGGTCGACGGCGATCGCCCAGACATAGATGCCCCAGTTGACCGAGATCAGCGCCGCCGTCAGCGCGGCCATGGCGATGGTGCGCGGCGAACGCAACGCCGCCTTGAAGTCCGCCGTGCGGCCAGCCCAGATCAGGACGGCGGCGGCGATCGGCACCGACCAGACGATGCGATGGGCTATCACTTCAGCAAGCGGCAGATGCGCCACGGCCTTCATGTAGAAGGGCAGCATTCCCCACAAGAGATAGGCGCCAAGCGCCAGCAAAAAGCCGCGCCGTGCCTTCGAGTCCGCGTCCAGGGTAATCGCTTCAGTGGCCATGGCCCAACGCTATGGCCCAGCCATCTTGCCAAGACCATCGCAAAGTTCTGATGGATCAATGGACTTTCGCTGATGGTTCAACCCTATTCGGCCGCCACCAGGCCGGCCATCTCGCGGTTCTTCATCAGCTTGTAGACGATGGAATCCATCAGCGCCTGGAACGAGGCGTCGATGATGTTTTCGGAAACGCCGACTGTCCACCAGCGCGCCCCGGTGCCGTCATGCGATTCGATCAGAACGCGGGTGATCGCCTCGCTGCCGCCATTGAGGATACGCACCTTGAAGTCGGCAAGCTCCATGTCGGCAATCTCGCCCTGGAATTTTCCGAGGTCCTTGCGCAACGCGATGTCGAGTGCGTTGACCGGGCCATGCCCCTCGGCCACCGACATCTTCTCCTCGCCGTCAACCAGCACTTTCACGATCGCTTCGGACACCGTCTTCAACTGGCCGTTGGCGTCGAAGCGGCGCTCGACCATGCAGCGGAACGAGGTGACGTAGAAGAACTCCGGCAGACCGTGCAGCATCTTGCGCGCCAGAAGCTCGAAGCTGGCGTCGGCACCCTCATAGGCATAGCCCTCGGCCTCACGTTCCTTGACCACTGATATCAGCGCGTCGAGCCGGTGATCGTCCTTCGGCACGTCGATGCCGCGTCGCTTCAACTCGGCGAGGAAATTGGCCTTGCCGCCCTGATCCGAAACCATGACGCGGCGGCGGTTGCCGACCGTTTCCGGAGGCACATGCTCATAGGTCGCCGGCTCCTTGGCCAGCGCCGAAGCATGGATGCCGGCCTTGGTCGCGAAGGCGGATGCGCCGACATAGGGCGCCTGCGCTTCCGGGGCGCGGTTCAAGAGTTCATCAAAGGCGCGCGACAGGCGCGAAATACCGGTCAGCGCCTCAGTCGAAATGCCCGTCTCGAAACGATCGGCGAAAGCCGGCTTCAGCGCCAGCGTCGGCATGATCGAGATCAGGTTGGCGTTGCCGCAGCGCTCGCCGATACCGTTGAGCGTGCCCTGTATCTGGCGCACGCCGGCCTCGACCGCGGCCAGCGAATTGGCCACGGCCTGGCCAGTGTCGTCATGGGCATGGATGCCGAGATGATCGCCGGGGATTCCGAAGGCGATGACGCTCTCGACAATGGCGCGGACTTCCGACGGCTGCGTGCCGCCATTGGTGTCGCACAGCACCACCCAGCGCGCGCCGGCATCATAGGCGGTCCTGGCACAGGCCAGCGCATAGTCGGGATTGGCCTTGAAGCCGTCGAAGAAATGCTCGCAGTCGACCAATGTCTCCTTGCCGGCGGCGATCGCCGCCTCGACGGAGGCTTTGATGGCGTCGAGGTTCTCCTCATTGGTGCAGCCGAGCGCGACACGGACATGGTAGTCCCAGCTCTTGGCGACGAAGCAGATGGCGTCCGATTCCGACTGCACCAGTGATGCAAGGCCGGGATCGTTGGACGCCGATACCCCTGCCCGCTTGGTCATGCCGAAGGCGACGAATTTGGCGCGTGCCGTGCGCTTCTCCTGGAAGAAGGCCGTGTCGGTCGGGTTGGCGCCGGGATAGCCGCCCTCGACATAGTCGAGGCCGAAGGCGTCAAGCAGTTTGGCGATGGCGATCTTGTCCTCGACGGAAAAGTCGATGCCCGGCGTCTGCTGGCCATCACGCAACGTGGTGTCGAAGAGATAGAGGCGCTCGCGGCTCATGGTCATTTGCCTGCAAACTTGTCCGTCGCGCGGATCAGCCGGTCAAGGATACCCGGCTCCGAATACGCATGACCGGCGCCCTCGATCAGATGGAAATCCGCCTTCGGCCAGGCCTTGTGCAGCGCCCAGGCATAGCGCGCCGGGCACGGCATGTCGTAGCGGCCATGGACGATGGTGCCGGGAATATCCGCAAGCTTGTGCGCATCGCGCAACAGCTGACCTTCCTCCAGCCAGCCGGCATGGACGAAATAGTGGTTCTCGATGCGGGCGAAGGCGACGGCATAGTCGTCTTCACCAAACGGACCGCTGGTTTCGGGCTCCGGCAACAGCGTGATGGTTTCGCCTTCCCACAGGCTCCAGGCGCGAGCGGCTTCGATCCGCGCCTTGCGATCGCTGCCGACCAGCCGCTTGCGGTAGGCGGCCATCATGTCGCCGCGCTCGGCCTCGGGGATCGGCGCCAGGAAACGCTCCCATTTGTCCGGGAACATCTCCGAAACGCCGAACTGGTAGTACCATTCGAGTTCGGCGCGCGTCAGTGTGTAGATGCCGCGCACCACCAGTTCGCTGACGCGTTCGGGGTGCGTCTCGGCATAGGCGAGCGCAAGCGTGGAGCCCCAGGAGCCGCCGAACACCAGCCATTTGTCGAAGCCGACCATTTCGCGCAAACGTTCGATATCGGCGACCAGATGCCATGTCGTGTTGGCTTCGAGCGAGGCGTTGGGCGTCGATTTTCCGCAGCCGCGCTGGTCGAACAGGATGACGTCGTAAAGCTTCGGGTCAAACAGCCGCCGATGTTTTGGCGAGATGGTGCCACCTGGCCCGCCATGCAGGAACACGGCCGGCTTGGCGCCCTTGGTGCCGGAACGCTCCCAGTAGACCTGATGGCCGTCGCCGACATCGAGCATGCCGGAATCGAACGCCTCGATCTCGGGGTAGAGCGTACGCAATTGACTGCTCATAGTTGCAAACCTTTGGTCGGCCAGTCCGCTGTTTCATGGTCGGGATGCTGGAAGGAGATGATCTGCTCCTGCCTCGCGTAGTAGTCGGGGTCCTGATGAACGGGCTGATCGAAGATCGTCTCCACCCAGGGCAGCCGCGCTGCGTAATTGACCTGGATCTGCGGGGCGAGATCGGAACGGTCGTCGAAGGCGCCGATGGCGATCTCAAGTCCGCCGGGCTGCCGATAGGTCAGCGGCGTCCCGCATCTAGCGCAGAAACCACGATCGATGTTGACCGACGATTGGAAATAGCTCGGCTCTTCATGGGTCCACTCGACGCCATCCCTGGGCACCGTCACCAGCGCACCGAAGAACGAGCCGAATTGCTTCTGGCACATGCGGCAATGGCAGATGGACGGACGGCCGAGCGCCCCATGAATGCGGAAACGCACGGCGCCGCATTGGCAGCCACCGGTTCTTACCTGATCGGTCATGACTTTTCCTCTGGCGGCCATTGGTCGGTGTCGTGGTCTGGATGCTGATAGGAGACGAGATCGGCCAGGTAGGGGGCCGACGACATGTCGGCCATGGTCTCCTCGCCCGGCAATTGCGGGATCGTATCGACATAGGGCAGCTTTGCCTCCGTGCCCCACTGGATCAGCGGCACGATCTCCGCCGGATTGTCGAACGCACCGATCGCCAGCCCGACACCATCCGGCGCGGTGAAGGTCAGCGGCGTGCCGCAATTGCCGCAAAAACCACGATCGACATGGTTGGATGAGCGAAAATATTTCGGCTCGCCACGCGTCCAGTCGAGCTTCGCCTCGCGCACTGAAACCAGCGGCGCGTAGAACGAGCCGAACGCCTTCTGGCACATGCGGCAATGGCAGATCGAAGCGTCCCCCAACGCGCCTTCGACGCGAAAGCGCACCGCGCCGCACTGGCAGCCGCCGGTGTAGATCGGCCGGTTGTCGAGGCTCATCGCCGCTCACTCCGGGGCATGGCAGACGGCCTCGACATTGTTGCCGTCGGGATCGAAGACGAAGGCGGCGTAGTAGCTCGGATGATAGTGCGGACGCAGGCCCGGCCCGCCATTGTCCTTGCCGCCGGCGGCAAGGGCCGCGGCATGGAAGGCATTGACCTCGGCGCGGCTGCGCGCGGTGAAGGCGACGTGCTGGTGGTCATTGGGTTTGTCCTTGCCGGTACTCAGCCAGAACACCGGCCGGTCGCGGCCATAGCCACCGACCTTGGCGCCGCCGGTGTATTCCAGCGGCACCATGTACAGCAGCGCCGCACCAAGGGGCGCCATCGCCTTGTCGTAGAAACCCTTCGAAGCGTCGAAATCGGCAACGGTGATGCCGAGATGGTCGATCATGAAACGGACTCCCTTGCTGGTTCGGGTACTGGCTTTTCAGCGCCGGCCAGGCCAGCCTCGATAACGATGTGCTGGCAGACATTGTCGATATCGCGAATGACGTCGTCGTTCCAGAAGCGCAGGATGGTCCAGCCGCTGCTCTTCAAATATGCGCTGCGTGTCTCGTCATGTTGTAGATTTTCGCTATCCGCATGTTGGCTACCGTCGACCTCGACAACGAGATGATAGGCTGAGCAAGCAAAGTCGACGATGTAAGGTCCAATCGGCACCTGCCGCCGAAAGCTCATTCCCATCAGCCGATGAGCGCGCAACTCATTCCAAAGTTTCAACTCCGCATCGGTCATAACGCGACGCATGGATTTTGCATTCCGGCGGTGTCGTTGCGGAACAAGATCGTGTCCCATCAAACACCCCTTCGCCGGCAACTAGCGAAATCGGCGACTAGGGCCGATCTCCCTCCTTGCGGGGGAGATGTCCGGCAGGACAGAGGGGGGTGCTGTCCCGCCCGCTTATCAACTGGAGACCGCTGCCTTTTCGGAAAACGGTCGAAACGAGAGTGGGCAAACAGAAACGCTGGCGTTCCTTCACACCCCCCTCTGTCCTGCCGGACATCTCCCCCGCAAGGGGGGAGATCGGCTGTCGCCAGCGTCTTCGCCAACCTTGCAAAAGTGTTTCGCGCCACCCTCACCGCTTCACCTCCCAAGTGGTGATGCGTTCGCCGGTGACCGGATCCTTGCCGTCCTTCAACTGTATACCTTGTGCCAACAGTTCGTCGCGGATGCGGTCGGCTTCGACCCAGTTCTTGGCGGCGATGAATGCGAGGCGCTTGGCGATGGCCTTGGCGACGTGGTCTTCATCAACCTTCGCCGAGGCGACATCGAAGCCGAAGAACAGCAGCGACGCCTTCAGTGCGGCCGCCGCATCGTTGCCGTCCGCTGACTCGCCGGCCAACTGGGTCAAAAGCTGGAAGGCGGCATAGGTGGCGAGATCGTCCGACAAGGCATCTATAACCGCCGCGGGCAACTGACCTGCCGCAGCCGGCGCCAGGTCGGCCGCCCGCTTCCATTTGCGCAGCGTGTTCTCGGCCTCTTCCAGCTTGCGCACGGAAAAGTCGATGGGCTCGCGATAGTGCGTCATCAGCATCGCCAGCCGCAGCACCTCACCCGGCCATTTGCGGCCACCGAAGGTCTCGGTCTCCAAGAGTTCGTTGATCGAGTAGAAATTGCCGAGGCTCTTCGACATTTTCTGGCCTTCGACCTGCAGGAAGCCATTGTGCATCCAGATGTTGGCCATGACATCGGTGCCGTGGGCGCAGCGCGACTGGGCGATCTCGTTCTCATGATGCGGGAAGATCAGGTCGAGACCTCCGCCGTGGATGTCGAACACCTCGCCGAGATAGGCGGCCGACATCGCCGAGCATTCGATGTGCCAGCCGGGCCGGCCCCTGCCCCATGGCGAATTCCAGCCGGGCTCCTCCGGTGACGACATCTTCCAGAGGACAAAATCGCCGGGGTTTTTCTTGTGCGCGTCCACGGCGACGCGAGCGCCGGCCTGCTGCTCGTCAAGATTGCGTTTCGACAGTTGGCCGTAGTCGGGCATCGACGCCGTGTCGAACAGCACTTCGCCCGCGGCAACATAGGCATGGCCGCGTTCGATCAGGCTTTGAATCAGGGTGATCATGTCCACCTTGCCGTCAGCGCGGGGCTCGACGAATTCGGTGGCGCGCGGCTCGACCGTCGGCTCCAGGCAGCCAAGAACCGCCACGTCGCGGTGGAACTGGTCGGCGGTCTTTTCGGTGACCCGCCGGATCGCTTCGTTGAGCGAAAGCGTGCCTGAAGCGATCTCGCCGCCAAAATCCCGCAAGGCGCGCGCGTTGATCTTGTCGTCGACGTCGGTGATGTTGCGCACATAGGTGACGTGCGTCTGCCCATAGACATGACGCAGCAAGCGAAACAGCACGTCGAAGACGATCACCGGCCTGGCATTGCCGATATGGGCAAAGTCATAGACGGTCGGGCCGCAGACATACATGCGCACATTGCGCCCATCGATCGGGACGAAATCCTCCTTCGCTCGCGTCAGCGTGTTGTAGAGGCGCAGGCCCTGCGATGCGTCAGACATTCGTGCCTTCCCGGTTCAGAACTTTTTGTTTGGATGGAACCTGTCTTGCGCCGAGGCGCAAATCGGATTCCAGCCTGCTGGCCGGGGCGTTTGTCCAATCTGGGGAAGATGAGGCGAAAACGTCCGGACCAGCGCGAGGCTAGCCAATAATGCAAATGCCACAAATGGCGAAAGACGTTTTCATGGGCGGCTTTATCGCCTTGGCTTGTGTTGCCGTCAAGTCGCTAGTTTCGGCAAAAACATCGCTGGATCACAGGTAATGATGCACTGAAACATTTTATTAAACATGTCGGCACAGTCATGAAACATTCGTCGGCTAGATCAGCGGGCGTCACGATTTGGTCAGAATCGGCCATCAAACGCGGACACGAAAATGTTACCTGGGAAGAGAGACATGCCTTGCAGCAAGCAGGAATCCAACCGCGCCAAGCAACCGGCGCTGGCCAACCACTACCGCGCAATCGGTCCGGCCGCGATCGTCGCCGCCCTTCTCCACACCGCGAAGAAGAAGAAGCCGGCACAGAAGATCGTATCGCCCCGCGCTGCCTGAAGGCGGTGTGCGGCGGGCGCAAAAGGCGCCTGGCATGAGGGCGCTGACATGCACCTATGAAGAACAGCTGAGCTAGAACAACGTCATCTGACTGTCGTCCGCGCCGGGCTTCTGGCGTTTGACCTTCTCGGGCTCCGGCCCGATCTCGGCCCGTTCCTGAATTTCCGGTCCAGTGTTGGACACCTTGTTGACGAGGTCGGAGACCGGAATTGCCTCGAAAAAATCCGGCTGTGCCGGCCGCAACAGGTCGGCTACATCGCGTGGCTCGAGCGTGCGGCAATCCAGCCAGCGGGCGAAATCCCCGGGATCGATCATCACCGGCATGCGGTCGTGGATATGGGCGATGTCGGCATTGGCATTGACGGTCAGTATGGCACCGGTGTCCATCTCCGAACCGCCCGGCTCGGCATAGGTCTCTATCAGGCCGGCAAAGGCGACCAACCCGCCATGCCTCGGCCGGATCCAATAGGGTTGTCCTTTCTTGCCGCCGGTTTGCCGCCATTCGTAGAAGCCGGAGGCGGGCACCAAAGCACGGCGATGGCGCATGGCCGCTTTGAACGAAGCCTTTTCGGCGGCTCCTTCGGAGCGCGCGTTGAACAGCAATGGAAACTCCCTGGTGTCCTTGACCCAGGTCGGGATCAGCCCCCAGCGCACCAGCATTGGCTGCCGGGCCGGCAGATTCGAGCCCGGCGCCCGCGGAGCGCCGGCGATCGCCATCAGGACCGGCTGTGTCGGCGCGATGTTGTAGCGCGCCGGGAACTCCTCCAGTTCGGCCAAGCCCAGCAGGGCGGCGGTCTGGTCCGGCGTCGCGGTCAAGGCAAAACGTCCGCACATGGTCGATTGGTGCCCTCGAATGGTCCGGCCGAATGATCCGGTTTGAAAGTGGCGACGGAACCGGCGTTGCGCAACCGCTAAAGCTTCCCCATGCTGGGCGGTCCACAACAGACCTGCCTATACGCCTGATCGGGAATCCATGAACGAAGCGCGCAAGACACTCCCGGCAGTCTCGGTCGCCGTCGTGCGCGCGGACACCGTGCTACTGGTCAAGCGAGCCCGGCAACCTTCGCAAGGGCTCTATGCCTTCCCAGGTGGCAAGGTCGAACCCGGTGAGACGCTGGAGCAGGCTGCCGCCCGCGAACTGATGGAAGAGACCGGCCTGCGGGCCACCGATTACCGCCCGCTTCGGGAAATCCACATCGACGGCAGGGACGACAGCCACCCGGTCGATTATCTCCTCACGGTCTTTGGCGCCGCCTATGCCGGCGGCGAGGCGGTGGCCAGCGACGACGCCGAGACGGCCGCCTTCTACACGCTCAGCGAGATGGCGGCACTGCCGCTCGCAGGCTCGGTGTTCGCAGTGGCCGAAGACTTGTTGAATCCCGGCGGAACCGGCGGGCCGCAGTCCTGAAAATCGCCTTGCGGGCGACAAATTGTTTCGCCACAAAGGCTTATGCTGTTTGGCGGAGCCAGAACGGCTTATGCCGTTCGGCAGAGAACCATATGATATGAACCGTCCATCCCTACTTCTTGCCATATGTCTTGTCGTCAGCGCGGCTGTCTCGACGCGGCCTGCGCTCAGCGCCGAGTCGCCGTTCGAGCCCGGGCTAATGCGGCTGGCGGAAGTTCTGGGGTCGCTGCATTTCCTGCGCAATTTGTGCGGCGAAAAAGGCGACCAGTGGCGTGTCGAGATGCAGAAGCTGCTTGATTCGGAAAATCCGGACGCCGAGCGGCGCGCCCGCTTCATCGCCAGCTTCAACCGTGGCTACCGTTCCTTCGGCGGCATCTATACGCAGTGCACCCCTTCGGCGACCGAAGCCATCAGCCGTTATATGAAGGAAGGCGAGACGCTGTCACGCGACATCGCCTCGCGTTACGGAAATTAGGCATTTCGGTTGCTCATCAACAACTATTCGGACCATTGCTGGTGACGACCGACATCTCCGGCTTGTGCCAGGCGCCATCTTGGTGCAATCCTCATGTGGCACTTCTGCAACAGTATTAACGAAACCTTACCGCGCGAAAGCGGAATTAACTCAAACTGAAGGTTTTCGCCCCGCAGGCCGCCCCAATCGGCTAAGTTTGACTCGAGCTGAACGCAGCTTCGCACAAGGCAATCGGGCTTTGTAAAAGACGATCAAAAAAATGTCGTATTTACAAATACTTAATTGACCATGCGTGTGAAATGAACAGATCAGGCCTGATCCACACCGACGGATCGCTGCTTGAAAGGGTGGACATTCGCTTATGGAACATGGTGTCAACGACATCGACGCGCTGGTCAGGGAAGAAAAACGCCTGACCGCCGTGGAAAGCCACAGCGAGGCCTGGGCGGAAGGTCTCTCCGCCGGCATAGAGCCCGAGATCATTGCCGAAGCGGCGCTCGAAACCGCTTTCGGCGAGATGTTGCGTGCCAATGGCGAGACCTCGGCCCTTGCCCTGCTCGACCGTATGCGTGAAAAGGTGATTGCTGGCGCCTTCGAACCTGAACGGCTGCGGCACTGAACCGACGTCCGGTTCTTTGACGGCAAAATGCCGCTCGGGCGTCATGCCCGGAAGCAGGGAGAAACGGGCAGTGAATTTTTCGATGTCAGGCAAGCCGCGTGGCTTGGTCCTTTGCATCTGCTTCGCCGCTTACTGTGTCGAGCTTCCCCTGGTTGTGTGCCTCGCCAGCAGCCCCGCTCTTGCGCTGAGCGAGATCAAGCGCGAAGAGCTCCCTCCAACAGCCACGCCGCCGTCGGACGAAGACATGTCGCCGCCAGGAAGCACCGTGCCAATGCCCAACCCGGTTGGGCCGCCGCCTCCGGCCAGCCAGCCGACTGCTCCGGCCGAATCCGAGCCCGACAGCCCGGCGGATGGCGGCGTGACCAGGCCGCGCGTCGATCCGGACACGCCTGTGCCCGAGGTTGTCTACGATCTCGGCAAGCTGCCGGAACCGGTGCGGCGCATGCACGATCTGATCGTCGAGGCCTGCAAGGGCGGCGACATCGAAAAGCTGCGGCCCTTGATCGGCACCGGCGACAGCATGACGCAGATATCGCTGACCGACATAGACGGCGACGCCATCGCCTTCCTCAAGGGTCTCTCCGGTGATCCGGATGGTCAGGAGATCCTGGCCATCCTCGAGGAGGTGCTCAACGCCGGTTATGTCCACCTCGATGCCGGCAAGCCGGAAGAGCTCTATGTGTGGCCGTATTTCTTCGCCCTGCCGTTGGACAAGCTGGATGCCAAGCAGCGGGTCGAACTGTTCAAGATCGTCACCGCTGGCGACTTCGACGACATGAAGCAGTTCGGCGCCTATATCTTCTACCGTGTCGGCATCACGCCCACGGGACGATGGACCTTCTTCGTCGCCGGGGATTGAACTCCGGCCGCTATCGACGCGGTCGCTCGTCGATTCCGGCATCCAGCCATATGCGAGCGCCCTCCTTTCGAAGAAGCGAAATGGCATCGGCTGCCACGCTGGCGTCCATCTGCAGGACGTCGGCCGCGTTGCGTAGCTCGTCCTTGTCCTGAAGCTTGTTCACCACCCATGCGACCTTGTGCTGAATGTCTGGCCCGTAAGCAGTTTGCGCCTTACCGAGCGCTTCGATCGGGATTTCGCCGTAGGCGCCAATCAACATTCCAAGATCGATAGCATCACGATATGCGGTTGCGCGGTCCTGGCATCGATCGGCATTGGCCAGCAACTTCTCGGCGAACATATCTGCGGAAACAAGGGTGGGCACATTCAGATCGCTATCGAAATGGCCTTGAAGTTTGATGCGGCCTTCGCGAATGACTTCGAACTTGATAGGCTGTCCCTGTAGTCTTACGACTGTCCTCAAACCATACTGATCAATCTGGAAATCCCGAACCGCTTCGACGGGTTTGGGGAAGAATGCCCTGATCCCGCGTTCGACTGCAAAGGTCCGCAATTCGCGATAGCCGTCGGCATCAGCACACAGGAAGTCTACATCCAGTGACCGCCGGAATTCACCGAATTTCATGACAATCGCCGTTCCGCCGCCGAACCAACACTGGTTTGCGGTCAGGAAATGCCGGTCCATCAACCCGAGGGCTTCGGCAATGATCCGATGTTCAGGTTTCTTGAATTTCGTCATGGTTTCCGCTCGCCGTGTGTCCTGTTGATGTTCCAGCTGCGAGTAGGATCAGGAGAGCGAAAGGAACTTCAGACAGTGGTCAAAAGGATGCCATGACCGAACTTGTCTGCCAGTCTCTGAATAAGCAGCTTTTCACGCGTCGTAAGGCGCTTTTGATCGACAAAACGCCAATTCCGCTCGTATAGCGCAAATGCCTCCTCGGCGGGGATCGGGCGTGCAGCATCGCGGTTCCAAGCAAGCACCTGGAGTTCCGGAAACTCGGCGGGGACAACCATGGGCGCGATATCTGCGTTCATAATCCTCCTAACTTAGTGGATCGTGCTTAAAAAATCCAACGCTGGCGAACACAGCTAACCCACCAAAGCCTCGGAAAACTCCACAGCCCTGCCCTGCCCTGGCGTGACGATCTCGCCTTCCCACATGACGCGGCGGCCGCGGATGACGGTGCCGACCGGCCAGCCTGTCACTTCCCTGCCATCATAAGGTGTCCAGCCTGCCTTCGAACCTGCCTGCGCATTGGTGATAGTCTCTCGCCGCTTCATATCGACGATGGTGAAGTCGGCATCGTAGCCGGCGGCGATGCGGCCCTTTCTCGCCATGCCGAAGATGCGTTGCGGGCCATGGCTGGACAGGTCGACAAAGCGCTGCAGCGTCAGCCGGCCGGCATTGACGTGGTCGAGCATGATCGGCACCAGCGTCTGCACGCCGGTCATCCCCGAGGGCGAGGCCGGATAGGGCTTTGCCTTCTCGGCCAGCGTGTGCGGCGCGTGGTCGGAGCCGAGCACGTCGACGATGCCTTGCGCGATGCCGTGCCAGACGCCATCGCGATGGCGCGCGGCGCGCACCGGCGGGTTCATCTGGATCAGCGTGCCAAGCCGCGCATAATCGTCCGCCGACAGGGTCAGATGATGCGGTGTCGCCTCGCAGGTCGCGACATCCTTGTGCTGTTCGAGGAACAAGATCTCCTCGGCGGTCGAGATATGCAGCACGTGGATGCGGGCGCGAACTTTTTTCGCGATGCGTATGAGGCGTTCCGTGCAGCGCAAGGCGGCGACTTCGTCACGCCAGACCGGGTGCGATGAAGGATCGCCCTCGATGCGCTCGCCAAGACGTTCGCGCAACCGGAATTCGTCTTCCGAGTGAAAGGCGGCGCGTCGGCGCGTGTTTCTAAGGATCGATGCAACGCCCTCGTCGTCCTCGACCAGCAGGTCGCCGGTGGACGAGCCCATGAAAACCTTGATCCCGGCTGCGCCCGGCAGCCGCTCAAGCTCGCCAACATCTTTCGCGTTCTCACGGGTGCCGCCGACCCAGAAGGCGAAATCGCAATGCATGCGGCCACTGCCGCGCCGAACCTTGTCGGCAAGAGCCGCCTCGCTGGTGGTCAGTGGATTGGTGTTGGGCATTTCGAACACGGCGGTGACACCGCCCAGCACCGCCGCGCGCGAACCCGTTTCCAGATCTTCCTTGTGCTCCAGTCCAGGTTCACGAAAATGCACCTGGCTATCGATGACACCCGGCAGGATGTGCAGGCCGCCGCAGTCGATCGTCTCGCCGGCCGAGGCCTGGCGGAGATCGCCGATCGCGGCGATGCGCCCGTCCTTCACGCCGATATCGCGGGCCCCTTCGCCATCATGGTTGACCACTGTGCCGCCTGTCAGGATGAGGTCGTAGATCATGGCCATGCTCTCTTGCGGGGGGAGTGCCAGCGGCTTACGTAAAGGCCGACCATTTTGCAAGATCAGGCTGCTTTTCCGCCCATGCCCTTTGCCCAGTTCAAAGATCGTGCCCTTATTTCCGTATCAGGCCCGGATGCCGAGCATTTTTTGCAGAACATCCTGACCACCGATCTCGACATATTGGCTCCCGGCGAAGCCAAGCCTGGCGCGCTGCTGACGCCGCAAGGCAAGATCCTGTTCGATTTCCTGATCTCGCGCGCCGGCGATAGCGCATTCCGGCTGGAATGCCGTGCCGATATCTCAGGCGATTTCGTACGCAGGCTGACGCTCTATAAACTGCGCGCCAAGGTCGAGATTGCCAAGGCGGATCAGGCGCTTGTCACTATCGCGTGGGGACCTGAATCAACGCCCTCACAATCCGATTCAACGGCGGCCGTCGACACGCGCTTTCGCAGCAGCGCCGTCACGCGTTCCTATGGCGAAACTGAAGAGCGCGGCGACCTTGCCGCGTGGCAAGCGTTCCGCATCGCCGCCGGCATTGCCGAAAGCGGCAGCGACTACCAGCTTGGAGAAGCCTTCCCGCATGACGTGCTGCTCGACGAAACCGGCGGTATCGGCTTCAAGAAGGGCTGCTATGTCGGCCAGGAGGTCGTCTCGCGCATGCAGCATCGCGGCACGGCCAGGCGGCGCGTGCTGATTGTTTCGGCCGACAGGCCCCTGCCCGCGCCGGGCACCGAGCTAACCGTCGCGGGACGGCCGGTTGGCACGCTCGGCTCGACCGTCAGCGCGACAGGCCTCGCCATTGCCCGCATCGACCGGGTCAAGGCGGCGCTCGACGCCGGCCAGGCGATCATGGCTGGGGACGCCACCGTTTCACTCGCCATCCCGGTCTGGGCAAAATTCGCCTTCCCGCAGGAAGCCGTCAGCGCGGAGGAGGCCTGATGGCGGCCGACCGCGTCGGCGCGCCGGCACGCGCCTGGCAGCGCATGCTGTCGGGCCGCCGGCTCGACCTGCTCGACCCTTCACCGCTCGACATAGAGATTTCAGACATTGCGCATGGGCTCGCTCGCGTTGCCCGCTGGAACGGCCAGACCAGCGGCGAACATGCCTTTTCGGTTGCCCAGCACTCGCTGCTGGTGGAGGCGCTGTTCTGCGACCTGATGCCTGAGGCTTCGGCCGACGCCCGGCTGGCGGCGCTGCTGCACGACGCCCCCGAATATGTCATCGGCGACATGATCTCGCCGTTCAAATCGGTGATGGGCGGCAGCTACAAGGATTGTGAGTTGCGGTTGCAGCGCGCCATCCATCTGCGCTTCTCGCTGCCGCCCGAACCAGCTGCCACGCTGCGCAAGGAGATCAAGCGCGCCGACCAGATCGCCGCCTATTTCGAGGCGACGCTGCTCGCTGGCTTTTCGACCGCCGAGGCGACCGAGTTCTTCGGCCGTCCGCGCGGCTTCAATGCCGACCGCTTCGATTTCACGCCACGCTCGGTGACCTGGGCGCAGAATGCGTTCCTTAAGCGGTTTTCCGCGATCGAGAGGTCGCGGCATCAGGCTTCGGCGCCCGCGGTCGGCTAAAAACGCTAAATTAACCGGCGGCGACCACAGTAGCTCTTTCGATCACGATCCGCAGGCGCCTCATGCCCGTCGCTGATGCCAAGGGTGGTTCGGCCGTCCCTGAACGGGAGGCCGAAGGCATGGATCGCTCGCGCCATATGGAAGACGAACTGCGCGAACAGAACGAGCGTTTTTTGGCTGCGGTCGAAAATATGTCGCATGGCCTGTGCATGTTCGACGCCGACGAGCGGATGATCATCTGCAACGGCAATTATATCAACATCTTCTGCCTCGACGCCAAGGTGATACGGCCCGGCATCCGATTTCTCGACATTCTGCGCCATAGCGTCGACATGGGCATCGCCTCGGAAAGCGCCGATGAGCTCTACGCCATCCGCAAGCCCTATATCGACCAGGCGAAACCCTCGACCTATGAGGAGACGTTGTCGGATGGTCGCATCATCAACATCTCGCATCGCCCGCTGGCTCTGGGAGGCTGGGTCTCGATCTACGAGGACATCACCGAACAGCGGCGCGCCGAACAAGAGCTCAAGGAGCAGCACCGCCGCTTCGACGCCGCGCTCGCCAACATGTCGCAAGGCCTGCTGATGTACGACGCCGACGGCAAGATGATCGTGCGCAACGGGCGTTTTCTGGAGCTCTACAACGTCACCGCGGCGGACTTCCCGCTCGGAACGACGCACCGCGACGCGCTCGAACGATTGCTGGAACTCGGCATCTATACGAAGATCGATGTCGACAGCGAAGTCGCCAAAACCGAAGCCTGCCTGGTGGCGGGAAAAATGCATTCGGCGTATCGGCATCTTTCCGACGGGAGGACGATTCTGGTCACACGCCAGCCGATGAGCGGCGGCGGCTGGGTTGCGACTTTCGACGACGTCACCGAACGCCGCCGCGCCGAAGAGCGGATGACGCATCTTGCGCATCACGACACGCTGACCGGGTTGCCCAACCGCCAGATGTTTCGCGAACGGCTCGAGCTTGCGTTGGAAGACCCGGCGGCCACGTCGCTGGCAATCTTCTCGCTCGACCTCGACCGCTTCAAGGCCATCAACGACACTTGGGGGCATCCGGCCGGCGACTGGCTGCTGAAGAGCGTGGCCGACAGGCTGCAGCGTTGCCTGCGCAATGAAACAGACATCGTCGCCCGTTTCGGTGGCGACGAATTCGTCATCATCGAGTTCAATCTCAAGCGCATCGCCGATGCCGAGAAACTGGCAAAGCGGATCGTCGAGGCAATCGCAAAACCGTTCCGCTATAAGAACCGGGACATGCATGTCGGCATCAGCCTGGGCATCGCCGTCTTCCCCGACGATGGCAACGACGCCGATACGCTGTTGAAAAACGCCGATACGGCGCTCTACCGAGCGAAGAGCGAAGGGCGCAACCTGTATCGCTTCTTCGAGCCCGGAATGGACGCCATGGTGCTGGCACGACGCGCCCTCGAGACCGACCTCGAGGCAGCGCTGCCGCGTCAGGAATTCGATCTCGATTTCCAGCCCATCATGAACATCGCCTCCGGTGAGATCGTCGGTGCCGAAGCCTTGATGCGCTGGCATTCGCCGGAGCGGGGCACGGTGGCGCCGGACAAGTTCATTCCGGTCGCCGAAGAAACCGGACTGATCGTGCCGCTAGGCGAGTGGGCGTTGAGGAAGGCTTGCACCGCTGCGGCAAGCTGGCCCGCGGGCCTGCGCATCGCGGTCAATGTCTCGGCCGTGCAGCTCAAAAGCGGCGGCTTTGCCCGCAGCGTTATCTCGGCTCTCGCCTTTTCCAGCGTATCCGCCGGCCAGCTGGAACTGGAAATCACCGAAACCGTGCTGATGGACGAGAGTGAAGCCGTGCTGAGGACATTACGGCAGTTGCGCGGACTGGGTATTCGCATCGCACTGGACGATTTCGGCACCGGCTATTCCTCGCTCGGTTACCTCAGGCGTTTTCCCGTCGACAAGATCAAGATCGACCGTTCGTTCATCCACGACCTGGACAATCGCGATACCAAGGCGATCGTTCGCACCGTCATCGGGCTGGGTGCCGAACTCGGCATCACCGTCACCGCCGAGGGCGTCGAGACCGAGGCGCAGCTCGACATCCTGCGCCGCGCTGGCTGTACCGAGGCGCAGGGCTATCTGATCGGCGTGCCGTCAAAGGCGGCGGATATTCAGCGTCTCTTGAAATCTCGTGCCTTGCACAGCCAGACCGGCTGAGGTCGGCCACCATCAACGCAGTGTCTCGATGTATTTGCCGTGGAAGCTGACATAGCCCGGCTCGACCACCTTCAAATGCCGCTCGATCAGCGCATGAAACCGCGGCAGTTGATGAAACGGCACGCCGGGATAGGCGTGATGCTCGGCATGGAACGGCATGTTCCACGCCAGCTTGCGGACCAGCCAGTTGGTCAGCGTGGTCCTGGTGTTTTCCAGCATGTTGGCGACGAACGGACAACGGCCGTGCTCGGCCAAGAGGTAAAGGCGCAGAAACGGCTGTCCCAATAGCGCGGGCAAGATCCAGACATAGAGAAGCACCGAGAGCCGGAAATAGACGGCCAACAGAATAACCACGGCATAAAAGGCAATCATGGCGCGCGCCTCGATGCGCACCTTGTCATAGCCTTTGGGCGGAACGTAGCTTTCCCGGCCACGCCCCATCGCGTTGGCATAGAGCGTCTTGAGATGGCCCCACCACAAAGGGATGCCGGATATGTGGACGAGATACTGCCGCCATGTCTCCGGTTTGGGGAAGGCCAGTTCCGGGTCGTTCCGCGGGTCCTGCGTGTATCGATGATGGGCGAAGTGGAAGTAGCGAAACCAGTCCGCCGGCAGCGCGATCGCCAGGCCGCATACCCGGGCCACGGCATCGTTCAGCCATTGCGTTTCGAAAGCCGTGCGATGAACCGTCTCGTGCAGCAGCGTGAACAGGAACACGATCAGGATACCCTGCGGCAGCATCAGCAGCGGCCAGAACGGCACCTTCGCCGCGATCAGCGATCCGATGATCACGATCGCACCCCAATGAGCGGCAAGCTGACCGAGGCCCGCGACATCAGACTTGGCGGTCAGGCGGTTGCGCTCTTCCTGCGTCAACGATGAAATTACGTCGCGATGATCCATGGTCTCGGTTCAGCCTGAGAATTCGATAACTCATCCTGGCAAAACCCTCTCCAAAAACCAGGATTTCTGCAATGGGTAAAGGTAGCCCTATGTGGCTTATGTCAGCGGCGATGTGGTGCACGCGGAGTTCGTCCGGCTTCAGGCGGCCCCGGTCGCGAAAGCGGCGGTAGATCTCCTTGCGATCGAAGCCGGTAAAATCCTCAGCATCTTTTCCCCGATCAAATTACCGCCCCGGCCGATCCAGCCGCTCCAGGAACCACTGCGTCAGCCGCACCCAGACTTCATCCTTTTCTCCGGAGTCCTCCCAGCCATGGTCGAGGTTGGGATTGTCGTTGACCTCGATGACGAAGACTCCGTCCTTGGTTTCCTTGAGGTCGACGCCATAGAGCCCGTCACCGATACAGCGCGCCGCCTTCACCGCCGTCTCGACGACATGCGCTGGCGTTTCCTTCAGCGTGAAGGTCTTGATGCCGCCCTGGTCGGGTTTGCCGTTGGCCTTGTGGTTGACGATCTGCCAGTGCTTCTTGGCCATCAGGTAGTGCACGGCAAACAATGGCTGGCCGCCGAGCACGCCGACGCGCCAGTCATATTCGGTCGGGATGAATTTCTGCGCGATCAGAAGGTCGGAATCCTCCAGCCATTCGGTGGCGAGCGTCTTCAGTTCCTCGAAATTGGCGCATTTCTTGACGCCGCGCGAGAATGACGAATCCGGGATCTTCAGCACCAGCGGAAAGCTCAGTGTCTGCGCCGCCAGTTCGAGATCCGAAGTGCCGGCGATCATCACCGTCGGCGGCACCGGGACCTTGTTGTAGGCCATCAGCTCGTTGAGATAGACCTTGTTGGTGCAGCGGATCATCGACAGCGGATCGTCGATGACCGGCATGCCTTCCTGCTGAGCGCGGCGGGCGAAACGATAGGTGTGGTTGGAGATCGAGGTCGTCTCGCGGATGAACAGCGCGTCGTAATTGGCGAGCTTGGCGAGGTCGCGCTTGGTGATCGGCTCGATTTCGACGCCCATCTTCTCCGCGATCTTGGCCCAGTAGCGCAGCGACGATATCTCCGAGGGCGGCAATTCCTCATGCGGATCGACCAGCGTGGCGAAGGTGTAGCGTGCCGGCGTGCGGCCCTTGGTGTCGCGCCACTCGCGGTTGGTGTAGGTCTCCAGGCACTGGATGAAGCTTTTTTCCTCATCCTCGGTCATGCGCGCCAGCGGATGGAAGCCGATCTTGCGGATCGAGGCCCATTCGGCGCTGTCCTTGATGTGGACCTCGAGCGCCGGCGCGCGGAACCAGTCGAACAACAGCTTGGCGAAACGGTCCCAGATTTTCGACGGGCCGATGCCGAAGAAGATGCAGACTTTTTGCGGGAAGGCGCCGCCGAGGTCCTTGCGGCATTTGTTGAGCGCAAGCTCCAGTTCCGGCAGCGCGTGCTCATAGAGCTTGCGCTCCGACAGGTCGATCATCGTCTCGACGGTCGGGATCACCTTGTGGCCGCGCGAGCTGGCCAGCAGCGAGGCATAGTAGCCTCGGCTCTGGTAGGCGTAGTTGTTCGAGAGGTTGATGACCTTCGGCCGCTGGCCGCGAAACAGCGACGGATGCGCGAGATAGTCGCGATTGGTGATGATCTTGTGTGGTGTCGCCACCTGGTCGAGATCGCTCTGCCTGCCTGTAAGAATAACCCAGGTCATTGTTATCAGCGCTTTCCCAGAGTGATGGCGGCACGCAGTCCGTCGCGGCCAAACTGCGCCATGTTCATGAAGATGCCGTAAGGCACGGGAATGTTGGCGGCATCAAGGATGGTCTCCTGTCTTTCGTCCTCGACCCAAGGGTCGTGGATCAGGATATGGTCGCCGTCATCGCCGATCGCCAGCACCCAATGCGGCACCTTCTTGCCGAACATCAGGAAGCCGCTGATCAGCACCAGCACCAGTTTTCCCCCAGCGATCGCGGCCCTGATATCGTCGATGGTGAACGGACGGTAATTCACCGGGATGCCGTAAAGTTCCGCGCGCCGGCGAAAGTCGACCTGGGCCAGTTCCATCACCCGGCGCTTGTCCTCGCTGCGCACCGATTGCAGGAACAGCGCGCCGTAGAAGGAGACGTAGATCTCCGCCGCAAGCCCGCTTTCGTACCCCGAGACAGCAAGACCGAACGGCTCGCACCCGCCTGGCCCCGACATCATGAACACGGTCGTCGCCTCGCGCCACAGGCGAATTTCCATGACCGGATCCGGCACGAAGCCGCGATCGAAGTTGGCCATGGCCATCATCAGGCAGCACGGGCCGCAAGTGAATTCGCATGTCTGCTGATAGAATGGCACTTTGGTGGCGATCGGAACGTCGCCGCGCAAGGTCTTTTCGTAGCGCAGCGCCGTCTCGCCATCCTCATAGTAGCCGGGTTCGCGGCCGATCTTGCGATAGCCGGCCTGTTCGTAGATGCGGATCGCGCGGCTGTTGTCCTCGCGCACCTCGAGACGCAGCATCATGCGGTCATGCTCGAAAGCGGCCTCTTCGGCGGATCCGAGCAGCATGCGGCCGACACCAAGCCCACCGAAAAACGGACCGGTGGCGATCGAGTAGAGGCGCGCGACCCCACTGCCCTTGCGAAACAGCACGATCGCATAGCCGGCCACGCGGCCATCGACTTCGGCGACCAGCGTCTCGGCGGTTTCACGTTCGATGAACAGGCGGAAGGAACGGCGGGAAATGCGGTCGCTCGAGAAAACGGCTTTCTCTATGGCGGCGAGATCATCGACGTCAGACGCGCGGGCCGTGCGGATCTCGGCAGGCATGCGGCTTCAGCGAACCTCGATTGGTGGTGGGAAATGCCCTACTCGAAACGTTCAAGACATCAGTCGAAATGCTGACGGTCAGGAAGCGCTATCGCACCTCGAATAGGGCCGAATTGTGACAGATTCGGCAACGTTCGGCGATGTAAAAACGCGTTGAACGAGATCACCGATATAGATCGGTGTCGCCATCAAAAGGGGCACCTTTCAACTGGCCAGGCCGGCCAGAAGCTGACCATAGGCGCTCTTTGCCACAATGGCCAATTGCTCGCGCGGAAGCGAGCCGACGACGGCGCAGCCATAGCCCTTGTCCAGCCAGTAGACGGCCTGGGGACCGTCCTGCTCCGATGCATAAGTTCCCTTGGCGTTCTCCGCTGATTCCGCCGTCACGAAGAGAGATATGCGCTGGCCCTTGTCGTCCTCGTAGAGCAGCATTGCGGCCTTGCTTTCTCCGGCCGGCAGCAACCGGCCGCCGACCAACTGGAAACCGTTCGCGGTCAGGTCCGGCGCCACCAGCTTCAGCCCTACCCGGTTGGACAGCCAGGTCTCCAGATGATCCTTGTCGCTGGCCGGCACTTCGACCGCATGCTGCTTTTCAGCAGCGAAGACGACATGGGCCGCGATTGCCTGCTCGGCCAGCCGGTCTTCCGCCGGGTTCTCCTGCCCAATGCCATCGATGCCGGCAAGGTAGCCGCCAAGCCCGCCGGCGACCACAAGCACGGCTGCGGCAGCGGCAAGCCACCAGCGCGAGCGTGGCACCGCGGCCTTGACCGGCGCCTCGCCGAGCACGACCTTGCGCAATCGCGCAGGCACGGGTTCGTCCAGCACTCCGGCGAAGGCGGCCTGCAATGCCGTCCGATCGGCGGTGAAGCGGGCGCTCTTGGCCTTCATCTCGGGATTGGCGTCGAGCCAGGCCTCGTAGGCGGCGCGTTCGTCGGCTGGCAGTTCGCCGTCGAGTGCCATGTGGATGTCACGTTCGGAAAAGTCGCGGCGGATCATTTCTCGACAATCCTTATCGCGCGGCGACGCGCCGTGTCGTCCAGCAGTCCGCGCAATTCCTCACGCCCGCGCGCGATGCGCGACATCAGCGTGCCGGCAGGGACGCCCAGAATGTTGGCGGCTTCGGCATAGGAGAAACCTTCGATGGCAACAATGACGAGGGCTGCGCGGCGGTCGGGGCTGATCGCCTGCAAGGCGTCGATGATCTCGCGCGAGGCGATGCTCTCCATCTGCTCGGCCGGCTGGGCAACTGCCTCAGCGGCCTCTAATGGCAGCATCGCCGCCTCGCCGCGGCGGTTCACCTTGCGCATCTGGTCGATGAACAAATGATGCATGATCGTAAACAGCCACCTACGGGGGCTTTCTCCTGTCTGCCAGTTGTCGAGCCGCACAAGCGCCCGCTCGAGGCAATCCTGGACGAGATCGTCGGCAGCGACGCGGTCGCGCAAGAGCGAGCGTGCGTAGCGGCGCAGGCGCGGTATTTCGCCAAGGATTGCTGCCTTCTTTTCGTCCATGACCGCTGGTTTCGAGGTCGCCCTTGTTGATCCGATTGAACGCGCCTTCCGGGCGCGGCGCAAGCGGCCAGCGCGAAGCGGTCCGCCGCCCCGGTCACCCAAGCAATGAGATAACGACATGACCGGCTAAATTATTCCCACCGATCAAGGTGAAAGCCGAATTATCCCAAATCCGTCAGCAGGAAATCATTGCCCTTGTAGAGCAGCGGAACATCGAGGTTTTTTGCACAGGCATAGGCGAAACAGTCGCCGAAATTGAGATCGGCTTGATGACCAACGGCCTTGCCATAGCGAGCGCTGGCATTGATGGCGTGGAAACCGATCTCTTCGCCGATCACCACATTTTCTCCGCCAATTTCCACAATGAACTGATCGACCAGATCGCGAGCCTTAAGGAGGGCTTCAGCCGTAGGTTTGCGGGAGCCAGCGGCTGCGCGCGCCAGCGCCTGTGTCGCTTCAAAACGCACCAGTGGAGACACGTAGGACAGGCCGGCAAAACCAGAAAGCCGCTTGATCAGCTCCTCCCAACCCGGTTCCCGGTTGAGAATGGCGACAATCACCGACGCATCGACAAACATCAGTCCTCCCACATCTCGTCGGTGAATTTCTTCATGTCGAAATCTGGATTTGGCAGGCCCATCTTCGTCGCTTCCGCCTGCAGCCTCGCTAGCCGGTCGCGCAGCGGCACTTTGGCGCGATTGCGCTCGAGTTCGTGCACAAGTGCGGTCCTCACCGCCTCTGTCTTGCTCGGAGCGTTCGTCTCGCGCTGCAATTTGGCGGCCAGCGCATCCACTTCGTCGTCACGGATATAGAGCGGCATTGGATATCTCCTGGCGGATATCAAGATATCCTATGTTGAATATCCTTTCAAGAGGCTTCGACACCCTCCTTCGCCGCCCGCGTCAGCAGCCGCTGATAGAACAGACCGATGCCGATCAGCACGGCGCCGAGGCCGATGAAGGACAGTGCCCTGAGCACGCCTTCCAGCTCCGACATGTCGAAGATGAAGACCTTCAGCACGGCGATCGCGATCAGCGCGGCGGAGGCAATGCGCAGCACCTGCGACTTCAGCCATACGCCGGCGGTGAGCAGTGCGACGCCGATGATCAGCCAGAGCGCCGAATAGGTGTAGGTCTCCAACTGGCCGAGCCCGCTCCACAAGCCGATGAACTCGCCCTTGAACAGCCGCCTGACCGACAGTGTGGCATAGGCCAGGGCAAGGACGGCCGCCACCACGGCCAGCATCTGCGCATACCATTTCGGCCGCTTGTCCCTGGCATAGAGCGCTAGCCCGCCGGCAGCGATGGCCGGCAAGAGATAGGCGAGGAACAACAGGTTGAACACCGGGATCCGGCCGGTCGATTCGTCTGACAACAACGGATTCAGCACCACGAAGTGCTGAATGACGATGAAAACGACCGAGGCCACACCGGCGGCCATCGAACCATAGCGCAGCACCGAGCTTGGCGAGCGCATGTCGATGGCGACCAGGATGGCGCCAGCGCCGATGGCGATCAGCGTGTAGATCGCCTGTTCGGCCAGCGTCATAGCACCCGTGTCGATGACGCCGCCATGCATGGCATGGCGCACCAGCATGGCGAGCGTGAGCAGCGCAAACAGCGCCGCCGCCGCTTCCATGGCGAGGCGCGGCCGGCCATTGCCAGCCCTTGGTAGTGTGGGGGTGGTGCGCGCGAGCTGCCAGGCGGCAAAGCCGAAGGCGAGCGCCGGCACGCCATAGCCCGGCAGCAGCCAATTGAACACCGGTGTCGTCGACAGAAACTCGGCGCCGACGATGGTCGGGTCAAAGGCGACGCGGCCAAGCACCGCGATCACCGCACCAACCGAAATCCAGCCTAGCACCGGATAGGAGCGCCAGCGCGTGGCTAGCGCCGGCACGATGGCCGCCGCACCGAGCAGGAGGGTGGTCCAGCCGGAATCGAAAGCCATATGCAGCAGCAGCAGGCCGGCGATGGCCGCGCCGCCCAAGGCAAACGACACCGCGATACCGCCCGTGAGCGGCGGCCCTTCGGCCCGTGCGATCCACTCGCCGCCGGCGGCGAAAACGACGACCAGCAGGGCTGCGACGGCGGCATAGACAAAGTCGCGGTCGAGATTGCCGAAGGTGAACCAGAGCGCCAGCAGGATGACCAGCGGAACGATGACGCCCCATGCCGCCCATGAGGCGGCGCGGATCTGCGTCCCGGGGGCGAATCTGCGCGCGGCCCAGAAGCCGGCGCCGATGAAGACCAGGCCAAGTGCGATGCCGATGCGCACTGTCAGCGCATTGGACGTGGCCACAGGCAGCCCATCGACGCCCAGCGCTCCGCCCGAAAGGTCGGAAACGATCGATGTTGGCGGGATGATGCCGAGATAGATCAGCACCGTGACCAGTCCGGCAGCATAAAGCAGCGGCAACGCCAGCGGGAGATAGAGCGCGACGGCCACCATTGCGGCGATCACCACCGCGCCCTGCAAGGCATAGCCGGCGGCGGCAAAGGCGGAGTCGACCGACAGGCCCAGCGCCGAGAAGGCGACGAACAGGCCAGGCACGATGGACGGCCAATCGAAAACCGTGGCTGGGCCGGCTTCATCGCCACGGCGGGCGAGCCAGACAAGGGCGAGCACGGCCAGCGTGATGGCGTCGATGAACAGGATGGCGGAGAGGTTCGCCCCCGGCGCATCGGTCATGTAAAGGATGGTCCAGACACCGGTACCGAAAAAGGCCGCCGCCATCAGCGCCTTCCAGTCGCGCATGCGGGCGATGACGCCGGTGGCGGCGAGCACGATCGCGAGATAGCCGAACAGCGCCCAGGGGTTGGGCGCCTGCGAGGCGATCAGCACCGGCGTCACCATGGCGCCGACAAGGCCGATGCCGGCCAGCGCCTGGCCATGGACCAGGGCTGCCGCGATCGTCGCCACGCCGATGGCGCCGAGCAGCGTGAAGGCAAGTGCCGGGCCGATGAAGCCGTAAATGCCATGCGCGGCATAGACGGTGCCGAACAGGATGAAGGCACCGGCCGCGGTCAGGATCGCTGGAATGTAGGCGCCGGCAACGCCTTGCGCCGGCACTTTGAAGCCTGTGCGACGGATGAACTCGCCGCCAGCGACCAGCACTAGGCCGAGCACCGCGGCCATGGTCAGCCGTACGCCGGGGCCGAAAATACCGGCCTCTATGGTGTAGCGGATCAGGAACAGGCCGCCCAGCGCCAGCGCGATGCCGCCGACCCAGACCGCCCAGCGGGTGCCGAGTGCCGTTTCGACATCTGACTGGCGGGCGGCTTTCGGCGGAGCGGTTGGCTCCGCAGGTTCCGCTGCCTTCGGTGCCGCCTCGCTTGGCGCCCATGGCCCGGACACGACCTCACTTATCGGGGCTTCCGCTTCTGTAGCTGGCGCCTGTGCGGCGCCCGGTTCGCTTATCGCAGGCGAGGGAATGTCGGCCGCGACTGCCGCGGCCGGAGCCACATCGGCGGGCGCGCCATCGGGCGCCGCCTGTTCGGACGGCTTGGCCACAGGCGGCACGGCGCCGGAAAGGACCAGGCTGCGCAGCGCGCCAAGCTCACGCTCGATAAGGCCAATGCGGCTCTGCTGACGCGAAATGATGACGAACAAGGCGATGATGGCGACAAGGCCGATCAGGCTTTCAAACATGGCGGTTCCCCCAAACCAGGCCAGTTTTCACTGACGTTCAGTCTCACTGACACTCAAATGCGGCGGCCAAACGGCCACAAACTCAACGCGCCGCCAGATTGGCGGCCGGAAAGATCGAGCATGTTTCGGTGCCGAAAGCCAGCAGCTTGCCGCCGGCATCCTTCAGCGTCGCTTCCGACACGGCCAACGTGCGGCCTTTGTGGACGACCTTGCCCTCGCAGACCACCTCGCCGGTCTTCGGCGTGATGGGCCGCGTCAAATTCACCTTGAACTCCGCCGTCGTATAGGCCTCGCCCTTTTTGAGCAGCGTCTGCACGGCGCAGGCCAGTGCCGAATCGAGCAGCGTGGCCGCCCAGCCGCCGTGCACGCTGCCCAGCGGGTTGAGGTGGCGCTCGTTGGGCACGCCGCGGAATACCGCACGGCCTTCCGACACTTCGGTCAGTGCGAAGCTGAGCTGGAAGGAGATTGGTGGCGCCGGGTACTTGCCGTCGACGATGCGCTCCAGCAATTCCAAGCCGGTATATTTCAGGATGTCGGCATGCGGAACGGTGCCGAGGCCGAGCGGCGAGACCCGGCCCGGATAAAGCTCGACCTCGCTCATGTGATGTTTTCTCTGGCCGCATCCTCGCCGGCTATGGTCTTGTCGCGCGCGTGATGCTTGCGCAATGCGGCGAGAAAGCCGGCGCGGGCGTCGGGCGGCTCGATGCCGCGCGGCTCATAGACGTGGCGGGTGAAGAAGAAACCGGTCAGCCGGAAGGCGTCCTCGACCGCCGCCGCATCCGCGCGCAGGCCGGAGCCGCGCTGCAGGAAGGCCGGCAGCGCCAGCATCTTGTCGCGCCATGGTGCGCCTGCTTCACGCGATACCGCGCGACCCGATTTTGGCGAGACATAGACTAGGTCCTGCCGCGTGCCGGTTGCGGCGCATTGACTGAGATCGAGGCCAAAGCCGAGTTCGTCCAGCACCAGAAGCTCGAAGCGCGCCACCAGTTCGCCGGCGGCATCTGCATCGTCGAGATGGACGATCATCACGGCAAGCGTTTCGTAGAGACCCTCATGCGCGTCGCGCTCGGGCAACAGCCGCAGATGCGCGGCCATGGTCTGCAGCCCATAGACGGCGACGGCGCTGTCCATCAGGCGGGCCGCGTTCATCTCGATCGCCTCGGCCTGGAACGTGCCGAGATGCTCGTCGAGCCGCGCCCGCCACAACAGATCGACGCGATTGCCCGGCTGGAGCACAGGCTGCCGCTTGCGCGAACGGCCGCCACGAACGAGGCCTAGATGACGGCCATGCGCACGCGTCATCACCTCGAGAATGGCGCTGGTTTCGCCATGCTTGCGGGTGCCGAGAATGATTCCCTCGTCGCGCCATTCCATGCCTTAAGCATTTCACCGGTTGGGTGGCGAAATCAAGGGTTGGGTTTGGTGCCCGGCAGGTCGATATCTCACGTCAGCATACAAAAAGCCGCCCGCAGCGATGTGCCGCGGGCGGTCTGGTAAGGTCGGTCGATGCGTTAGAACGAGCGCTGGAAGCGAACGATGCCGCCGACGCCATCCTCGAACTTGTCGTCGAAATTCTTGAAGTAATCGACTTCGGCCGTGATCGTGTAGCCGGGGACGATGGTGTAGGCGACGTTCGCGGCAACCGCGAAGTCCTGGAAGTCCGTGTAAGAGACCTGGGCGTTGAGCTGGACCTTCTTGTTGACGGTGTAGGTACCGCCGCCCCAGACGGCGAAGTTGCCGGTCCATGGCTTGTAGAAGTTCGTCGCCTTGTTGTCGTCGGTCCCGTAGCCCACCATGGCGAACAGGGTCAGGTCCGAGGTCGCCTTGATGTCGAGGCGAGCCTTGCCAGCCCATTCTTCCCAGTTGCTGTTGTAAGCGCCGACCGCGGTGATCGCACCCCAGTCGCCCTTGTACTTCACACCGCCCACGATATGCGGAACGTAGCTGTCGATGGTATCGGCGCCCGAACCTTCTTCGAGTGAGGCCACCGCCGAGAAGCCGTTGCCTGCATCGAAGTAGTAGCTGATCAGGTTGGTGTCCTTGAGGCCGTAGGGAATGATCGTGTCTTGGACGACGTTGCCGGCATAGCCGATGAAGGAGTCATAGGCCGTTTCGTCCTTACCGACGCGCAGCCCGCCAAGCTGGATCCAGGCGAAATGCAGATCGGCGGCCTTGTTGCCGGCCTCGCTGTCGATCGGGAAACCATCGGCGCCCTTGGCCGTGGTAACGCTACCGAAGTTGAAGCGCGTCTCGGTGTAGGTCTTCAACGTGCCGAGTTCGGTTTCCTGGCCCGTCCAGGTCTTCAGCGTGAAGCGCGCGTTCTTGTTCCAGGTGTCGTTGATGCCGCCATCCTGGGAATCGATGGCTTTGGTGCCGTCCAGCACGCGATTACCGTCGCCGAAGCTGGCGTCATAGCGGATGTAGCCGCCGATGCGCAGGCAGGTCTCGGTGCCCGGAATGTAAAAGTAGCCGGCGCCGTAGACGTCGCAGATCTTGACGTATTCGGCGGGTTCCGGTTCGGCGACGACGACAGCGTCCGCGCCGCGCGCGCCGGACACCGCGATCAGTGCCGCGGCTGAGCCGAGAAGGAGGCTCTTGATGTTCATTTTCTGACCTCTCCAGTCATAATTTTTAAAATGGCTTCGGATTGTGGTTGGCGGCAATGTTTTCCCGCCTCACCCCCACACTGAAAAAGGCTCGCACCGCTCCCCCGTTTCGGTGGCGAACATACCCATCGATCTTCTGCCTTCAATGACGATTTTTGAAATAACTCCGATTCCGCCAACAGAATAATGCTGTGTTGCACAAATAACACTTATGCACACTTCGAATGGCACAATCGGCACAACGTCATATATTCAATATATACCCGGATTCTTTCGCGGCTAAGTATACTTCCAACGCATCACATTTCTGCCATGGCGGTCAAAATTCGCAATATCTACCTCGTTTTCATGGAAATCGGACCGATTCCTGCCGCTGCTCTCCATCACCAGATGACATTCATCTGAATGATCGCGCTCTGTCGTCGTGATAAAGCATCGATAGTGCCCGCCGGGCCGGCCGGCATTTTGCCGAGGCGATCGAAACTCCCAAAGTGCTGTCGCGTCGCCGATTGTGACAGCGGCCAAGCGCCGAATACGATCTACGTGAGTTGGTTGCGCGCCAATGGAAACAGATCGTACCCGCAACGGCGAGGCCGCCGAACAATATCGGCCGCCCTATGGAGATATCGGAAATCTTTCAGAAACCGCTCGGGGTTTTTGGCCGCATCGCCCCGGCGCCTCAGGCCCGCTGAGCGTGATCGGCAAGCACTTCATTGATCACATGCCGGGATTTTTCAACCTCGACCGGGTTGACGTCTATCTGTCCGGCGGCGGTGATCAACGCCTTCCACAGCGTCCAGCCACGACCGCGCGCCCACATCGCCTGATCGGCCGGAACGCCGGCGCGGAACGCTTCCCGGCTTTCGCCTTCAAACAGCGTCCAGGCGATCGCCAGATCGCAGGCGGGATCGCCCACCCCCGAGGTTCCGAAGTCGATCACCGCGCTCAACCGGCCTTGCCTGACCAGCAGGTTTCCCCAACTGACGTCGCCGTGGAACCAGACCGGGGCGCCGTGCCATGTTGCGGCAAGCGATGCTTCCCAGACCGCGCTGGCTGCGTCGGTATCGATCTTGCCGTCGAGGGCAGCAATCGCTTGCCGCGCTTCGTTGTCATAGACGGTCAGCGCTCCGCCGCGAAAGAAGTTGTGCTGTCCAGGCGCCGGTCCGCCAGTGGGATCGATACGCTGCAAGGCAACCAAGAACCCGGCCAAATCCGTCGCGAATTGCGGCAGGCTGGCGATACGCTCCCGCTTTGCCGTCTCGCCTTCGATCCAACGGTAGATGGACCAAGGCCAGGGATAGTTTTCAGCCGGAACTCCCATCGCCAGCGGCACGGGGATCGGCAGCGGCAGCAATGGCGCCAGCCTTGGCAGCCAGCGATGCTCCTTTTCCACTTGCAGGGAATAGGCCGCGGCGCTCGGCAACCGCACGGTCATCTCGTCGCCAAGATGGAAGGTCCTGTTGTCCCAGCCGCCAAATTCAACCGGCCTGACGGCAAGATCCTTCCAGCGGGGAAATTGCGTGGCGACCAGTCGGCTGACAAGCGCTGTGTCGATGTTCAGCCTGCTGTCCATGGACCGGAAGCGGATTTGTTGAGCATGGTCTTTTCCGAAAACCGGTTCCCGCTTTTCGCTGCGTGGACCTTCGGGTCGGGATCTTGCTTTAGCGCGGAAACTCGAGCCCCATCTCGCGATAGCGTTCGGGGTCGTCGCCCCAGTTCTCGCGCACCTTGACGAACAGGAACAGGTGCACCTTCTGTTCGAGGATACCGGCTATCTCCATGCGCGCCGCCTGGCCGATGGCGCGGATGGTCTCGCCCTTGTGGCCGAGCACGATCTTCTTCTGGCTGTCGCGCTCGACATAGATCGTCTGGTCGATGCGCACCGAGCCGTCCGGCTTCTCTTCCCATTTCTCGGTTTCGATATGCGAGGAATAGGGCAGTTCCTGATGCAGCCTGAGATAAAGTTTTTCGCGGGTGATCTCGGCGGCGAGCTGGCGCATCGGCAGATCCGAGATCTGGTCTTCCGGATAATACCAGGGGCCGGCCGGCAGAGCCTCGGCCAGATAATCGAGCACGTCCTTGCAACCGGAACCGGTCAGCGCCGAAACCATGAAGGTGCGCTTGAACGGCACCCTTTCGTTCGCCGCCGCCGACAAGGCCAGCAGCGCCTCGTGCTTGACGCGGTCGACCTTGTTGAGGATCAGCACCATCGGCTGGCGCACATCCTTCAGCCGTTCCAAGATGGCGTCCGCGTCGCCCCGGATACCGCGCTCGGCGTCGATCAAAAGCAGCACGATATCGGCGTCCTTGGCGCCGCCCCAGGCGGTGGTCACCATCGCCGTATCGAGCCGCCGCTTCGGCTTGAAGATGCCGGGGGTGTCGACGAAAACGATCTGCGCATTGTCATGCGTGGCGATGCCACGCACGATGGCGCGGGTCGTCTGCACCTTGTGCGTGACGATCGACACCTTGGCGCCGACCAGCTGGTTGACCAGCGTCGACTTGCCCGCATTTGGCGCGCCGATAAGGGCGACGAAGCCGGAATGCGTGGGGGCAGCTTCCGTTGCCGGCTCTTCGGTAGCGGTCATGCCGCGCTCCCTTCTCTAGAGCGCCCCGCGCCCTCAGTTTTTTGAGCCGATGCGGTGGCCCAGACGCCTTCGCGCAAAAGAAACGCCGAAGCCGCCGCTTCTTCGGCGGCCCTGCGCGAGCCGCCGGTGCCGCTTATCGGCGCAAAGCCGCGGATCTGCAAGGACACCGTGAAGATGGGTTGATGGTCCGGGCCTTCGCGCCTTTCGATCACATATTCGGGACGTGCATCGCTGGTCTTGGCAATCCATTCCTGCAAATCGGATTTCGGGTTGAGCGGCTTTGTCACCACCGTCCGCGAGCGCGGTTCCCAATAACGCAGGACAAACCGCCGCGCGGCCTCGATGCCGCCGTCGACGTAAACCGCGGCGATCAGAGCTTCGACCGCATCCGCCAGATAGTTTCCGCCCGAGCCGCGCGACCGCATCTTCAAGGCAGCGTCGGCCCGGACCAGGTCCTCGAGCTGCATTTCGACGCCGATCTCGGAGCATGTCTTCGCATCGACCAGCGCGTTGAAGCGCGGCGCGATTTCGCCCTCAGGGGCGTCAGGGAACTTTTCGAAAAGCATATCGGCGACGACAAGCCCAAGCACGCGATCGCCAAGGAATTCCAGACGCTGATTGTTGCTAGCCGCCTTGACCGCACTGGAATGCGTCAAGGCGGTCTCAAGCAAGCGGATATCCTTGAAGACGTGGCCGGTCTTGGCCTTCACCAAACCGGCCAGTGTTTCGCCTGTCGGGCGCTTCAAAGCCATCAATTGACGAAGTGGAACAGGCGCGAAGCACGCATCAGCGACGGCCATTTCCAGATTTCGAGCGGGCTCGCCTTGCCGGCGATCGAGAAGAAAACAAGATTGGCGCGGCCAACCAGATTTTCCGCGGGAACGTAGCCGACGGTGAAACGGCTGTCGGCGGAATTATCCCTGTTGTCACCCATCATGAAATAGTGGCCGGGCGGCACGTCGAATTCGCGCGTATTGTCGCCGATCGAGTTCGAATTCAAGTCGAGCGTGTCGTAGCTGACGCCGTTGGGCAAGGTCTCGCGATAGACGTCGATAGGGCGCGATTCCTCGGTGATGTCGGGATTGTCGATCTGGCCGGTTTTCACGCGCGGCACGCTTGCGCCGTTGATGAACAGCTGGCCGTCCTTGACCTGGATCTTGTCGCCGGGCAGGCCGATGACGCGCTTGATGTAGTCGACGGACGGATCCGGCGGGAACTTGAACACCACCACATCGCCGCGCTTGGGCTCGGAGCCCCAGATGCGGCCCGAAAAGATGTCGGGGCCGAAAGGCAGCGAATAGCGCGAATAGCCGTAGGACCATTTGGTGACGAACAGATAATCACCTTCCAGAAGCGTCGGCCGCATCGATCCCGACGGGATCGAAAAGGGTTGGAACAACAGCGTGCGGATGACCAGGGCGAGCAAAAGCGCCTGCACGATGACGCTGACGGTCTCGCCAAGCCCGCCGGATTTCTTCACAGTTTTTTCAGCCACGCTCATGTCGTCCTCGATTGTGCGTTGGATGGTATAGAGTCTCGGCGCGCGCTGGGCAACGTCATGCCGGTCGTCAGATGCAATCAATGTGGCGCTTCTTCGACGGGCAACGCCTCGATGATCACAAAGGCTTGTGCGAGCGGGAAATCATCCGTGATGGTGAGGTGGATTGCCGCCCGGTGGCCCTTTGGCAGGATTTTGGCCAGCCGCGCCTGTGCCCCTCCGGTCAGCGCCATGGTCGGTGCGCCGCTGGGCAGGTTGACGACACCCATGTCGCGCCAGAAGACCCCCTGCGCCAGACCGGTGCCCAGCGCCTTGGCGCAGGCCTCCTTGGCGGCGAAGCGCTTGGCGTAGGACGCCGCACGCGCCCGGCGGTTCTCGGAGCGGGCCTGTTCGACCTCGGTGTAGATTCTCTGGATGAAGCGCTGGCCGTGACGTTCCAGCGACTTCTCGATGCGTCTGATATCGATCAGGTCGCTGCCGATGCCGATGATCATCGTGCGGCGGAACCGATGCTCGCGCTAGGATGAGACGATTGCTGATGCCGGCTTGCGCGCTCGGCCAGGCGCTTGCGCCGCTGCTCGCGGAAAGCGTTCATGCCCCAACGCGTGATGCCATAGAACAGCAGTCCGAACACTAGCCCGAGCGGAACCGCGCCGATCAGCATCGGCTCAAGGATAGGTTTCCACAATTGCGCGAAGGACAGGTTGTGCAGCATCTCGCCCAAATGCGCCGGCGGCCCGTGCCGCGGCAGGCGGTCATGCAGGATGAGCTTGCCTGTTTGCCAGGAGGCGCCCCACAGCAGAGGAAATGTCAACGGATTGCCGAAGAACACCGCGCCGAGTGCCGCCGCGACCAGATTGCCGGCAATCACCCAGCACAGGACGGCGGCGATGATGAAATGGAAGCCGACGGGAAAGAACGAAGCGAAGACGCCGGCAGCGACGCCGGCCGCCACCGCGTGCGGTGTGGCCTTCAGCCGCAGGATGCGTTTGGAAAAATACTGGAGCGAGCGCGAAAACGAGCGGCGCGGCCAAAGGTAGGTGCGCACCCGCTCGAAAAGGCCATCAGGCTTGCGGCGTCGAAAAAGCACTCTGTTCCCGTTCCACAGCTTCCGCGCCGGCACTTTCAGCCGGACGTGACAGCCACATATTGCGCTTGACGATCACCCTATGGCAATCGCAACCTTGATATAACGACGCGCCAGCAGAAGAACAACCAAACACCGTCCGTGCCAGGGCAATCGGGTGAGTTAACGCGTGACAAGGGGTTTAGGAGCTGAATCTGTCGAGAGCATCTGATTCTTTGAAGGATGCTTTG
>NZ_JAMYKW010000033.1:0-58035 GCF_040317555.1 Mesorhizobium sp. M1406 | reverse complement strand
TCCGCCGGCGATGCGCACCGTTCCGGCGTTGGTCAACCCGGCAAGCGTCTGGGAGGTGCCGGCAAGGTCAAGCGTGGCGCCAGAGACGACGGAGAACTGCGAGGAGGAACTGAACGCCTTGGCCGCGCCCGCGGCGAGCGTGCCGCCGCTGACCGACGTGGCGCCGGTAAATGCCGAGTTGTCCGAGGCGAGCACCAGCGTGCCTTGGCCATCCTTGACGAAAGTGCCGGCGCCCGAGAGCACGCCGGCATAGCTGGCATTGGCCGTCTGGTCGAAGGTGAAGGAGCCGCCCGCGCCGATCGAGACATCGCCGCCGAAGCGCTCGGCCGCCGAGACGAGGCCACCCTGGTCGATGGTCCAATCGAGCAGCGAGGTGCCTGCAAGCGTCAGCGTGCCGGCGCCGTCCTTCACCATCGCGCCTGTGCCGGAGATATCGCCGGCAAAGCTGGCGTCCGCCGCCTGGTCGAACACGACAGTGCCGGCATTGCCGATGTCGCCGCGGATCGAAGCCGTATTGCCTATCAGCGTGCCGGCGGTGATCGAGGTGCCGCCAGTGTAGGTGTTGGCGCCCGTCAAAACCAGCGTGCCGTCGCCGGCTTTCGTGAGAACGCCTGCGCCGGAGATGACATTGCTCAGCGTGAGGATCGTGCCGGGATCGGTCAGGAACGTTCCGCTGCCGGTCAGCGTGACGGTCCGGGCACTGGTGATGTTGGTGGTGGTTTGCAGCGTGCCGCCATTGAAGGTCAAGCCGCCGCTCGAATTACCCAGATTGCTGTCGCTCGATATTTGTAGGATGCCGCCGCTCAGCGTCCACGGCGTGATGGCGGCCGTCGTCCCTGTCAGCGTCCAGGTGCTGTTCCCTGTCTTCTCGTAAAACCCGAACCCGTCGTATTTGGCGCCAGCGCCGATCTGGGACACAGCGAAACTGGTGCTGGTATCGCCGCCCAGCTTGAAAGTGTCGGCGGAGCTGAAGGCAACGACATTGCCCGTGATGGTCGAGCCGGCCTGAATCTCCAGCGAATTGACTCCGCCGGTGAACTCGATGGCTTTGCCGGCTATCGGTGTTCCGCCGCCTGCACCGACGGCGCCGCCGCTGATCGTGCCCGCATTGATGATGGCGATGTTGGCGCCCTTGATCCCCGCGCCGCCATCACCGGCTGTCCCGCCCTGACCACCAGTCCCGCCAATGATCGTCGCCCCTGTCGCATTGATGATGGTTCCGCCCGACAGCAACAGAACACCGGCTCCGCCGTCGCCACCGCCGCCCGTGATGGTTCTTCCGCCTGTTCCCCCAAGCAGATTTCCGCTGTTCTCTATCGTTCCGCCACCGGTCAGGACGATGGCAGCACCGCCACCGCCACCGCCGCCCTGCGAAGTGCCGCGGCCGCCAACGCCGCCCCTGACGCTGCCGCCGGCTTCGACGATTACATTGGCTGACGAAAACATACCGACGCCACCACCTCCGCCACCGCCATTGGAGTTAGTGCCCCCAACGCCGCCGGTGCCACCTGTCACCGATCCGCCGCTGGTGACGATACTGTCCGCCGTGGCACTGACGCCGACACCGCCACCGCCACCGCCACCGCCCCTGGCGGTACCGCCCACGCCAGCGGCACCAGCACCGCCGGTCCCACCGCTGACGCTGGTGGAGATAGTCCCACTTGTGGAAATGACCTGGCCCGTAGCACCGGTCGCACCGGGAACGCCGTTTGGGTCGCCAAATGTCGTCGAGGTTCCTCCCGATCCTCCTGGAGCGCCGTTGCCCGTTGTGAGGTCAACGCCGCCGCCGCCGCCACCGGCGGTCGCGCCATTGGCGGCATTCTGACCTGTGGCACTTGCGGGCGCGCCGTCAACGCCCCCCTGTCCAGCACCTGCGCCGCTGCCATTGCCGCCATCAGCCCAAGCGGGCGCGGCGCTCAGCGCAAGGGCGACAGTAAGGATCGTAATGACAGAAGCGCTGGAACGGAGCGATACGGCCGGCTTGCGGCCGGAACGGATATGCGTGGCGAACATCGGTATGGCCCCTAATATCCGAGGCCGCCGCCCCGACTCATTTTTCTGATTTTTTACGACGCAGAACTTCGCCCCGCAATAGACCTATATTCGGGAGGACTACCAAATCGCTAATGTTGGCAAGGAAAGGCAAGCCTGTGATGTTTGCGCGACAGAATATTTTAAATTAGCTTCTGCTTGTTAAATGGAAGTTCTGTTAAATGACGTGGATCCGCTCGTCGGCTGCAACGTCGGGTATCAGTGACCGTCGCAAGGTTCGCCGTGAATACGGTGGCCGGTGCCGCGCGATGCTGCTGAAGGCAGGGGGCGGCACACGAGCCCGGACTATCAGTTGAATGCGCTTCTGCCTGGCTTTGACCGGGATTCGCGCTAGTTGTTCCGGTGGTCGTTTGGTGCGGGCTTGCCGGACTTTGGCAAGCGACCGGTGCGAAACCGCGATCCTCGATACGGAGACAAGTTCATGTTTGCAGCCAAGGCCATCGACACCTCGGACAAGGCCGCGTTCTACCGCGACCTCGCCACCCAACTGAAGGCGCTGCTCGAGGGCGAGCGCGATTCGATCGCCAATGCCGCCAACACCGCGGCGCTGATCTTCCAGATGGTGCCGGACCTCAACTGGGCGGGGTTCTATTTCCTGCAATCGGATGAGGAAATGGTGCTCGGGCCGTTCCAGGGCAAGCCGGCTTGCGTGCGCATCGCGGTCGGCAAGGGCGTGTGCGGAACGGCGGTCGAACTCGGCACCTCGATGCTGATCAAGGACGTGCATGATTTTCCCGGCCACATCGCCTGCGACGCCGATTCGCGTTCGGAACTGGTGGTGCTGCTCGAGGACGATCAGGGCGTCTTCGGCCTGCTCGACCTCGACAGCCCGCTGCCGGCCCGCTTCGACCAGGCCGATCAGGCCGGCATCGAGACGCTGGCGGCGATCTACGTGGCGGCGAGTTCTTTCGAGGACTGAACTACTCGGTAAGGACTGACGGTCGTTCGCCGCGTTCTATGGCGCCCCCCTCAGTCCTGCCGGACATCTCCCCCACGAGTGGGGAGATTGGATGTCGCGATCGATTCCGCCAATTTTCGACGTTGCAAAATGACGGGCTGGCGCAAAAACTGCTGATCTCCCCCCAAGTGGGGGAGATGTCCGGCAGGACAGAGGGGGCGCCGTAGAGGACGGCCTTTGGGTTCTAGGCGAATTTCACCAGCATCAGGCTGAAGCAGCCGATGAACAGGAAGGCCGAGAAGGCGAGCGCCAGCGGGCGCAGGCCGCGCGATCGCAGCCTCGAAATGTCTGCCTGCAGGCCCATGGCGGCCAGCCCCATGGTCAGCATGATCGTGGTGGCGAGCGCCATTGCCGACTTCACCTCGGCCGGCACGGTGATCAAGCTGTTCAGCGCCACGACGGCGACGAAGGCGGCGACGAACCAAGGCATCGGCGGCCGCGCGGCCGACTGACCGCTGCTTTTGCGGCGGGCCATCAGGCCGAGCGCGATGACCATCGGCGCCAGCATGGCGACGCGGGTCAGCTTGGCGACGGTGGCGATCTCGCCCGACTGGGTGCCGTTCTGGAAGCCGGCGCCGATGACTTGCGCCACCTCATGGATTGAGGCGCCCGCCCACAGGCCGAAAGCGTGCTGGTCGAGGCCGAGCATGGGCGCCATGAGCGGGAAGCCGAGCATGGCGATTGTGCCGAACAAAGTGATCGAGGCGACGGCGTAGGTGACGTCCTCGTCGCGCGCATCGGTGACGATGTTGGTGGCGACGATGGCCGAGGCGCCGCAGATCGAAGTGCCGGCGGCGATCAGCCGCGCCAGCTTGGCGTCGACGCCGATCAGCCGGCCGAGCGTGATGGTGAAAACGAAGGTGGCACCGAGCGTGGCGGCGACGATGCCGACGCCGCCGGCGCCGATCGACACCACCTGGCCAAGCGTCAGCTGGAAGCCGAGCAGGACGATGGCGAAGCGCAGGAGCCGGCGCTGCGAAAACGCGATGCCGGCCTTGGCATGGGCGGGCGTGCCGAGCACGTTGGAATAGATCATGCCGGCGACGACGGCTGTTATCATCGGGCTGAACAAAGCGAAGCCGGAGACATTGCGGGCCGAGAAGGCGAGGGCTGTAATCATCGCGACCAAGACGATTCCGGGGACGACGCCATTCCCGCCGAGGGATTTTCGTCCTTGGGCGAGTTCGGCGGAAATCAAGCTTTTCGGAATATCGTTCGTGATGTGAGTAAAGGAAGACAATGCAATACTCCGGGCGGGGTATGCCGGAGGAATGCCATTCCTTTATCGATCTTTCCAACGAATTATTTTCGTTAGAACGATCGGTTTTTGCGAACGATAGCTTTGACTAAAGCTGCGCTTCGATGGCCGCCTTGTCGATCATCGACCAGACGTGCCTGATCCTGTCATCCAGAAATTCGTAGAAGACGTTCTCGCTGAACGAGACTTTCCTGCCGTTGACGGGCAGGCCGAGGAAGTTTCCGATCGGCGTGCAGTTGAATTGGAGCCGGCTGGCTATGAAGGGCGTATCCGAGATCAGCAGTTGGATGTCGAAATAGAGGTCCGGAATTTCCCGGAAATCCCGCTCCAGCATCTCTTGGTAACCCGCCAGCCCGACCCGGTCGCCATTATAGTGTACCTCGTCATGGACGAAGCGATGCAGCCGCGCCCAATCCTGATTGTTGAGGCAAGCGATGTAGCCGCGATAGGCGTCGGCGAGGTCGGTGTCGGTCACGGCATTGCTCCGGTGCTGGCGTCCTTGGAAAGGTCTCGGTCGAGCAGGAAGATAGAACGACGGCGGATTCAATCCAGATGGATTGCGCTGCTGGTGCCACGGGGGCCGACTCCTAAAGCGCGTCGCGTTCGCATGGATTCATGCGACGGGTCTTTTCCAGGCATAGAGCCCACCATAGGTCGAGGCCGATGTCGCCGCGAGCGTGCACGCGCTCTACGACCGCGTCGCCATCCCGGCCAATTCCTTCGCCAGGACGGTGGTGTTCGCCATGAGCCAGCCTGACGAGGTCGACATCAACGAGATCCTTTTAGGCCGACGGCGCGGAAGTATTGAGGACGCAAGGCTTGTGTCGGGCGGGTGCGTCTCAGTTTGAAATTTGGCCTTGTGCGAACTCGCGTTCAGGATGGCAACCATCCGCACCGTCTTGTTCAGCGTCCCGGTCATATTTTTCCATCGATCAAATTGCCGTTGGCGCAAAGTATATAGCGATTCCATGCCCAACAGGCGCGAGGACCAGAACCGCGTTTTGCCGATGCGAGAAGCGCTATCGATCGAGCAGCCGTCTTGACAGCGCCGCGCTTCCTGCTTCAGCTTGACGCCATGCTCGTTCTCGCGCCCGCCACCGACAAGCGACGCCGCCCCCGCACCATGCGGAACGGCAAGCTGATTGCGCGACGACAAAGGCCGGCGGAATAGATCCGGTTCGTTCGTTTCCAGCCCCGCCCGCGACATAAGCCGGCGGGGTTTTCATGTCTGGAGCACTTTCATGAGCCTCGTTTCTTCCATCCGGTTTCGGCCGGCCGAGCCCGCTGACGCAGCTTCGATCAGGGGTATCGTGCGGGCCGCCTATGCCAAATGGGTGCCGGTGATCGGCCGCGAGCCGCTGCCGATGCGCACCGACTACGACAAGGCCGTTGCCGAGCATCCATTCGATCTCGCTGTCGAGGATGGCGGCATTGTCGGGATGATCGAAACCATCCTGACCGACGATCACCTCTGGATCGAGAATGTCTGCGTCGCACCGGATGAGCAGGGCAGGGGGATCGGCCGGCTGCTGCTCGAGCGGGCCGAGCAGAAGGCAGTCGAAGCGGGTCGCCTCGAGCTTCGCCTGCTGACCAATGGTGCGTTCGAGGCCAATGTCTCGCTCTACAAAAAGCATGGCTATACGATCGACCGCGAAGAGCCGTTCATGAACGGCGTGACGGTCTATATGAGCAAACGATTGGCGGGCTGACGCAAACAGCCAGATTGCCGCTGGTCCTGGCTCAACGACTGACGCACTGGCTCAACGACTTCCGGGTTGCGTTTGACAGCGGCGTTTGTGCATCGTTATCTCCAGCCACATATGACGGCTGGCACGGCCATGCGGTGCATCCCAAGGAGAAACCATGTCACACAATCTGCGGTTCTATATCGATGGCGCGTGGGTCGATCCTGTTGTGCCCAACACGGTCGACGTCATCGATCCGTCGAATGAGGATGCCTTCGCGCAAATCTCGCTCGGCTCCAAGGCCGATGTCGACAAGGCGGTGGCCGCCGCCAGGCGCGCCTTCAATACATTTGGCTTCACCGAGGTTGGCGAGCGGCTCGAACTCTTGAACCGCATCATCACGGTCTACAAGAAGCGCAGTGGCGATCTGGCGATTGCCGTGTCGCGTGAGATGGGTGCGCCGCGCCAGATGGCGTTGGACAGCCAGGTCGGCATCGGCCTTGCGCATTTGCAGAAGATGGCGGACGTGCTGAAGACGTTCGAATTTCGCCACGTGAAGGGCCACCATCTGGTGGTCAAGGAACCGATCGGCGTCGTCGGTCTGATCACGCCGTGGAACTGGCCGCTCAACCAGATCACCTGCAAGGTCGGTCCCGCACTCGCCGCCGGCTGCACCATGGTGCTGAAGCCATCCGAGATCGCGCCGCTCGACGCCATCATCTTCGCCGAGATCCTCGACGAGGCCGGCGTACCGAAGGGCGTGTTCAACCTCGTCAATGGCGACGGTCCGGGCGTCGGCCAGGCGCTGTCCAGCCATCCCGACATCGACATGATGTCGTTCACCGGTTCGACCCGCGCCGGCATCCTGGTGGCCAAGGCCGCCGCCGACACGGTCAAACGCGTGCATCAGGAGCTTGGCGGCAAGTCGGCCAACATCCTGTTCGGAGATGTCGATCTCGCAAGCGCCGTCACCAAGGGCGTCGCCGGCTGCTTCAGCAACAGCGGTCAGTCCTGCAACGCGCCGACGCGCATGTTCGTGCCGCGCGACCGCCATGACGAGGCTGCCGGCTATGCCAAGGCGGCTGCGGAAAAATTCACCGTCGGCCCCGCCGATGCGGCGGGCACCAAGCTCGGCCCGGTGGTCAGCCAGATCCAATTCGACAAGATCCAGGACCTGATCCAAGCCGGCATCGATGAGGGTGCGACGCTGGTCGCCGGTGGCCCCGGCCGTCCGGCCGAACTCAACCGCGGCTACTATGTCAGGCCGACGGTGTTCGCCGACGTCACCCATGACATGCGCATCGCCCGCGAGGAGATCTTCGGGCCGGTGCTGACGATCATGCCCTATGACAGCGTCGACGAGGTGATCGCCACCGCCAACGACACCGTCTATGGCCTCGCCTCCTACATCCAGGCCAAGGACATGAAGAAGGCGCGTGAAGTGGCGGCGCGCATGCGCACCGGCAATGTCTACATCAACTATCCCGAGTGGGATGCCGGCCTGCCGTTCGGCGGCTACAAGCAGTCGGGCAATGGCCGCGAATACGCCGAATACGGGCTCGATGATTTTTTGGAGATCAAGGGCATCGCTGGGTATGAGGCGGCCGAGTAGTGTTTGACATTTTTTGGGGGCGCGGCCGGCGCCGATCCCACTAGGGAACTCTAAGGGCGCGGGCGCGCCCTTGCCATTTGGAGTCCGTCGACCGACCGGGACCTTACCCCTTCTGGGCGCCAGAACATGGACATATACCAATTTTTGGTATATGTTTGCATCGTTACCTCAGGGTGAAGCTCATGTCCCGAAATACCTCTGTTTCCCTTGGCGACCATTTCGCCGGCTTTATCGATACGCAGGTTCAGACAGGCCGTTACGGTTCGGCGAGTGATGTCGTGCGTGCAGGCCTGCGGTTGCTCGAAGAGCATGAGGCCAAGGTCCGCGCCTTGCAAAACGCACTCATTGCCGGCGAGGAATCTGGCGCACCCGTTGCCTTCGATAGCACTGCATTCCTGAGGAAGATGCGGGCCAAGCATGCCAAATGAGAGCCGCCAATATCGACTCTCACCGCTCGCCGAAGCTGACCTGGAAGATATCTGGCTCTACACGTTCAAACACTGGTCGCTTGAACGAGCGGATCGGTATCACCACGATTTGATCGGTGCTATCGAGGCCTTGGCCAGCGGCGTCAAAACCGGCCGCCGCACCGAAGTGCGCGAGAACTATTTCAAATATCCCGTCGGTCAACACTTCGTTTTCTTCCGTCAATCCGAAATGATCCTAGATGTCATCCGCATCCTGCATCAACGAATGGACATCGAACGACATCTGTGACGGGCGAAGTGCGTTTGCTACCAAGATCCGTGCGATTTGGCGGGAATGGTAGCGAATCGCACCCTGGATATTGGCCTTTTCAGCAACGATAACAGTGGGATCGTTACCGGCCGCCCGAGAGAGAGCCATCGACTGACAGGCCTCCACACCGCGCCTTAATGCCTGAGAATCTTGCTGAGAAAAGCCCGGCTGCGGTCGGTCTTGGGGTGGGAGAAGAACTCGTCGGGCGTGCCGCTTTCGACAATGGCGCCGGCGTCCATGAACACCACGCGCTGGGCGACCTTGCGGGCAAAGCCCATCTCGTGCGTCACCACCATCATGGTCATGCCTTCCTCGGCGACCGCCACCATGACGTCGAGCACTTCGGAAATCATCTCGGGATCGAGTGCGGAGGTCGGCTCGTCGAACAGCATGATCTTGGGCCGCATGCCGAGGCAGCGCGCGATCGCCACGCGCTGCTGCTGGCCGCCGGAGAGCTGCGCCGGATAGGCATTGACCTTGTCGGCCAGCCCGACCTTGGCCAGTAATTCGCGGCCGGCCTTTTCGGCCTCGGCGCGCGGGATCTTGCGGACATGGATGGGGGCCAGCGTCACGTTTTCGAGCGCGGTCTTGTGCGGGTAGAGGTTGAACGCCTGAAAGACGAAGCCGATCTCGGTGCGCAGCTGCGTCATGTTGGTGGCGGGATCGCCGAGGCGCTGGCCGTCGACTACGAGGTCGCCGTCCTTGATCGCCTCCAGGCCGTTGACGCAGCGGATCAGCGTGCTCTTGCCCGAGCCGCTCGGGCCGCAAACGACGACCACCTCGCGCGGCTCGACGCTCAGCGTAATGTCCTTCAGCACGTTGAGCGAGCCGAACCATTTGTTGACGCCGCGAAAGTCGATCATGCCGGTTTTTGTCAGGCTTGGTTTGCTCATGGCTGTTGGCCCTTTGGAATTCGCTGTCACAGCTGCACCTCGCCATGCGCCGCACCCATGCGGCGCTCCAGCCGGCGGGCAAGCATGATCAGGGGATAGCAGACGATGAAATAGCCGACGCCGACGAGGAAGAAGACCAAGAGGCCGTTCGGCACACGCTGCACCACCAGCCAGCCGACGCGGGTGAGGTCGGTGAGGCCGATCGCCGAGACGACGGAAGAATCCTTGATCAGCAGCACATACTGCCCGACCAGCGGCGGCAGCACGATACGCATCGCCTGCGGCAGCACCACCTGGCGCATGCGCTGCCAGCGCGACAGGCCGGACGCGAGTGCCGCCTCGACCTGGCCGGTCGGTACCGAGCGGATGCCCGCGGCGACGATCTCGCAGATGAAGCAGGCGGCCAGATTGGTCAGCGCGATGATGCCGGCAGTGAAGGCATCGAGCTCGATGCCGAGTTCGGGCAGGATGAAGAAGATCAGGAAGATCTGCACCAGGAACGGCGTGCCGCGGATCAGATCGACCCAGGCGCCGATGGCGCCTGATATCAACCGGTTGCCGCCGGTGCGCAGGATGCCGAGGCCGAAGCCGAGCGAGGTGCCGAGCACCAGGCTGATCAGCGACAGCACCACGGTCATGCCGAGGCCGCGCAGGGCCAGTGGATAGGAGCCGGCGAGGCTTTGCAACTGTTGCCAGATCATGTCCGCGCCCCCGCGGTGCCGAGCCAGCGGCTGGAGAGGCCAGCCAGTCCCTTCAGTCCGTAATAGAGCAGCAGGTAGAAGGCGGCGATGGTGAGAAAACCTTCCGCCGGCATGAAGCGGTCCGAGGCGAGCAGCTGGCCGGCGCGCGTCAGTTCGGAAACCGAAATCAGTGACAGCAGTGCGGAATCCTTGACCAGCACGATCGCCTGGCCGAGCAGCGGCGGGATCGTCACCTTGAAGGCTTGCGGCAGGACGACCAGGCGCATGCGCTGGACATAGGTCATGCCCGAGGCGACGCTGGCTTCCACCTGGCCGCGCGGGATCGACAGGATGCCGGCGCGAATGATTTCAGCGATATAGGCGCCGCTGTTGAGCGATAGCGCCAGGATGCCGACGACCAGTTCGGGCAGGACGAAGCCGAGCCGGGGCAAGCCGAAATAGAGGAAATAGAGCTGCGCCAGCAAGGGCGTGGCGCGCACCGCGTCGATATAGGCCTTGGCCGGCACGCGAAACAGCCAGCCGCGCTGCAGGTTCATGGCGCACAGCACGATGCCGACAATGAGCGCGCCGACAAAGGACAGCGCCGACAGCCAGACGGTCGTGATCAGACCCTGCCCAAACAGAGGCAGATATTCGACGATGGTGCGGAAGCTGAAATTTTCGAGCATGGGCGCGCGGCGGTGAAGAGGGAAGGGCGAATAGCGAATAGCGAGTAGCGAATAGGGAGTAGCGAATAGGGGAGTAGGGAGCAGCAGAGCATGGCCGGAACGGCCATTCCCTACTCGCTACTCCCTATTCGCTACTCCCTAGTCCCTACTCCCTACTCGCCAATTCCTCAGTGATCTTTCTTCCAGGCGTCGGAATTGACCCAGTAGTCGAGGTTCTTCTGCAGGCGGCCGTCGATGCTGACCTGGTTGAGGAACAGGTTCATCCAGACCAGCAGTTCCGGCTCGTCATAGCGAGTGGCGAAGGCAAGCGGTTCCTTCGACAAAAGGTCCGGCATGATGGTGAAGGAGCCGGCCGGATAAGCGGTCGACTGGCCCTTGACCGCCGAGATGTCGTTGACGCCGCAATCGGCCTGGCCGTTGTTGACGGCGTCGAGCAGCAGCGGACCGCCGCCCTTGTAACTCTTGATGTCGGCATCGGGGAAGGCGGTCTTGGCTTCCTTTTCGCCCGTGGCACCCAGCAGCACGGCGATCTTGGTGCCCTTGGCCTTGCAATCCTCGGTGGTCTTGAACTTGCTGTCGGCCTTGGTGAAGACGGTGCTGCCCGTATACATGTAAGGCGTGGTGAAGGCGACCTTCATGCCGCGCGCCAGCGTCGGCGTCATGTCGGCGACTAGCAGATCGGCCTTGCCCGAAAGCAGCGCCGGGATCAGCCCGTCCCAGTCGAAGTCGAGGAAGGTAATCTTGACGCCCATTTCCTTGGCCATCAATTCGGCGAGTTCAACTGAACTGCCGGTCCGTTCGCCATTGGCGCCGACCAGTGAGAAGGGAGGTCCCTGGGTCTGCACGGCGACGCGCAGTTCGCCGCGCTTGGTGATGTCGTCCAGTGTTCCGGCTGTGGCGGCAGTGGTGAGCCCAGCGAGCGCAAGTCCGGCGATGAAAAGTCTGGCAATCTTCATTTTGGTAGTCCTCCTTGTTTTATTGTTCCACGTCTTCGTTGTTTTTCACCCTTTGGGGGTGCTTTTTGAGCGGCGGCGCCGTTGCCGGCGGCAGCCACCGTTCGAAAATCCTCAGTCCCAGGCCACCGTTTCGGTGACCTTGATGCCGCGTCTGGCAAGCTCGTCGAAGAAGGGCTCGTCAGGCACATCGAGCAGCGGATTGAGCAAGCCGGGTCTGGTGATCTCGCCACGCGCCAGCATCTGCGCCACGATGCTGGCGGGATAGCCGACGCCGAGGCTCATGCCGAACAGGCCCGAAGCCAGGTCGCGCTCGATGATCAGGTCCGACGTCACCGTCTTGGCGCGGCCGTCTTCGAGCCCGGAAAAGACATTGCGCATCACGCACAGATCCTTTTCGCCGGGGCCATATTGCAATTGGGGCCCGAGGAGCCGGCCGAGGAATTCGCGCGGACTGTTGGAGGTGCCGGGCACCTTGTCTTCGGAGAGGAAGCCGAGTTCCTTCAGCGGCGCCCAGAAGGCCGACCATCCCGGCCAGCGCAGCGTGTAGCGGCCTGAGCGGCGCAGCCGCTTGGCTGCGTCCAGCATCTCGACATAATGCAGCGCATCGCCGTTGGGGAAGGCTTCCAGCCGGCCGAGGCCCGCGACCTCGATCTCATGGATGAAGGGATTGGCGTGCTGCTGGCCGGCCGGCACCGCGACGCGTTCGCCATCCTCGATCATCACGCTGTCGCGGTTCTGGCTGACCAGGACCATGTCGAAATTCCAGCTCACCTTGTAGCACAGTGGTTTGGCCATCGCCTTCGGCTCGGGGATACCGCCGCAATAGGAATCGATTGCTGTGATAGAGTCGAACTGCCTGGCGGCGCGCGCGTAGAGCACGAGGTCGATGCCGGGGTCGAGCCCGCATTCGGTCATGATCGAGACGCCGGCCTGTTCGGCGGCCGGCGCCAGGTCGGCGATCGACTTGGCGTAATTTGTGGTAACCAAGGGCGTGCGGGTGGCGATCGCGGCCTGAACCGCCTCGCGCATCAATGGCTGCGGCAACAGGTCGATGACGGCGTCGACATCATCAAGTACATTGGCCAGCGCCGGGCCGATCGCGCCTTCAGGCACGACGAAGCGTACGCGGGCAAGATCGGTCAGGCCGGCAAGCCGGGCCGGGCCGTCCGCTGCGGTGTCGACGCAGACGATTTCCTCGACGCCGTCGCAGGCGACGAGGTCGGCGATCGCCGCGCGGCCTTGCAGGCCGAGGCCGCCGAGTACCGCGATCTTCATGCCGGCTCCTTGCGGTCGTCCGACCAGCAGCCTTCCGGCAGGCTGACCCATTTGTTGCAGGACGCCATGACGACGAAGGTCTCGCTGCGCACGACTTCGCCCGGTTCGCCGGCGCCCGGGATCAGCTCGCTGGTGACGCGGTAGAGGTCGGCGACGTCGCCGGCCACCGTCACATCGACGATGATGTCGAAGCGCCCGGTGACCACCGAGGCCGAGTTGACGAAGGGCAGTTCGGAGATGCGCTGCGCCAGCTCGCGGGCCCGGCCGCGCCCCTGGGCGTTGATGCCGACAATGGCCGAGATCAGTTCGGGGCGCTCGGTCAGATTCAAGAGGCCGACGATCTTGAGCAGGTTGCGGTCGAGCAGATTGCGCAGACGCGTGCGCACCGTCGGCACCGAAATCGCCAAAATCTCGGCGATGCGGTTGATGCCCGGCTGTGCGTCCTGCGACAGCTGTTTGACCAGCCGCCGATCGGTCAGATCGAGATGTTCCCGCAAAGTCCCCGTCTTTCATAAAAGGAAAAAACTTCGGCAATTTTTTTGCCAATGTGCAAACAAGCTACGTCACGAATTTTTGAAATGCAAGGCAATGATTCAGTGTTGATGGGGATGGCGGCGCCGCTGTGTGCGGTCACTGGTCCGACCTCAGACCAGCGTTGCCGCCAGCATTTTTGCCTGCGGCGTTAAATCGTCGAAGCGGCGGGCGCAGAGGTTGAGCTGGCGCGTCGCCCAGTCGTCGGTCAGCCGCAATGTGCGCAGCGTCCGCGCCGAACGGCGCGCCGCACTTTCCGGCACGATGGCGATGCCCGCACCTTGCGCGACCAGCCGGCAGACATTGTCGAGGCCAGGCACGCGGACGCGAAAATGCAGATGGCCGCCAAGGCGGGCGGCCTGGCGGGCGATGTGCTCCTGCAGTGCATGGCCGGTGCTGAGGCCAACGAAGGGTTCGCCGAGCACGTCGCTGAGACTGGCTGCACGCAAGCCTGGAAGGCCAGGCCAGTTCCGCGCGGCGATCACCATCAGCCGATCGATGAAGAACGGTTTCTGCTCGAGATGCGACAGACCGGCCCAGGTTGCGGCGATGCCGAGATCGGCCGTGCCGCTGGCCACGGCTTGCGCGATCTCGTGGCTGGGGCGCTCGTCGAGATCGATGTCGATCCCGGCGTGCGCGGCAAGGAAGGCAGGCAGGATGTCGCGCAGCAACTCGGCTGTGGCGGCGGTGTTGGCCATCAACCGCACGCGGGCGCGGAGACCCGTGGCATAGGCGGCGAGGTCGCCGGCCATCGCCTCGATCTGGTTCTGCACCGCCCTTGCATGGTGCAGCAGCGCCTGTCCGGCTGCCGTCGGCACCACGCCACGGCGGCGGCGCTCCAGCAGCGGCGCGCCGAGCCGCTGCTCCATGCCCTTTGATGCGGGCGCTGGCCGACGCCAGGGCCAGCCCGGCAAGTTCGGCGCCATGGGTGATGCTGCCACGCTCGGCTACCATCAGGAACAGCCGGAGATCGACCAGATCGAAGCGCATTTTTTTGCTCCTGCAAACGGTCCGGCGCCCCGGGGGAGGCGGTCGGTTCCTTGCGCCAGCCTTCGTTCTGGCCGAAGGCCGGCAGCGCAACTTCCACATTGTGATCGGCCGAGATCTTCGTCAAACAGTTTTGCGTAGAGGTCTGTGATGAGCGAACGAGCATCAGGCCGGTTCGGCCTTCTTGAAGACGCGGCGATTGCGCTGGCAATTGCGGTGGCCTGCTTTGCCATGGCGCGGGCGGAGCCCGGCTTGCAGAGATGCGCGGCGACGACTCCTGTCAGCCGTGATGCCGCGCCGGCAAAAGCCACACCCGAGGCCGCCAGCCCGGATGCCGACGCCACGGACATGCTGCTGCATGACTGATCCCGCCCTGAAGATGCCACCATGCTGAGCGCCGGCATCCTCGCCTGGACCGGCGCCGTCTTCCTGGCGGCCGGCTTCGTCAAGGGCGTCGTCGGCATGGGGCTGCCGACCGTGGCGATGGGATTGCTGGCGGTGACGATGCCGCCGGCGCAGGCCGCCGCTTTGCTTTTGATCCCGTCGCTGGTCACCAATCTCTGGCAATTGCTGACTGGGCCATCCTTTGGCGGCCTGTGCAAGCGGCTATGGACGATGACGGCCGGAATTGTGCTCGGCACCGTAGCCGGTGCCGGCCTGTTGACCGGCACGCATACGGGCGTGGCCTCGGCGGGGCTGGGCGCGGCGCTGGTGCTTTATGCGCTTGTCGGCCTCGCCAAGGCAGGCTTCATCACGCCGGTGCACCACGAAGTGTGGGCGTCGCCGCTGGTCGGCGTGGCGACCGGGTTGGTCACCGGCGCCACCGGCGTCTTCGTCATCCCGGCGGTGCCCTATCTGCAATCGCTGCGGCTGGGGAGGGAAGACCTGATCCAGGCGCTTGGCCTGTCCTTCACCGTGTCGACGGCAGCGCTCGCCATCGGGCTGTTCAGGACCGGCGCTCTGGCATCGCCGACGGCTCAACTGGCGGGGTCGATCCTAGCGCTGGCGCCGGCTCTGGCCGGCATGTTCGCCGGCCAGGCGCTGCGCCAGAAGATGAGCGTCGAGACCTTCCGCAAGATGTTCTTCGTCGGGCTGCTGGCGCTGGGGGTATATCTTGTGGGCGAGGCTCTGCGCTAGCGGACGCTTTGCAGCCCGCGATCGTCAGCTGAGACTCGCATTGAGATCGGCGAGCGTGACCATCAGCGTCAATGGCTCGACCAGAGAAGGCTCGAATCCGACAGCCAGATAGAAGGCTCGGGCGTCTTCGGATATGGCGTGCACCAATATACCTCTGATTCCCAGTATCTCAGCGGCCTGGAGTATCCGTAGACCGGCATCCCTCACGAGCGCACGACCGATGCCTCGGCCATGATGTGCCTTGTCGACCGCCAACCTGCCCAGCACCGCAACCGGGATCGGATCGGGCATATTGCGCCGGAAGCGACCAGGAGCTTCGACCATCTTCACGCCGCCGCTGGCAATGGCGTAGTAGCCAACGACACGGTTGCCATCGCAGGTCACATAGGTACGGGATGCACCGCCCGCCTGATTGGTCCGGGCACGTTTTTTCAACCAATCGTCGAGTGAGGGTATGCCCGATAAAAATTCGCTGAGTTCGTGATGTTCCGCGAGCGGAACCGGGGCCGACAGCGTCACGCAGCGTCCCATGGAGCGTTTGTCGTCATGGTGCGGCGCAACCGATCGTTTGATTGCGGCGGCGCGTCGAGACGGGTCAGAAACGCAGCGTAGACATCCGGCTCGACGGTGAACACGAGCCGGTTGAGCAACGCGTCCTCTGCGGCCCGTTGCGACGCTTCAAGCATGAAGTCGGTGCGATTCTTGCCGAGCAGTTCCGCTGCACGGTCGATCAGATTACGAACTTCCGGCTTGACGCGGATATTGAGCGGAACGCTCTTCGGCAGCGGATGATGTGACGGTGGCATGAATAGCTCCCTTCTTCGTCCAGACCATAGCAGACTGTAATGACATTGTCATTACAGTCGCGCGGTTGAGATTTGCGGACAGGTTTAGCGCACCACCAGCACCGGGATTTCGGTGTAGGACAGCACTTCCGCCGTTTGGCTTCCCAGAAGCAGCTTGCCCAGTCCGCGACGCCCGTGCGAGGCCATCACGATCAAGTCGCAGCCTCGAGCCTGCGACAGCTCCAGGATCGCCTCGGCGGGCCTCTTGTCCTCGACATGCACGACCTCTGCGGAGACGCCGGCCGCGTCCGCCGATGCCTTGCATTTGTCGAGAACCTCCTTGCCATACTTGCGCGCCTCTTCCTGGTAGGCGGCCAGTTCATCGCCCGCGGCAAAGCCGGCCATGGCGCCGCCCCAGGCGAAGACCGGGAATTGTTCGGAGACGGTGATGAAAGTGACGGCGGCACCAATGCCGCTGGCCAGCGCCAGGCCGTGGGCAACGCCCCTGTCGGCCAGTTCCGATCCGTCGGTGGCAATGAGCAGATGTTTGTACATGATGATCTCGACCTGTTGAGCAAGGGCCGATGCCCTTGGATGGCGGGAGCCTTGATGCGGCTACCCCTGATATAGTTGCGGTATAGGGCTCCTCACAGGTCCAGCCTGACGCGGATCAAGGCCAGGCGACCACGCACTTTGTACCAACCGAATTCCCCTTTCCCATATCGTCCCCTAAGGTGCTCGCGACATCGAAAGGCATCTCATGGGCAGCGCGTTTCCCCAAATCCATCTGGTCCGGCATGGCGAGACGGCGTGGAGCCTTTCGGGGCGGCATACCGGCCGCACCGACATGCCGTTGACGCCCGCCGGCGAGGCCGCCGCGCGCGGTGTCGCGGATCGGCTGAGGGGTCTGTCGTTCTCAGCCGTGTGGTCGAGCCCGTCGCAGCGCGCCTACAACACCAGCGTGCTGGCCGGCTTCGGTGCCGAGAGCGTCAAGAAGGACGATCTGCAGGAATGGGACTACGGCGCCTATGAGGGGCTGACGACAAAACAGATCCAAGCCGAGCGGCCCGGCTGGACCGTATTTCGCGATGGTTGCCCGAAGGGCGAGAGCGCGGCCGATGTCGGCGCGCGGGCGAATGCGATCGTCAGACAGCTTCGTGAAGCTGGCGGCTCGATTCTGGTGTTTTCCAGCGCACATTTTTTGCGCGTGCTGACAGCACGTTGGCTCGGCTTGCCGCCCGAAGGCGGCGCGCTGTTCGTGCTCGACACGGCCAGCATCAGCGTGCTCGGCTACGAGCACGATCTGGGCGAACCGGTCATTCGGAAATGGAACCAGAAGTAGGGCGGCAGTAACGCCGGCTCGGCGCAACACGCCGTCGCTTCGTCATCCTCGGGCGAAGCAAGGAGCGCAGCGACGCAGCGCAGACCCGGGGATCCATGCCGCGACTTCAAAGCGTTGCTACGGTGCAGAATTGTGTCCGCTGCATTTCACGGGTCTTCGCGACGGATCTTCGCTCCTGCTCCGCCCCGTGGTTGGGGGATGCTTCGGCCAATTCCAAATGTCTCTACTTGTCGAACTTCCTGATCGCCTCGGCAGCTTTCTGTCAGGAGATGGATGCGATGATCATTTGTTCGGCTCGGGCCAGACGGGCGGTAGGCCGAAGGCGGCGAACAGGTCGGGACCGAGCGGACCAACATAAACAGTCAGCGAGGTGATCTGGCCGTCGGCCGGCTCGATGACATGCAGTGACTGCGCGCGCCACTCGGGATCCTGGTGGCGCCGCGCATAGATCGCGATGGAGGGCTGGCCGTTGGCCCTGGTGGCGACCGCATGGTAGCCGGCGAAATTGGCCCAGACAGTCTCGAAGAAAGTTCGGATCGCCCGGCGTCCCCGGTACCAGTCCAGCCATGGCGGCATGTGGTAGGTGGCGTCCTCGCGCAGCAATTCGACGAAGTCGTCGAGATTGGCGGCCTGCCAGGCCTGCATGTAGCGCTCGAGCAGCAGGCGCTCCTCGCGGTTGGGCCGATCGCGCTGTAGGGGTCGTCCTTGGGGATAGCGCGTCACCAGCGTTGCGCGGGCACGCTGCAGGGCGCTGTTGATCGAGGTGGTTGAGCCGCCCAGCAATTGCGCCGTCTCGAGCGCCGACCAGCCCAGGACATCGCAGAGCAAAAGGGCGGCGCGCTGCCTGGGCGGCAAAAGCTGGATCGCGGCGACGAAGGCAAGCTGCACGGCTTCGCGGGTCTCGTAGCGCGCTTCCGGACCGGGTTCGCCGTCGACGAGATCGGGCAGCTCGACGTCCGGGTAGGGCTCCAGCCATGCGAGCTCGGCGGCGGGTCCGCCAGCGGCGCGCCCCTCGGTCGGCGGCCGTCCGGGCGGTTCGAGAATGCGATACGCCGTGGATCTTGCCTTGATGGCGTTGAGGCAACTGTTGGTAGCGATCGTGTAGAGCCAGCCGCGCGGCGAACCGCGCCCGTCGAATTGCGAGCGGCCGCGCCAGGCTTTCAGGAACGTCTCCTGGACGAGGTCGTCTGCCTCGTGCAGCGAACCCATCATCCGGTAGCAGTGCAGCTTGAGTTCGCGACGGTGGGCCGTTGTCAGGCGCTCGAAGGCCAGCCGATCGAGGATCGGCTGGCCCAGCGGCTCAAGCGGGCCGGGAGCATCTGTCATAGCGAGCCTGCGGTGCTGATTTCGGCCGGCATCCTGCGCGCCTCATGCCGCCGCCGCAAGGCCGCTGCCGCTCACCGTGAAGGAGACGCCTTGCAGCCTGCCGCCGGCGAGCGTGACCACGGCGCGCCCGACATCGGCCGGCGTCTGCACATCGGTCATGCTGGCCAGAAAATCCGCCGGGCTGATCCCGAGATAGGCCGAAACGCCTGTAATGCCGTGTTGTCCGACGCCGGTGCCGGCCATGATGCGCATCGGCACCAGCGCCATGAAGCGCAGGCCGAGGCCCAGCCGGTCGGCCTCCCTCTGGCTGTGGGCGGCAAGGAACATCTGCATGCGCTTGGCGCCGGAATAGCCGCCGGAATTCGGCGGCCCGCCGCTGAGCGCGGCGCCGCTGGAAATCAGCACTACGCGGCTGCCCGGCTTCAGCCTGCCCTGGAGTGCCGCCTTGCAGAACAGGAAGGATGCCTTGACGTCCATGTCCCAGTTGGCGGAAAAGTCCTCCCAGTTTTGTTCCGGGATAGGCGCTGATGGGGCCAGCGCGCCGGCGCAGATCACCAGCACGTCAGGCTGCAGCGCTGCGAACACCGCCTCGGGCGCCGTGTCCTGCGTGGCGTCGGCGGCAAGCGTCTTCACCCTGGGGTGCTCCCAGGACAGTTCCTGAAGGGGTTCCGTGCCACGGGCGACGGCGAGCACGGTCGCGCCCTCGCTCAACACCGTTTCGACGATGGCGCGGCCGACACCCCGGCTGCCTCCAACAACAACGACATTCTGACCTTGTAACGATCCCATGGATCACCTCGCTTTTGCGGCCCGGAGGATTCCGGTGCCTGTAGGTGAAGACAGCGGAGGTGGGTGGGAATCATCGGTGAGGTGCAAAAGTTTTTTCTGCGGCGCTCTCAAGAACCCACCGCCACAGAACGCTACCTTGAGCCCGTTCGCTTACCCGCTCAGCAGCGCGAGTTCCTCCGGCGTTAGATGCCGCGCGCTCCCCTTGGCGAGGTCGCCAAGCTGCAGCCGGCCGATGGCGATGCGGATCAGGCGCAGCACCTCGATGCCATGCGCCGCGAGCAGGCGGCGGATGTGGCGGTTGCGGCCTTCGTCGAGCACGATCTCCAGCCAGGCGGTGCGGCCACCGCTGCGCAAAAGCTCGATCGAACTGGCGGTCAGGGTCTCGCCGTCGACGGTCACGCCCGCGCGGAACTTGTCCAGCATCGCCTCATCCGGCACCGTGCCGATCTGCACGTGGTAGGTCTTAGGCAAATGCGAGGCCGGATCCATCAGCCGGTTCGCAAATTGTGTGTCGTTGGTCATCAACAGCAGGCCTTCGCTGGCCTTGTCGAGGCGGCCGACCGGCGAGACGAAGGGTAAATCGAGCCCTTCGAGGCAGGCATAGACGGTGTCTCGCTGTTGCGGGTCGTCGCGGGTGGTGACCAGCCCGCGCGGCTTGTTGAGGATGAGATAGACCTTGCGCTCGGCAACAATTTGCTCACCGTCGACGACGATGCGGTCGCGGTTGAGGTCGACGCGCAGTGAGGCATTGCGCACCACCTTGCCGCCGACGCGCACGCGGCCTTCCGCGATCAGCACCTCGGCCTGCGTGCGCGAGCACAGGCCGAGCTTCGACAGCGCGCGGTTTAGGCTGACGCCGGACGCCGCCTGCCTGCCGCTTGGTGGTGTCCGCCGTGGTGTCATGGTGCCGTCTGTGTTGGTGGAGCCGACAGATGCCACGGGCCGCGATGGCTTCGCAAGCCGTGCTGCTGCCTTCGTGCGCAGGGCATGAAGCAGGTGACGGCATCCGCACCGCCTGGAGCGGCGATATTGTCGCCGCCGCTCCCGCGATAGTCTGCACCGCATGAGTGAGTCTGCCGCGCCGATCATCAAGACAATCGTCATCGCCGCCGCGCCGGCCAGCGTCTGGCATGCCAATCTCTACTGGGGGCCGACCTTGCAGATCCTGAAGGCGGTCTGCGAGCGCGCTTGAGGGCGGCGGGCGTCATCGCGGCGGATGGGTCATCCTGCCCTTACTCTTTGGGGTGTCGGGCGAGAGCCAGCGCGCGAATACGGTCGGCGACGGCGCTGTCGACCGGGTTGTAGACGGTCAGGCTCAAATCCGGCCGGCCGTCGACCGCGAACCCCGAATATTCCAGCTCGATATCGCCGAGTTCCGGGTGCTTCAGGCGCTTTGTCCCGTCGCCGTGGCTGAGCACGTCGTTTTCGCGCCACAGCGCGGCAAACTCGGGGCTGACGCTGCAAAGCTCGTCAACGAGCTGGGCGACCTCTGAGACCGCGCCGGCGCGGGCCGCATCGGCGCGGAACGCTCCCACCACGAAACGGGCGAGGCCTTCCCAATCGTGCTGCTTGGCACGGATGACAGGGCTGCGGAACATGAAGCGCAGGATGTTGCGCTGGCCGGCGGGCAGGGCGCTGTAGTCGGTCAGCACGACCTGCGCGGCGCGGTTCCAGGCAACGACGTCCCAGGTGGCGGTCTTGATCAAAGCGGGGCTGGCATCGAGCGTGTCGATGAGGCGCTGCAGCCGGGGGCTGACGCCCTCGACGCCCCTGTAGCGGACCTCGGGCGGGCGCCCCAGCCCGAGCATGAAAAGATGTTCGCGTTCCGCCTCGGTCAGCAGCAGGCCCTTGGCGATGCGGTTGAGGACATCGGCCGAGGGCGCACCGCCTCGGCCCTGTTCCAGTCAGGTGTACCAGGTCGGGCTGATGTTGGCGCGCTGGGCGACCTCTTCGCGGCGCAGCCCCGGCGTGCGTCGGCGCCCCGAGAAGCCGAAGGACGCCGGATCGAGCCGGGTGCGCCGGTCTTTCAGGAACGCTGCCAGTGAGCCGGCGGAATTGGAGGGCATCCTGTTAGCCATTATACCATGATAACGTCACTACTTTAATAGAATAATAGACCAGCAATATTACGCAGGCAACTATGCAGGAGATTTTTGCATGCGTATCTTTCTCACCGGCGCGACCGGTTTCATCGGGTCGGCGATTGTTCCCGAACTCATCAAGGCGGGCCACCAGGTGGTCGGCGTGACTCGCTCCGACGCCGGCGCCGAGGCGCTTGCCGCAGCCGGCGCCGAAGTGCATCGCGGAACCCTCGAGGATCCCGAGGGCTTGCGTGACGGCGCGGCCAAGGCGGAGGCCGTGATCCATACGGCGTTCGATCATGATTTTTCGCGGTTTGCCGACAACTGCGAAAAGGACAAGCGCGTCATCGCGGCACTCGGCGCCGCGCTCGCCGGATCCGACCGGCCGCTGGTGATCACCTCCGGCGTCGGCATGGGCAGCCCCGGACACGGCCAGTTGGCCAGCGAGGACGTCTTCAACGCCAGCCATCCCAATCCGCGCATCGCGTCGGAACTGGCCGGCAATGCCTTGCTGGAGGCAGGCGTCAATGTGTCGGTGGTGCGGCTGCCGCAGGTCCACAACCCGGTCAAGCAGGGCCTCATCTCGCCGCTTATCGAGATCGCGCGTCAGAAGGGCGTCTCGGCCTATGTCGGCGAAGGCCGCAATCGCTTCTCCGCGGGCCATCTCCTCGACGCGGCGCGCCTCTATCGTCTCGCCGTGGAAAAGCGGCAGCCCGGCGCGCGCTATCACGCCGTCGGCGAGGAAGGCGTCGAGGTGCGCGAGATCGCCGCGGCGGTTGGCCGGGGCCTGAATTTGCCGGTCGTTTCGATACCGCCGGAAAAGGCGGCGGAGCATTTCGGCTGGATGGGGATGTTCGCGCCCATGGATCTGCCGGCCTCCAGCCAGCTGACCCAGGCTCGGCTCGGCTGGCATCCGACCGGCCCGACGCTGATCGCCGACCTCGAGGCCATGCAATACGCCGCCTGACGGGCTGAAGCCTCGGCGACAAGGCTGGCGAGATACGGCCGGCAACAGTCAGGTTACGGGCCGTTTTGCGAGAGCTCAGCCAGGCGTGACGGCGTAGCGCAGATGGACGAGCCCATGCGTCAGCGCCTCGCAGCTCTTCAGGGACAACTGCGTCTTGCCCGCCAGGCCGCTCTCGCCGAACTCGACGAAACCCTGGTTTGCCGCGCGCCCGTCGAGCGCCGGGGCGACGAGAAGGCTCAACTCATCGACGAGCCCTGCCGCGAGGAAAGAACCATTGATGCCGGCACCGCCCTCGAGCAGCAGCCTGCGGATGCCGAATTCGCGGCCGAGAACCTCGACCATCGCCGAGAGATCGATGTCGGCGGTTTCCGCCACGACATAGGACACGCCGTCGGCGGCGAGCTCGGCCAGATGGCTGTCGGCAACGTCACGCCCGAGCAACACCACGACATGGTCGCCGCCGATGTCGGGTTTGGAAAAGTGAAGCCTGCCCGAGGTATCGAGCGCCACGGCATAAATGCCCGCACCGGCCCGCGCGAAATGATAGGGCCGGTCGACCTTGCCGGCATTGGCCGGCGGATGCGCGACGGCCTTGCTCATCTCGGCCATGGTGACGCGGCCGACGATCCAGGCGTCGCCCGCGAGGTCATTGTGGATATGCTCATAGAGGCTCGACCATTCGGCCAAGGTGCCGTCGGGGCTCTTGGTGTAGCGGCTCGGGTGGAGGCTGCCGTCGAGGGATGCCAGCATATGGCAGACGATTTGCGGCTTCATGCAATTCTCCAATTCGTGGGCTTCGAAAGTTCAGGCCGTGTTGTCGTGCATATCGTTCTCCCAAAACCGGTGCCACTACTGGGCGATCCGCATTGTCCAGAAATAGTGCCGGACCCAAGGAATGGAAGCCAGGCGCGCCGATCATGCGAGACGGGCGCCACGCGGTGTTGGGGCAGCGCACCGGAGCCGATCGGCGAAGGGCAGGAAGCCCGCAATTCAAAAATCCGACAATTCCGATAAGTTGCCCAGCAGCTCTGTATATCGATGTTGCACAAATGATTGACCCTGGGCTAGCATCCCCGCGCAGGCGTCGGTGGGAGGCTCTTTTTTACAGCGGCGGCCAGCTGGAGCGGCATGCGTTTTCGGGCGCAGGGAGGATGCTCCAACACTTTGAGCCGACGCATGATCCTTCCTGAAACCGATCCCGGTTTTCGGGGTCGTGCGTTCTTGTGGAGGAGGATCCCATGAACAGACGCGAATTCCTGCTGTCGTCCGCGGCCTTTGGCGCCATGATGCTTGCCGCACCCTCGGTGTTTGCGCAGGACAAGCTTACCATCCTGGGCTCCGTGCCCAATCTCGGCTTTCCGTTCTTCGTGCACATGCTGAACGAGATCAAGGCGGAAGCCGCCGCGCAGGGCGTCAATTTGACCGAAAGCGACGGCCAGAACTCGGCCACCAAGCAGACCGCCGACATCGAGGCCGCCCTGGTGCAGAAGGTCAACGCCATCGTCATCTCGCCGCTCGATGTCAACGCGCTGGCGCCGGCGATCGAGGAAGCGGTCAAGGCCGGCGTTCCCGTGGTGACGATCGACCGCCGCGTCGACGGTGTCGAGGGTATTCTGGCCCATGTTGGCGCCGACAACGTCAAGGGCGGCGAGGCCGAAGCCCAGGCTATGGTGGCGGCGTTCCCCAACGGCGCCAAGATCTTCCATCTGCAGGGCCAGCCGGGTGCCGGCCCGGCGATCGACCGCAACAAGGGCGTGCACAATGTGCTCGATCCCCTGAAGGACAAGTACCAGATCGTCTTCGAGCAGACCGCCAATTTCGCCCGCGCCGAGGCGCTGTCGGTGACCGAGGCGGGGCTCGCCGCCAACGGCAAGCCGGACGCCATCGTCTGCGCCAATGACGATATGGCGCTGGGCGCCATGGAGGCCTGCGCGGCGCGCAACTTCACCGACGTCAAGATCTACGGCTTCGATGCGCTTCCCGAGGCGCTGGTCGCGGTGCGTGACGGCAAGCTTGCCGGCACCGTCGAGCAATTCCCCGGCGAGCAGTCGCGCACGGCGGTCCGCATCGCGGTGGCGTTCGCCAAGGACAAGACCGAGCCCAAGGAGAAGCTGGTGCTGCTGACGCCGATCGTCATCGGCAAGGACAATCTCGACAAGGCGGAGCGGATTGGCGAGACGAAGTAGAACTTGGCGGGGATCGGCCGATTCGCAAAGCCGGCGGGACAGCACCCCCCTCTGTCCTGCCGGACATCTCCCCCGCAAGGGGGGAGATCGGCTGTTTGTTCTGCTTTCGCCAAATCTTCAACGCTGCAAGGAAGAGCGCCACAAATGACGCTGCCAATCTCCCCCCTTGCGGGGGAGATGTCCGGCAGGACAGAGGGGGGTGTTCAAGCGCTGACAGGGGCTGGTATGAACCGCAATCCGGGAGCAACCATTGCCGCCAGCTGAAGCCACCGCCCCATCGCCCATCCTGCTCGCCGTCGAGGGCATTACCAAGCACTTTTCCGGCGTGACCGCGCTGAGCGATGTCTCGCTCGACATCCGCCCCGGCGAAATCCTGGGGCTGCTTGGTGAAAACGGCGCCGGCAAGTCGACGCTGCTGAAGATCCTGTCGGGCGTCATGCCGCCCTCCAGCGGACATATCATTTTCGACGGCGCCGACTATCAGCCATCGAGCCCGCAGGATGCCAAGCGGCTCGGCATCGTCACCATCTATCAGGAGCTCAGCCTGATCCCGACGCTGACGGTGGCGGAGAACATTTTTATCGGCCGCGCGCCGCTCGGTCCGCTCGGACTGGTCAGCTGGCGACGCATGGAGCGAGACTCCCGCGACATCATCGCCCGCGTCGGCCTGTCCATCGATCCGACGACACCGGTTTCAGCGCTGTCGGTGGCCGAACAGCAGCTGGTCGAGATTGCCCGTGCGCTGTCGCTGAAAAGCCGGCTGATCATCATGGACGAGCCGACATCGGCGCTGACCGAGACCGAGGTGCAGCGCCTGCTGTCGATCATGGATCGGCTGCGCAAGGACAAGGTCGCCATCATGTTCGTCACCCACCGGCTGGAGGAGGCCTCCGCCATCTGCGATCGCATGACGGTGCTGCGCGACGGCAGGCTGGCCGGGCATCTTAACCGCGAGGGTGGGCCAATCGCGCTGCCCAGGATCATCGAAAAGATGGTCGGCCGGGCGGCATCGGAGCTCTATGCGCGGCCGGCGCAGCGCGCGGTCGCCGGCGATGTCGTGCTGTCGGTGCGCGGCCTGCGCACCGTGCGCGATCCCGAGGCGCCGCACGCCATCGTGCTCGACGGTGTCGACATCGAGCTCAAGGCTGGCGAAATCCTCGGCGTCGCCGGCCTTGTCGGCTCGGGCCGCACGGAGCTGGCGCGCGCCATTTTCGGCGCCGACCGCATCGCGGCGGGTACGATCACGCTCGACGGCAAGCAAATAGCGCCGGCATCACCCGCCGATGCGATCGCGCTCGGCATCGGCCTGGTGCCGGAAGACCGCAAGCACCAGGCGATCTTTGCCGCACTCGGCATCCTGCCGAACTTTTCCGTCGCCTCGCTGGGCAGCTTCAGCAACGGCTTCGGCTTCATGGCCGAGCGGCGCGAGCGCGATGCGCTCGCCGGCTTCAGGAAGATGCTGTCGATCCGCATGGCTTCTGCCGAGCAGGCGATCGAGGGCCTGTCGGGCGGCAACCAGCAGAAGGTGGTCCTGGCGCGCTGGCTGGCGCGCGATCCCAAGGTGCTGATCGTCGACGAGCCGACGCGCGGCGTCGATGTCGGCGCCAAGACGGAAGTGCACCAGATCCTGGTGCGGCTTGCGGCGCGCGGCATCGCGGTGATGATGATCTCGTCCGAACTGCCCGAGGTGCTGGCGGTTTCGGACCGCATCGTGACCATGCGCCGGGGACGCATCACCGGCGAGATGCCGGGCGTCGAGGCAAACGAGGAAAGACTGATGGAACTGATGGCACTCGACCGCAAGGAGACACCATGAGCGTGGCGGAGGAACAGCGCGGCGGCATCAATTTCGCGCGGCTTTTGATGAGTTTCGGGCCGCTGCTGTTCCTGGTGGCTTTGATCGTCGTCTTCACCGTGCTGAAGCCGAGCTTCATGGACCCGATCAACCTGTTCAACATCACGCGGCAGATCTCGATCACCGGGCTGATCGCGCTTGGCATGACCTTCGTCATCCTCACCGCCGGCATCGATCTGTCGGTCGGCTCGCTGCTCGCCTTCTGCGGCATGGTCGCCGCCGTGGTCGCCAAGGGTGGCACTGCCAACACGCTGTCGCTGTCGACCTCCGGCACGCAAGGCTATGGCTGGTTCGCCGCGCTGCTCGCCGCCGTCGTTGTGGGGGCGGCGGCAGGCGGCGTGCAAGGGCTAGTCATCACCAGGCTGAAAGTGCCGCCCTTCGTCGTCACGCTGGGCGGGCTGACGGTGTTTCGCGGGCTGACGCTGACCATCTCCAATGGCGGCCCGATCTCGGGCTTCGACGCCTCGATGCGCTGTTTCGGCACCGGGCTGATCGGCCCCGTGCCGGTGCCGGCGCTCATCTTCGCGGCGGCCGCGATCCTGTGCCACATCGTGCTGCGCTACACGCGCTACGGCCGCGCCGTCTATGCCGTCGGCGGCAATGCCGAGGCGGCAAGGCTGTCGGGCCTGCGCGTCGACCGCATCCTGATCTCGGTTTACGTCATCGTCGGCTTCTTCGCCGGGCTCGCCGCCTTCGTGCTGTCGGCGCGGCTCAACTCATCCGAGGCGGTCGCCGGCATCGGCTACGAGTTGACGGTCATTTCGGCCGTCGTCATCGGCGGCACCTCGCTGTTCGGCGGCATCGGCTCGGTCGGTGGCACGGTGGTGGGTGCTGCGCTAATCGGCGTGCTGCAGAACGGGCTGCAGTTCAACAACGTCTCCTCCTACACGCAGAGTATCGTCATCGGGCTGATCCTGATCCTGGCGGTGGCGTTTGACCGATGGCTGAAGTCGCGGGTGAGACGGTGAGAGAGGCGGGACGGGCGGCTACGCCGCCGGAGAGGCATTCGTCCAAGGTGAGCAGGAAGTCATGAGGGCCCTTAGCCGAAAGGTTGGTAGGAAAGTCGATCAAGAGCATTGACAGCGGCGAGCCCGGATACGGAATTGGCATAAGCTTTTCCGATGAGGCGGGGATCACTGTAAATACCGAAGTGTCCGCACGTCTGGCGGATCACCATGCCAGATTGGTCGAACGTGTGACGATCACCAACGAGCAGGTGACCTTGCATCTCGCCGGCAACGGCTTTGTAGCCATTTCCTTGGATCGCGAGCGCTTCGCCGACGTGACCGAGGTGCGGGGCCTGGGCGGGGCAGGGCGCCGAAGACACCCATCAGGCCCGGCGACGAACAAAGCGGCGATGGTTCCGCGCCGGCCCTTATCCAGGTCTGAACTGTTGGGCGGGCAGTCTTGAACATTCCAAATCATGCCCGTCGAACGATCGCCACCCGGGTGCAGTCTGGAAAGAAAAAATAGCTGATGGAACCGCAAATGGCTGGTCCAGTCCTCACGCCGCCTCGCGCGCCCAGAGCCGCTGGCTGTACCGCCGGAAGAAGCGCGCCACGAGCCGCTGCTGCTTGGCCCTGATCAGGTCGGGCAGGCGCCGTTCCTGGCGCCAGCGCGGCATGTTGCGCCAGCAGGCGATGAAGCGGGGCGGCATCCTCGATGGCTTCCCCAGCCGATAGCGCCGGGCCGACCGCGGCCAGGAACAATATCTCCGACTGTTTCAGCTCGTCGATCATCGCCTTGCGCCTGATGTGATCCTGGCGGGCGTGGGCAATACCGTCGCGGCGGATGGCTTCGAAGGCTTCGAGCAGGGCTGGGCTGTCGCCGGAGTAACCGCAGGCGCGGGCGAAATCGGCGGCGTCCATCGTCACTCCCGGATTCGATGCGGCGGGTGGTTCATGTCCCGACTCATATTTTCTAGTAGATATAAGCATAACTCAAAAATATGTAGAAGGAAAACTTTTAGGAATGTTTGAAAACAGCGACTCGACTCCTGGCGCAAAACGCAGGAATATGCGAACAAATCAGGAACAAAAGACGAGGGAGGGGCGATGGCATTGCCGGGCAGGGAACCAACAATCGCGCATGTCGCCTCGATCTCGGTCGAGTGCGCCGATTGCGGCCGCAACCGTTGGTGGCGGCCCGATCAGTTGAAGCGATTCGGAGTGACGGGCAATACGCCGCTGGCCGCCTTGTCGGGCCGCATCGTCTGCTCGGCCTGCCGCGCCGACGGGCTGCCGGGAGCGACCGTTACGATCCAGGCGGCGTTCATCGACGAACGCCAGCGGGTGCGCAGCGAAGCGCGGATGCTGAGCGACCGGGAGGTGCCGCTGGAGGGGTCGCGGCGGGCTTGAGAAGGGCGCTGGTTCTGCCTTCTCCCCTTGTGGGAGAAGGAAGAGGCGCCCCACCTTCAATACCCCAGCAACTCCTTCAGCGGAATCACGCGCCAGACGTGCTTTATGGCGTAGCGGTTGAAGGTTAGCGTCTTTGGCGGATTGTACTGCTCGACCATCAGCTCACCCGCGGTGCGCTTGACCAGCTTCTTGATGAAGGCCTTGCCATTGCGCTCGTTTTCTTCCGGAAACGTCTCGATCACCACGTGGTCGCCGGGCACGGCGTCGCGGCCGCCGCAATAGATCAGGTCGCCGGGCTCGTAGCGCGGCACCATGGAATCGCTCAGCACGTGCAGCGCGAACACTTTCGGCAGGTTGCGGACGCCCGGCGGGCGCTGGACGTAACCGGCTGGCTCACCGTTGAAGGTGAAATCGCCATCGTCGCCGCCGACGGCCGCGCCCAGCACCTCGATATCCATCGACCCGGCGGGCAGGGGTGCGGCATCGGTGACGATTTCGGCGTCGGCGACCGGGCCGGCATCGTCGAGGAAGACGACCTCGCCCCTGCCGAGTGCTACCGGATCGACGCGCAGGAAGGCGGCGGTCTTCAAGAGGTTCTCGGTCTTGGGCAGGTTGCGGCCGGTTTCCCAGTTGCCGACGGCGGCGACATCGGTGTCGTTGTGCTCGGCAATGTGGCGCATGACCAGGCCGCGCTGCTTGCGCGCCTTGCGGATCGCCGCCCCGACCTTGATCGACAGTTCCGTTTTTGCCATGGCACCCATGTGAGCGATGAAAGCGGCTCTAGTCTATGAAAGAATGGCTTGCATCTATTTTTGAGTTATGCTTATATCTGGCCATGCAAAACCTGTCCAGCTTTCATGGCGCCGAGGCGCCTGCCTCACATGAGGCGCATCTGGCGCCTGTCGCCGGCACCCTTCCGTCCTGGCCGTCCTCCTCCCCGGCCGGGGCGAAGCCCGAGGCTCGGTGCTTCAAGGCACTAGCCCCGGGCCCGGTCGGCCCGTCAACGGCGACCGGAACGGCCGGAGCCGCCGCTCCCCTCGGCTCCGGCCCCCAATTCGACCGGTATGGCGCTGGCTTGCCCGCCCGGTCGTGCATCCGCACCCAAGACGGCACCGTCATCCTGATCGACAGGCTGACGGGCAGGGCGGTTTCCGCCCCCGACAGAAAAACCGCCGAGGCGCGGCTTTCGCGCCTCGTCGAACCGGCCGGGCCGCGAAGCCGGTCCGGCTGAGCCAGCGCCCGCCGGCCCTCGAACCACAACCCCTTACCGCGATCCGGCCAACCGGGCCCGACCGCCTGCCTGGCGGCGCGCGGCCGAAAGCAGAATCTTGGATGGAGTCTGGAAATGGCAAGCTATACCGACGCGGAATTGCACGAGATCGCCCGCTGGCTGAAGGACGGGCTTTGCGCCTCCAGGATCGCGACGGCATTCAGCGCGCTGCGCGGCGCGCGCGTGTCGCGCAATGCCATCATCGGCATCGTGCACCGCAACGCCATGCTGGACGCGATCGGCTTTGCCAATGGCAAGGGGCCGCCGGTCGGGGCCAAGCGGGCCGCGGGCAAGTATGCTGGAAGCAAGCTGGCAAATGGCATGCCGGCGCAGGGCATGGCGAGCGCCAAGCCGGCCGCCGGCATGATCGACGCCGCCACCAGCGGTCCCGGCGTGTGCAAGACGGCCGCCCGGCCCAAGCGCGACCCTTCGCCTGCGTGGCTGCCGCCGCGCCTGTTCGTGCGCGAGGTGGGCGTGCTGATCGCCGACGGTGAGACCTACCGTTTCAAGGTGCCGGTGCCGCCGCGTGCGCCCGTCGGCCGCCAGCCGCATGGCGTGGCGATGCGTTTCATCGACTGCCTGTTTTCCCGCTGCCGCGCGCCGCTGGACCTGGCGCTGCAAGAGGACCCCGATAACGACGTGCCGGGCGGCCGGCCGGACGCCGACATGCTGTGCTGCGGCATGCGGACTGGGGCGCTGAAAAGCTACTGCACCTACCACCAGGCGCGCTTCCAGCGCCGCGTGTTTGTGGCGGGATGAGCATCCCTTTTCCGTTCACGGGGAGAAGTGCCGGCAGGCGGATGAGGGACGGCGCGCTGACGTGGCGGATTGAGAGCGGATATGAACTTCAAGCGTCCGATGCCAATTGCGAAGCGCTGGCGCCGCCCCCAATTGCCCTGCCGGGCGTTCGTTGTTCGAAAAGCCAAGCAATTGGCTTTTCGTCCCCTGCGCGGACCACGCCTCGTAAACGGGGAGAAAGAGGCGGAAAAGCCGCCGCAACCCTATTTAGGCACCTGCCGACCCTGTTTGGGCATGCGGCCTTGCATGGTCTTGGCCTCGAGCGTCATGGCTGGCCCACCTTCGGCCACCAGTATGTTGGCCACCCGGGCAAAGCCGGTGAACACTTTCATGGCGTCGGCTTCGGAAATCTGCGCGGCGATTGCCGCGCCGCAGGCGTTGAGGGCGCTGCGGTACACATGACCGCGCCGCTCAAGCGGCCAGCGCTGCAGGAAATCGGCGGCTTCGCTGACGCTGTCGATCTCTTCGATCTCCCCGTCCATCCGCACCTTGAGCGGCACTCCTGTCTTCATGGTACCCACGGCGTTCACCTTCGCTCTGCGCGCGGCTTCACCTACCGCGCTCGTAAACGCGCCGCGCCGGCGGGCGGTTGCATCAATTTTTCGGCCCGTGCGCGCCTCTCACGGGCTGGTCACGGCGTCCAGCCAGTCATGGGCGCGGCTTTTCGGCTTGGTCACCAGTATGTTCTGTTGCCTGGCCGCCTTGGTGAGGGCGTTGAAGGCGATGCGCTGGCAGCAGGTGCCGTCGACGGCGAGCGCAACGAGCCGGGCCGCCTCGACATAGCCAGGTGCTGTCTTGTCGGGCCATTTCTGCCTGAGCGCCCCGGCGGCCTCGGCCACCGAGCCGACCAGCATGGTTGTGTTGTCGCAAAAGCGCAGGGTAACCGGCATGAAGGCTGTCATCGGCATCTCTCCCGTAGACGCGGCATAACGTCGAAAATTCGCGCTGGTTCCATTAGCCCGGATGTCGGCATGGAGGCGCTGCCATCCAGCGAACGGCCCTTCATGCAGCTTTATGTCTCCAATTTCATCGGCGACATGTTGCTACTCTCCACCGATCGGGTCGGCGCCTACATGCTGCTCTTGTTGGCGATGATAGGTCGGCGGGACAGCCCTGGCCTGCCGGCCATCTTCCCACGAGGGGAGAGAATGGCCCGGCAGGGCAGAGGGGCGCGCAAAGGACCGCCAGTTCCATTCCCAACACCCTAACCGAGGACCTCAGCCATGCCCAGGAAAACCAAAGCCGCCAAACCGCAGGCGCCGAAACTGCCGAAGGGCGAGGCCGAGCAGGTGCGCATTCGCCGCGAGGTCGGCCATGATTTCGCGCTCAGGGATGACGCCTTCGGCCGCAAGCGGCTGGCCGCCGGCACGCTGGAGGCAAGGCGCGTCTACGAGGTGTCGAACGACGGCTTCACATCCACCGGCGGCATCGTGCGGATGCGCACTATCGATCCGCTGATCGGCATCACCTCGCTGTCGCGCCAGCAGCGCGAGGCCGGGCTGCGCTACCGCGAGGATTTCCGCTGCAGCCAGCAGGCAAGCGTCAAGCCGATGCGCTGGACCGAGCGCGTCGATGGCGGCCACCACGGCGGTGGCATCGCCGACAGCGTGCTCGACGCCGGCCGTGCCCACGCCGCCGCCACCAGGGCGCTGGGCCACTGGGAGGTGGCCGCCGTGGTCCAGAAGGTCTGCTGCGCCGGTGGGTCCATCAAGGGGGTGGCGGAGCAGACCGGCGAGGGCCGGGATGTGGTGACGAAGCTGCTGAAGGTCGGGCTGGATCTGCTGGCGGTGCACTATGGGATGATGATGGGGAGGCGGTAAATGGGGCAAGAGGCGATCCGACCGGCAATGCCGGCCGGATCGGTTTTCACAAGATCAGGTTATCCGCAGACGCGAATCTCCTCGATGATCCTGTGATGGTGGCGCCAGTGCCTCACCAGTTCGATGTGGCAACGGTGGTGTCGGTGGTGTCGGTGGTAATAACGCGGCCTGTAGCCGTTGTCGTAAGTGTCGTACTGGTAATAAGGACGATACACATAGCGATCGCCGTAGTCACCGTAATAGTCGTCGTAATAGTTGTCGGCATAGCCACCGATGCCGATAGTGATACGACTGCGGGCATCAGCGGGGGCAATCATCGCCGCCGCCGAAGCAATGGCGATAACCGAAACAAGCAGGAGCTTCTTCATAGCTACCTCCTTTTCAAGGTTGACCTAATATAACCCCCGAGACGCGGCCGCGTTCCACGGATTCGTAAGACAAAGGATACGGATACCGGCGCGCGAGAGCCCTGGACCGCTGCGGTCGGTGTTCCTGGCGCGCCATCAAAAGAAATTTTCCGGCATGCATTGATTGGCAGGGCCGGGTCCACCCCTCATGTGCCTGCCACCCGGCCTTTCGCAGGCTCAGGGCGTCCGAGAAAAGCCAAACAATTGGCTTTCGCTGCGCGAGCCGCTTCTCACCCCACTCTCAAAACAGCGCCTGCTCCAACGGTCCCTCCAGCGTCTCGGCAAAGGCTGTTGCCAGATGATGCCGGTCACGAAACGCGAGTTGGCCCGATATGACGACATGGCAGGCGGTCGGGCCGCAGAAGCGGTCGGTGAGGTCGATGTAGCGCGTGTCAGGCACGCTGTTCACGACGGCGCGCTCGGCGGCCGCGGCGCTGTCGTTGGCGGCCTCGATCCTGGGCGTGTCGCAGTGCGGCGAGGGTGCTTCGCGCCACCACAAAGCGCGCGCCACGCAGGAATCGGCGAAGCTGGCGTTGATCGGCGTGTCGCGAATGACAGCCGTCTCGACGCCGGCCCGGCTGAATGCCTGCAAGGTCGAGCGCAGGCCGGCCTGCCAGCGCGCTGTTTCGGCTGCGCGGCTGGTGGCGGGCATGTCGCGGATCAAATTGCCGATCGAGAATTCGGAGATCACCACCAAGCGCGGCTTGAGGCGGATGATGTCTGATATCGCCTGCTCGCGCCAAGCGTCGCATTCCGTGTAGTCGCGCTTCAGCACGGCATTGAAGGTGGAGAGCCGCGAGGCGCGGCACGAGGATTTGAGATAGGTGATCACCTTGGTGTCGTTGCGCTTCGCCGCTTCGATCAGCGGGGTCGACCAGTGATCGGCATGCGAATCGCCGAACAGCACGATGGTGTGGGTGGCGTCCGCCGCGCCGAACACGCAAGGTTTTGGCGTCACCGTGTGGAAGTCGAGCAGGCAGCTCTTGTCGGTGGCGCGCACGATGGAAGGTTTTTCGGCCGCCTGCTCGATGCCGCGCTGCGCAGTGTCGATGTTGCGCGCGGCCAGGTGCGCATTGGCATAGGCGACCGCCACGCCGGCACCGGTGAGGGCAACGGCCGGGATCAGCGCCCGGGCGCCCGCCGCCAGCCAAGCGCCACGCCGGGCGGGGTTCTCGATCAGATGATAGGTGAGCACCGACAGCGACAGCGCCAGCACGCCGCAGCCCAGTCGCTGCTGGACGGATAGGTCCGGCACCAGCATGCCGGCATAGACGATGACCGGCCAGTGCCACAGGTAGAGTGAATAGGAGAGCGTGCCGATCCTTTGCAAAGGCGGCAGCGACAGAGCGGTGGCCGGCGCAAAAGCCTGCCAGCCGGTCCGCTGTTCGGCCTGCCTGCCGGTCTGTTCCGCGCCGGCGCCGCTCAGCAGCACCAGCACGGTGCCGGCAACCGGCAGCAAGGCACGCCAGCCGGGGAAGGGCAGGTTCTCGCTCAACAAGAGATACGCCGCCGCGATCAGCACCAGGCCGAGCCAGCCCAGTGCAGGCAGCAGCCCTGCGCGGCACCGCAGGAAAGCCACCGGCGCCAGCGTCGCCAGGCCGCCGACGGCAAACTCCCAGGCGCGCAGCGGCGAGAAATAGAACGCCCAGGCAGGTGCTGCGCTGGTCAGCCACAGGCAGGCGGCGAACGAGGCGAGGCCGGCGACGCCGATTAACGCCGCAGCCGTTCGCCGGCCAGGACGCAGCCATGCTGCCAGCAGAAGCAGTGCCGGCCAGGCCAGGTAGAACTGCTCCTCCACCGACAGCGACCAGAAATGGATGAAGGGATTGCTGGCGGCATCGGCGGCGAAATAATCGAACGACCAGCGCAGCAGCCATAAATTGATGGTGTAGGCGGAGGCAAACATGGCGCCGCGCGAGTAGAGCGCCTGCTCTTGCGGCGCCAGGATGAAGTAGCCGGCGGCGAGCGTGGCCAGGATGACGAACAGGGCTGCCGGCAGAAGCCGCCGCGCGCGCCTGGCATAGAAGCGCCAGAGGTCGAGCCGGCCGGTCTCGGCGATCTCCCGCATGAGGTGGGTTGATATCAGCCAGCCGGAAATGACGAAGAAGATATCGACGCCGGCAAAGCCGCCGGGCAGCGCGATGAGGCCGAAATGATAGGCGACGACGCCGCCGACGGCGAGGGCGCGCAATCCTTGTATGTCCGGCCGGAACGCAGCTGCCACGATAAATCCTTCGTGCAAGCCCAGCCCAGCCCTTGGCAGTGTGGATCAATCGGGCTGATATCGCAATGCAACAAATCTATCGCAGTGCAACATGGCGGAATAGGGAGGCGACACGGAATGCGCCGGTTGCCGCGAGACGGTAAGGAACCAGGGTGAGCCGGCGTCAATTGACGACCGTGGTGCCTTCATGTTGGCAAAGTCAGCGCCGCCCCTCATCGCCCGCCGGGCACTTCTCCCCGTATAATGACGAGGAGAAGGGCAGTCATCGATGGCTCCGCTGATTTGCCTGCGTCGCGGAAGAAGAGCCCAGGTTGCGGCGAGTCACCTTCTCCCCGTCACCATACGGGAAGAAGGTATCGGCAGGCGGATGAGGGGCAGCGCTGGCCCTCATCGATCCAGTGGGCGCCTACTTGCTGCCACCGATCGCTTTCGCGTTGCTGCAGAATTCCGGATGGGTGTTGGTGGGGTTGGCGTTCTTGGACTCGTCCTCGCAGGCCTTCATCATCGCCGTCTGGTCGTCCGGCGTCAGCGCCTTCCAGGCTGTTGCGAAGGCGTCATTGCTGACCATCGTCTTCATGCTGGAGTCGGTGTAGAAGGGCTGCATCTTGGCCGGATCGTCGAGAGCCGACGTGCCAGTGTCGCCGGCAGCCAGAGCCGAGCCGGCAACCATCGAAAGCGTCATCGCGCCGAAACAGATCATCTTGATTTTCATGGTGTCATCCTCCTGTTGCTTTGAGATCGTAGAGTAACGATCGTCCTGAAAAACGACAGGTTCGGATGAAAGTTCCAAGATTCAGGCCATCTCGGGTAAAATACAATCGGAAAGAAATTGAAACTTTTTCGGATTTTGCTCGTTTCGGCCAAAGCGGGATTCCATGACAGGAATCATTTGCCGCGCAATTAGGATTGCGCGGTGGTCATGCCCAAGGGGGCCCCCTGTATTTACCGGTCTGGACAATAGGGAAATTGTACGATTCGTACAATCCGGCTATCCAAGCCGCGCGAATGGGCGTATTGCCGGTGGCAAGAGCGACCTCGGATCGGCCTCTCGACATCATGCGATGGAGGGCGGTTTGGATCATATCGATCTGCTCAAGCTTCTGGACTACACGCACGCTCAATTGAGCACGATACGCCAGGTGCTCGCGGCAAGCGGCCACGCCGACACCATGTTCGCCATCGATTGTCTTCTCGGCGCGGCGGCAGAACAGACCAGATGCAAGCTCGCGAGCCTTGAACACGCCGGGATGCCGGTTGGCCGGCACGGCGCGTGGGATGCATGTGGGGAGGCACGGACCGACGAGATCATGCCGTTGGGCAAGCCGGCCACGGGGAGCCCGAAACCGCGGGCCAGGCGCGCGTCTTGAGCCTTTTCTCAGCCCTTCTTCGAGCATCCGGGCACAACGGACGAGTTCGAAGGGCTTTGGCACCAGATGCCACCTTACTCGTTGCCTCTGCCGCTGGTCATCCAAGCGACGGATAATATCGACCGCGGCACCGGTTGCGCCGCGACTGTCGAGAGGCTGCAGGCCCTAAAGCCTGACAACGAAACTTGATATGTCAGGCTGCGCCGATCTCGCCGATCAGCCTGACGTATTCGGCCTCGGGGTCGCCGTAACTGCCATTGGCCAGCTCGATCAGCCCGGCGCGGTCGCGAATGATGATCTCGCCCCGGCGCGCCCGGATCAGCGCGCGACCTTCGAGCAGCTGGAGGGCGACGGTGACGCCTGGCCGCCTGACGCCAAGCATGATGGCCAGGAATTCGTGTGTGATGGTGAGGTGTTCGCCGGGAACCCGGTCGTCGCACATGAGCAGCCACCGCGCCAACCGCTCCTCCAGCTTTAGCCGTGCGTTGACGAGCGCGGTGCAGCCGGTCTGGGTCTGGAGCGTGTTGACGAAGCGCAGCAGGAACATGCGCAAGGTCGCGCTTGCCGCCAATGCCGCTTTGAAAGGGCCGGCTTCGATGCGGATCGCTTCGCCTTCGAGCTGCACAAAGCAGGCATGCGCGGAGCGGTCGTCGCCCATCACCAGGCAAGATCCGGTCATGCCTTCGAAGCCGATGAAGCCCACTTCGGCCTCGTGGCCGCTCGTCGTCCTGGCGACCACCGAGCCAATGCCCTGTTCGATGAAGTAGACGGCTTCGATCGGGACATTGGGAGTCGCCAGCATCTTACGCAACGGCAAATCGCAGCGCTGCATATGCGGCTGGAGCAGCGCGAGGTCATCCGCACTCATCCGCCTCAACAGCTCATTCCGGTGTTGATGGTTTTTGCTGGAATCCGGCTTATCCGAATTAGTCATGGCACAGCCCAATGCAGGGCAAGAGCCATCCGATCTCCCAGCCGTCCGCGCCCGTAAAAACGTGCGGACGATCACCTGTGTATAGGGGCTTTGGACAAAAAAATCTAGGAATTCGATTCACGGCGCCCCCCAACGCCGCTCGCATACGAAAAGATCGACCCAAACGTTAGTGTCGGAAACGTACCAAGCGCCGCTTGGTACAAAACCGACATATTGTCCGAGAAAGGCGGATCACGTTGTCTGGGACGCGGATCGCGGGGCGGGGCCAATAAAATCCGCCGGCTAACGACAAAGGCGCCATCTGATATCCGGTCCTGCAAACCCTTCGAAAGCCAGCCAACGGCACAGTTTGCCGGGGGAGAATTGTACGATCCATACAGTGACTACGCCAATATTGACTCTCCCCGCAGGCAAATTAGATTTTCCACCACAGCGTCTGGCAAGTGGGGCGCTGCTCGGAGTGGGGGTTTCTCATGTCGAGCCTTAACAAGCGCCATCCCTGCTTTCATCCTTCCGACCTGCAGCTGTGCCAACGCGTCTTCGATCAGGTCTGCTTCGAACGCAAACTTGACCGGATGTCGCTGGAGCCGGACGTGCAGGAGCTGGCAGCCACGGTGTTTGCTCTTTTCGAGGATGGCTGCAGCAATGAAACCGAATTGCTCGACAGTTTCAGGCGAACACGCCAATGACCAAGGTCAGGGTCACGTCCTCGACGCCCGGGGTTGAAAACGAGCCTTACGACGCCGCGGTCTTCGCAAAGAAATACGGCATGTCGGAGAAAGCCGCGAAGGTCGTGCTGTTCGCAAATGGACCGTCTAGAATGGCTTGCGACGCTGCCGCGCGCTCCTTTATGGAAGCGGTCGCGCGCAGGTCGAAAAAGCAGCCATGAATGCTGAAGATGTGCCGAGGCCGACCGCCGTTTCCATCGAGCGTATCGATTGCCAGTGGGCCGTCCAGATCGTCGAGGACGGTAAAATCACACGGCGTCTGTTCGAGTAAGAGCAATTCGTCCGGAATTTTGCTGCTGGTCAGCGTCCTCTCGTTGGCCTGCCTGTGATGGACGGCACATGAGGCGCCGCAGAAAATCACGGGCAAGGCCATTTAGGCGCGTGCCCTCCAGAACCGCTGGTTCAGGGTGGTCCACGAAGCGAGGGGTGTTCGAATACGTTGAGACAAGCTCACCTCACGTCGATCGTTTTGCGTGTCGTCTTTCGCGCGCCGGGCTTGCGCTTTGCCGCTCCGGTCGAAGCCGGCGCCTCCGAGGAAAGCCGCAGTTCTCGCAGCCGCGCCGTCTTTGCCTCACGCGCCTGGCGCTCGATGGCGATGATCGATTGCGCCTCGCGGGTGGCACGTTCGATCCGGTCTTTATCCTGAGGCAGTCGGGTCAAGGAAGTTCTCCCCTTTCGGTGGCACTCAAAATGCCGGCCGAGAGGAAATGTTCCGGCGACAAGTCGTCCAGGACGGAAAAAATATCATCCCGGTCCGATCTCATTTGTCATTGAGCGCATGCGCATAGCCGCGAGGGGGGCGCCGGCCACGAAACGGGTTAGGCCGACCAAGGGCAACGGGCTCTGTCTCGGTCTTCAGTCCCCCGAACCAGTCTCTCCCAAAAGCCTGATATATTCAGTTTCCGGCTCCCCATATCCGCCATTGGCCAGCGCAATCAGTCCAGGGCGGTCCAGTATGACGACCTCACCCCGGCGCGACCGGATCAGAGCAAGACCTTCCAATTCTTGAAGGGCGATGGTGACGCCTGGCCGTCTTACGCCCAGCATCGTGGCGAGGAACTCGTGGGTGATGGAAAATCGCACCCCCACCACGCGGTCATCGCACATCAGCAGCCACCGAGCCAGGCGGTCCGCCAACTTCAGCCGCGCGTTGACAAGCGCAGTACATCCGGTCTGGGTCTGTAAAGAATTGACGAAGCGCAACAGGAACAATCGCAACGTGGGACTGGTCGTTAAAGCCGCATTGAAGCTGCCTGCGTCAATGCGCATTGCTTCGCCTTCGAGTTGCACGAAGCAGGCTTGCGGTGCGCGGTCGTCGGCCATCACCAGCGAATACCCAGCCATCCCCTCAAAGCCGATGAACCCGATCTCGGCCTCGCGTCCGCTGGACGTGCGCGCGACGACCGACGCAATTCCGCGCTCTATGAAATAAACGGCTTCAATAGGCACGTCGGGCGTCACGAGGGACATTCTCAGCGGCAGGGCTACCCGGTGCAAACTCGGCTCAAGCAGCGCAAGGTCCTCGGCGGTCATCCTCCGCAGCAATTCATTTCGGAATCTTGACTGAGAGGAGGTCTCACAAGCCGGTGCCTGGCCAGTGGCAGTCGATTTTGGAATTTCGCAGTTCAAAGTGTAACTCCCGCAGGGCGGGAGTACGATCGACACTCTCAAGCGCCAGCGCCCGTTCAGTGGCCAGCGACAGAAACACTGTACGCTTCCGACAATCGGTTAGCGAGTCATTAGAAACGCTGCTTGAGAACCGCTGCTTGCTTGCATCTTTTCCCTGGAGGGCGTGGCGACGAATTGGCGGAGTGATCAGCACCATCAGCTTGAGGGAAGCGCGATGCTCCACCGCCACCTGAAGCAATTGTCTCGGCAGGGTATGGTTTCGCAAACTGTCCGAAAGCGTACCCAGAGACCCGCGCAATTGTTCGCCTGGCGGTAACTCGCTAGGTTTCCAGCGCGGCGGATCTCAGGAGCGCCTTGGCCGACGCGGGATCCGGCCCCCCGCCCAACCTGACCCTGCGTCGGCCAGCGATAAAGGTGCCTCGATCGCCGGGCCCATGTGAACGAGGACGCTTGATGCCGAGAGACAGACTCGTCTGATGCCAAGAGACAGATTTGAGTGCCTGCAGGAAACATCTGGCAGCTGGATGGTGTGGGACTACAAGAGCGGCGCTCCGGCAAGGCTGGGCGGCGCCGAGTTGCAAGGCCAGGACAAGCATCGGGCCGAGATAGCGCGCGACATCCTCAGGCGGATATTTCGGACCGGCCGGGATCCGGTCAAGGACGAGGCCACGGACACATGATGCTACTGGCCGTGCGTAATGAAAAACCCCGCCGGCCGGAGCCTGATGGGGTATTTGATTGGAGGAATTCCGGATCGAATGAGAAACGATCCGGGTGAAACACGCAAACGCCGCGCAAAGGTTCCAGCGCCGGCATGGCCTTGGAGTCGCGCTCTGGCGCTGAAGTTCGTCGCGGGACCGCTCTGGTCGGCGTCAGTCCGCCGACCCCGATGACGGGATTTGCTGCGCCGTCATGGCCGACAGCTTCTGCCGTTTGACCAGCACCGGCTTTTCATAGGTCTTCTTCATGGCTTCCCTCCGCAAAGTTCGATCGCGGCAGCGTCGTCGCCGGCCTCCTTCTTGTCAAGACGTCAAGGGTGGGCAAGGCGGGCAGGCATGTCCCCAGCCGCCAGCGCCGAAAACCTGGCTCAGTTCCTGTCGGCCGGCTTGGAGCGCATGCGCGACACCGTCTCGCGCTCGGCGCGCTTGGAGCGCAGCGGCGGCAGGCCGCGGTCGATCAGGTCCATGTCCTCCAGCACCATGTCGCCCATGCGCTTGAAGGCGATGTCGAGCGCGCCGGCGCGGTGGGCCGAGCGCAGGAAGCCGGGCAGGGCGCGCACCGGGTGATCCGGCGCCAGCGGTTCTTCCGGAAAGACGTCGCTGGCGGCGACGATATGGCCGCTCTTCACCGCCGCCATCAGCGCCGGAAAATCGACGACGCCGGCGCGGCTGAGCAGGATGAAGGCGGCGCCCTTGCGCATGCTGGCGAAGGCCTCGGTGCCGAGAAAGCCCTGGTTCTCGCTGGTCACCGAGGCGACGACGAAGACGAAGTCGCTGGTCGACAGCACATCGTCGAGCGAGGCCGGCTCGACGCCATTGTCGATGAGGATCGATGGCGGTAGCCAGGGATCGAAGACTTTGGTGCGGGTGCGGAAGCCCGACAGCAGCCGGTTCAGCGCGCGGCCGAGATCGCCGAAGCCGATGATGCCGACATCGGCGCCGGACAAGAGCCGCGCCGTCTGGTTGCCATCGCCGCCCCACAACTCCTTGCCGTTCCGGAAGGCGAGGTCGGCATCGACGATGTTACGGGCGAGGTTGAGCGCCATGGCCAGGCCAAGCTCGGCCACCGGTTCGGCAAAGACGAGGCCGGTGGTGACGACATGGATGCCGCGTTGAAACAGCGTTTCGTAGGGCATGTTGTTGATCAAATTGGTCTCGACATTGAAGACGCAGCGCAGCGCTTTCATCGCTTCCAGCGTCCGCGGCGAGATCGGCGGCTGGCCGACGATGTAGCGGGCCTCTCCCAGCACATCGGCCGGCAGTTTTGCAACGCCGTCGGCGGTGGTCTCGACGACACGGTATTTTGACTTGAGACGCGCCAGTTGCGGCGGTGTGAAGATGAGGTCGAGCGTGCGTGGCTCCGGCGCGCTGATGACCAGCGGCAAGGCATTGTTCGACATGATGATTCCTCCCGGCGCGATCCGCATCACGCTTTCTCGGGGCATTAATTACCTCGGATTAAACGATTTACAACCACGAAAAATCGATTTACTCACATCGGTGGCGGACAAGAATACTGACGTCCGCGCCTCGGGAGGAGGACCAATGGCGCATAGGCAGGCCCAGCAGCGGCGTCCGTCGATCCACGACGTGGCAAGCCGTGCCGGCGTGTCGGCCGCCACAGTCTCCAAGGTCATGGCCGGCGTCACCACGGTGAAGCCCGAGAACGCGCAGCGCGTCCTCGACGCCGTCGAGCTGTTGGGCTACCGCATCGATCCGCTGGCTTCCGACATGCGCCGGGCCAAGCGCCGCATCATCGGCGCCATCATGCCCGAGTTCGAAAGCGAGTTCTTCGGCCAGATGATCACCCAGCTCGAAAGCCTCGCCGAGCAGCGCGGCTACACGCTGGTGGCGGCATCGAGCCGTGAATCCGAGGCACGCGAAAAGGAGATCCTGTCGCGCATGCATGACTGGCGTGTTGCCGGTGTCGTGCTGGCGCCGGTGCGCAACGAGCATGGCCCGGCGGCCGCGTTCATGAAGGCCAACGGCATGACCGGCGTGCTGATCGACCGCGTGCTGTCCGACGACGCCTTCGACACCGTATCGGCCGACAGTGCTTCCGCGAGCGCCGAGGTGGCGCGCGAACTGATCGGCAAGGGCCACCGCCACATCCTGGTGGTCGGCCTCGGCGAACAGGCGGCCACGATGCGCGCCCGCCTCGAGGGCTTTCGCGCCACCGCACGGGCGCTGGTGCCGGATGTGCGCATCGACGTCGTGCTTGCCGAAACCGATGTCGAACCGCTCAGGGCGCAGTTGCGCGACTATTTTGCAAAGGGAGAGCGGCCGACAGCGGTCTACTCGCTGTTCCTCAAGGGTACGCTGGTGGCGCTCTCCGAATTCCGCCGGCGCGGCTGGCACTGCCCCAACGACATTTCGCTGGTCGGCTTCGATGACGCCGAATGGATGCAGGTGACATGGCCGGCCATCGCCGCCGTGGTGCAGCCGGTGCGCCAGATCGCCGGCCACGCCATGGAGGCCTTGTTTGCCAGGATCGGAGGTGGGGAGGGGCCGCCGATCGCGCGGCTCGAGCCTTGTAAGGTTTTGATGCGGGAATCCGTTGGCTCGGCAAGCTTGTCACAGCCAAAACCGACATGAACGAATTCGTCGGCCATCCATCGTCGGCGGCGACATCAGCGCAGCGACGCACGCACAAAGAGCCCAGAGCTGATGAATATCTTGGGGCTGCAAACCTTGTGATTGCGCGGTCCGGCGGCGCCGACAACATCTTCATCCATCTCGACACCTATCACATGCACATCGAGGAGAAGAGTTTCGAGGCCGGCTCGCGACGACGTACGACGAGCCTCAGTTGCATGACGCCCTCGAAGCGGGCGTCGGGTGTCGATGTCGGGAACGGACTTCAGCCTTGTTCGTTGAAATGGCAATTCGCCGATCGGACTCGGCGGGTGGATTCAGCAGAACGAAGGAGAGAGTCATGGCCAGCGAAGCCGACCGCGATCCACTGCACCATACCCAGAAGATGCAGGCACGCCTGCAGGACACCATAGATCATCTTCGCGAGGACATCGGCAAGGTGGACGAGCCCAAGTTCAAGGCGATGTTCGAAACCGCGGCAGAAGTCCTCGGCGGCCTGAAAAAGGCCTTCAGTGACTACGAACAAAAGAATGAGGCCGCCTGGCGCTGACTCCTGCTGGATGCTGTCGAGTTATTGGATGCCGTCCAAATGGTGGACGCGCGTCACGTGGGGGAGTTCCGGAAACGTGATGGGTGCTGTTTCAGCCCGCCGCTCACTGACAGGTTTTCCAGTCAGGGAGGGGCAGCACTGTTTCTTCAGTTTATCGAAGATGTCGAAGCGCCAACGCCTTTCTAGATGCTGTCGAGCGGAGGGCGGACGTCTAGGCTCGTTTCTCCGGAATAGGCTCGAGCGTCCGCCTCGGCGAAAAGTGTCTGATCTTGCGGCCGACTATAATCAGGCGACGGGCGGTGTTGTTGCGCAGCCGGCGGATACGCCATTCCAATCCGGTGTCGGTGGTGATTGCCTTGGCGTAGAGGCTGGAGCGCATGGCGGTAGCGTCGGCGGCGATCTTGATCGGGTCGTCGTAGAAGGCACAGATCTTGTCGACGCCCATGCCAGGCGTTTCCAGCCAAGCGGGGATGTGGGTCGACAGGCGATCGACATCGGTAGCCACCCGGCGGATGCCGTCACCTTGCGCTGGGCATGTCGTTGAGAACGCGTCGCCTATGAAGACGACGCCGCTCCGGCGGTGGCCACTGGTGGTTGTCAGGCTCACCTGTCTCAATTCGACCGGGCTGGCGACGGCGAAGTTGCCGCATTGCGCTGATATCTCGGGCATCAGTTGCAGAAGCATTTGTTGCGGATCCGCGCGAAACGCCTGCGTCCACGCCTCGGCAACGGTCCGGTAGACAAACATGTTTGCCCGCATCCGATTGCCGATCCGGAAGACGGTAAGAAAGGCAATGCGGTGCCCAATGCGTCTGGGGTAGAAGGTGAGGGAACGAGAACCGAATTCCTGCGGCGAGATCGCCAGGTCGAATCCGATCGACAGCGAATGCGCCTTCGACTGCTCAACGCGCTCCACCCCGATGGCGCGCCGCACCGCTTCGCTGTAGCCAGTGGCCACAACCAGCAGCCTGGCGTCAATGACGGTGCCGTTGGTGAGCACAAGGCGCTGCCGGTCCGGTCCAGTCGAGACCTCGGCGACCTTGCCGACCGTCAGCGGCACTTCCGGCGGCAGGGCCTCGCGCAGGCCATTTACCAGCGGGCCGTAGGAAAATCCGAACTCCGAGTCCTGCTTGCGCTTGAAGAACTGTCCGAAGCGGAAGACTTGGATGTCGGTCGTCGGAGTGACGAGGGGCCTGATGACGGGACCGAGGCCGATCTTGTCGAATAATTGCATCTGTTCGAAACGGGTTTTCTCGGCCCGGAACTCGTCGTGATGAACGCGGTGCGGATCGATCAACGCCATTTTGCGCCCGGCCTTGCCCAGCACGGTTGCCAAGGTGGTGCCGGCCAGTCCGGCGCCAACGATCGCCACTTCGACTTCGGTTTGGCCAGCCTCTGCAATACTCATTTCGCTGTCCTTTCTGATAGCAACTTCCAGAAATCCGCCGGACCCAATTCAACCTCAAGCAACCGGAGCGCGTGTCTGGTAGAAACAATGTTTAGGTTAGTCGCGGACCCGTCGTTTCCAGCGCGGTGCGATCGCCGAGCCATCGATGAATTCAAACCCGCCCGCCTCGTTGAGTGTGTGAAGTTTGCGTCCGCTCCATAGCGCACCTGGATTTAAGATGGTTTCAACGACCTGCTCCATGCCGATCAAATCAAGGTGAGAAATGCGAGCGATGCCGAGAGCCGCGCCATAGCTCCCGCGGCAGTCCTGCACCGGGCGCAGCAGGTCGTCGCCGCGCTTGACCATGCGGCCGGCCGGCCGCGCCGAGGCGATATCGATCAGCACGGGATTGTTCGGGTGCGGCGTCCAGGGGCCGCGAAAATCCGGCGCCGACCATAGATGCAGCGCGTCTGAGAAGGCTCCTCCGCCGTCGCGGATGGTGGCGAACAGCCACCAGGCGCCGCCATGCTCGACCAGCGTGGCGTCGCTGGCGACGACGCCGGATAGAAGCGTCGCCTCCTTGACCCATCCGCCGGGAAAGGCGGTGGCCCGGTAGAGATCGACCGTGCCGTTGGCGCAGCTTTCCGGGACCATCCAGACCTCGCCGTCACGCTCGAAGACGAAAGGGTAGGAGAGATGGTAGGGCAGCTCCAGCACCGGCTCGGGGCGGCCGAGCGGGCCGGCCGGGCCGAAGGGCACGGCGGAGATGATGGCCCGGCCCAGCCGATGGATATAGTCCTCGACGAACAGGGTTAGCTGGCCTTGGTAAACGATCGGGAACGGGTCGGCGTAGAAGCGGCTGCCGTCGTCCGGCAGCTCTTGCCAGCCCGATGCCGGATGATCGCGCAGGTCGAACAGATCGCGGCCGTTGGTTTGCCGCCAGCCGACCTTCCAGTGCGGCGCGTTGTAGCAAAGGTGGTAGATCTTCTGGACGATGCGCCGCGCCAGCGCCTTGCCGGCTCTTACGCCAAGCTTGCCGGCCGAGGGCATTGGCGGGGCAGTGGGTTGCGCCGGCTCGGGCAGATCAGGCACGGATCTGGCCGAGCCGGTCATCGCCGCGACGATCAGGCTGGCCGTGCGCGCCAGCATGTCCTGGAAGGAAGCGAGCGCGATGCCGCCATATTCGGTGCCCAGGCGCCCGGCGGCAATCGCAACACCGCTTTCCTCGATGCGGGCAAGCGGTATGCGGCCGGCGAGGATCAAGGCCAGCAAGGCCGCTTCGCCGCTGGCGCCATCATAGCTGACGCGCCAAACCCGCGTGCCTTCCAGCTCGACATCGCCGCAGAGGTCGACCACCAGGTCGGGCGAAGCGGGCGATTGCGTCCGGTAGGGAGCGAGTGCTGAAAGCGGCACACGCTTCGCCAGCCCATCATGGGACAGGCCGTGTATCGCCGTTTCGAGTTGAAACAGGGCCGCGGCGCTGCGCGGGATGCCGCTGCCCGCGGACCTAGCGTCGACGGACAGCTCGACATCATCAAGTGCTGCGAGGCGTTCCAGCAGCGCGACATGAAAGGCGCGGACGCAGTCGCCGTCCAGGCGCAGGCTTATCCGCATGTTGGAGACCCGAAAAGGCGGTATCCGGCCCCTGCCGACTAGGCCGATCCGGTCAAATTGTAGCCCCATCCGCATACGTCTCCGCTCGCCGCGCACCCAGCACCTCGGTATGTATATTTTTAAGCAAACCGCGTGCCAAAATTCACATGACCTCTCAACATAATTAACAATCTTTTAACAGTTGGAGGAATAGCTAGGTTAGTGCCGCAATCTGATCTTGCCGGCATATGGAATATTGTCGGAGGCAGCCATGCAATCATCCCTGCCAATGGTTGCTCAGCAACACTCTCCGGATGCGGGATCATACGCGGCTTCGACTGTCGAACTGGGCGATCTGAAGCGCATCCTGGTGCGCCGCCGGTTCTGGATCTTCGGCACCGTCGCGCTGCTGACGCTGGTCACCTTGCTCTACGGTCTTTTCACGCCCGCGCTCTACAGCTCGGCGGCGGAAATCCTCATCGATCCGCAAGACCTTCAGGTGGTCACCAACGACGTCAATCCGAGCCGTATCTCACCCGACGGCGGCATCACGCAGGTCGAGAGCCAGGTCAGCGTGGTCCAGTCGACAGGCGTGCTTATGCGGGCGATCGCGGCGACAAACCTGACGCAGGATCCCGAATTCAACGGGCAGGGCTTGCTGTCGCGCCTGCTCGGTTCGGGATCGGCCGAAGGCGACAGGTCGGGGCAGACGCTCGACGCGCTGCGCCGACGCCTGGCGGTGAAGCGGGCCGACAAGGTCCTGGTCCTCGACGTCATCGTCACCGCCAAGAGCGCCGACAAGGCCGCCCTTCTGGCCAACGCCATCGCGCAGGCCTATCTGGTCGACCAGGCGAGTGCGCGCGCGAAGATGGCCAAGGACGCTTCCGAATCCATCACCGCGCGGCTGGACGAGCAGCGCAAACGCGTCCAGCAAGCCGAAAACGCCGTCGAGGCCTACAAGTCGGCCAACAATATGGTGATGGCGGCAGGCAATCTGGTCAGCGACCAAGAGCTGACCGAGATCAACACGCAGCTTTCGGCGGCGCAGAGCCGCACGGCGGCGCTGAAGGCGCAGGTCGACCAGATGCGCCGCAAGAGCGGCACGGCGGATGCAACCTCGGAAGCGATGCGCTCCGCGGTGATTTCAAGCCTGCGGGCACAGGAGGCGACGCTCGTTGACCAGGTCTCGCAGCTCGGCACGGAACTGGGGCCGCGTCATCCGTCGCTGATCGCGGCCCAGCAGCAGCTGCGCGACACGCGCCAGCTCATCGCACGCGAGCTCGGCCGCATCGCCACCGCCACCGAGACCGACTACGAGCGGGCGCTCGCCAACCAGCAGGCGCTGGAAGCCAAGGTCGCCGGTATGAAGAGCAAGTCGCTCGACACCGACCAGGCCTCCGTGCGGCTGCGCGAACTGCAGCGCGATCTCGAGGCGGTGCGCTCCGTCTACGCGAACTATCTCCAGCGTGCCCAGGAGACGCGCGAGCAGATCAATGTCGACAGCACCAATGCGCGCATCATCTCCAACGCCATGCCGGCCCTGAAGAAGAGCTGGCCGCCGTTTTCGTTACTGTTGTTCGGCGCGATCTTCGGCGGCCTGGGGCTCGGCACCGGTCTGGCGCTGATCGCCGAATATTCCTCGCCGACGGTGCTTTCCAGCGCCCAGATGCAGTCGGCCATCGAGGCGCCGGTGCTGGGCGTGGTGCCGGCAAAGTCAGGCACTGTCCGCCGCTGGTGGCCGTTCGGCGGGAGTGCGGCCGCCGCCTCCAGCCAGAAGACCGATGCCGTCGTCGGCCTTGCGCTGAGGCGCATGTTCAGTTCGGGCCAGCGTCCGCCGGATTGGCCGCTGGTGCCATCCATCCTGGTGACATCGTCGCCGGGCGAGGGCGCGCAGCGCAGCCGGGTGGCACGCTTGCTGGCCAATACAGCAGCATCCAGGGGCAGCCGTGTCCTTTTCATCGATGCCAATGCCAGCGGTGGTGGCCAGAAGGACGCCCAGCCGGGAATCCTCGACGTGCTGCGCGGCGAGTATGCGTTCGAGGCCGTCAGCCACTACGCGGCCGGCAGCAACGTTGCGGTGCTCGGTACGGGCCGCTCAAAGGCGGTCTTCCAAGAAGCGCATGGCATCTACTACGCGCAGCAAATGCTGGCCCACGCCAGCCGGAGCTTCGAACTCGTCGTCATCGATGGCGGCGCGCTGGCTGACAATCTCAATGCCTCGCCGCTGGTTGCCATGGTCGACGAGATTGTGCTCGTCGCCACGCTGAACGCCACGCCGATACGCGACGTTACCGCGACGTCGCAAGCTGTTTCCGTCATGGGGCGGTTGCCAACAGCCGCCTTGCTGGTCGACGAGGCGGCCTGACATGGCCACCCCTTGGGCTACCAGTTGGAGCGGAAGCGCTTCGAACCATGGTGCCGCCGCGCGACGCGCCGGCACGTCGGTCGATGCGCTGACGCGCCACGGATTGGTCGCGGCGGTGGCGATTCTGTTTAGCGTCTCGGGCGGCATGCTGTGGCTGGTGGGCTACAATTACGACGGCCTGTTCGGCAACCCGGCGACCAAGATCCACCCGTCCACCTATCTCATCGTGCTCTTGCTTGCCTGGCGCTCCTGCACCTTCGGCAATCCGGTCGGCTATATCGTCCATGTCGCCGACAGGCGGCCGGCCAGCGCGCTGATGGCCGCCATCTCGATCGTGCTCCTGTTCGTCGTCATCGCCAGGCAGCGTCCCGGCATGGCCGGCATGATCGATACGTTCGTGGCCGCGGCACTTCTGGTGCTGATGCTCAGCGAGGACGACGAACGAACATTCGCCGGGCTGCAGACCGTAGTTCACGTGGTCATGACTGCGAATGCGTTGCTTGCCCTTTTCGAGTTCGCCACCAAGACGTTGATTTTCCCCTATCGCCTCGACGGCGTGGCGTTTACCACCGATCTGCGCTCAAGCGCGTTGCAGGGGCATCCGCTTGCCAATGCCATGGTGACAGCGATCTATGTGCTCGCGCTGTTCTCTGGCGCCAGATCCCTGTCGACGCCTGTGCGCATTGGGTTGATCGGCCTGCAATTGGCGGCACTCGTCGCCTTCGGCGGTCGCTCCGCGATGGTGACGACGATCGTGCTCGGCGGCTGCTACCTGCTTTCTCAGGGCATCACCAAATTGCGCCGGGGACGGGTCAACCTGCTGGGCGCGGCGCTCGGCTTCATGCTTGCCGCGCTGCTGCCGGTCGTCATCGCCGTGGCGGCATCCTACGGCTTCTTCGACGCACTGCTGGAGCGCTTCGTGTCGGACAGCGGCAGCGCCAATGCCCGCGTCGAGATGTTCGAGCTCTTCAAGTACCTGGAGGTGCGCGATCTGATCGTGGGGCCGGATGTCGATCTGATCGACAGCCTGCGCCGTATCAACGGTCTCGAACAGGGCATCGAGAACCCGATCATCCGCACGATCGTCTATCAGGGCGCCTTCTTCACCCTTTTGCTGACATTCGGCTTCGTGCTGTTCTTGTTTGAGGTGGCGCGCCGCTGCCATTCCGGCATCTGGCTGCCGATGCTGAGCTGGATCATCCTGATCAACACCTCCGAAAGCGTCGCGTCGAAGACGACGCTGCTGACCAAGTTCGTGGTGATGGCCCTGGTGCTGTACCGGCCGGCGCGGGCGGTGTTGAGACCGGTCAGTCCGCAGGCATGGCCAGGCCAAGCGCAGCGATGATATCAGGGTCCAGCGCCCGCGTGGTGTCGTCCATCATGCCCATGCCGTCGAAGAGATCCCAGAACGCCCAGGGGAAGCCAAACGCCTCGGCGCTCCGCCTGACATCGGCGATGTAGCGCGCCCGATCCGGATTGGGCGCGGCGACATAGCGCGCGTCGGTGCGCAGCGCGCCGAACTCGCCCATGACGATGCGTTCCGGCGCAAGGCCGTGGACGTCGGCCCAGGCGCGAACCTCGCCAAGATACTTGTCGACAAACCAGCGGTCGGGCCGGGCGTCGAAATAGACTTTCAGCACGCGCTCGGTTTCGGCATAAGCGGCCTGCTTGGCGTCTTCAGGGGTTTCGGTGTCCTGCGCCATGCGCGCCCTGACCGACGCCAGCGTCTGTTCCAACGAGCCGGCGGATGCCGGCCACGGCACATTGTTGAGCGACCGGTAGACGGGCTCGCGCATCCACGGCGCGCCCTGATGGCTGAACAGGTAGGGCTCGTAGAAGTGGAAGCTGAACAGGATCGGCTCGAACGGCGAGAGCGGCTCCGGATCGAGCGCGGTCAATCCGCTCACCATCGAGCCGCAGCCTCCGGTGACGACCAGCGGCAGGGTTGCGGCCGACGCCCTTGCCGCTGTCAGAAGTGCAAGCTGGATTTGCGACCAGACATTTGATGCGCAGGCCTGCGCCGGCTCGTTGACCGGTTCCAGCGCTATCCTGCCGGGCTGGAACCGCTCCAACCTGCCTGCAAGCTCGCCGACCAGCCCGCGATAGAGATCGAAGGCGGGCGCGGCGGTGCTGGAGATCATGCGGTCGGGGTTCCAGTAATGGGTGGCGCCATTGGCCTGGACGTTGACGATGATACCGAGATCGCTGTCGAGCGTGACGGTGACGGCCGCGTCCACCATGTCCAGCAACTGACCGCGCGTCTTGGCGTCGGCGGCCAGGAAAGGACCGGGATCGACGGGCAGACGGATGAAATCGAGCCCGGTCTGGCGTAGCCGACCAAGATCGTTTGGGGTCGGCACCGGGCGTTGCGACTGGAAAGGAGGCCAGTCATAGTCGGTACGGGGTGCGGGAAATTCGCGCGTCAGCGAGAACCACGGCCAGGCGTTGACGCCGCGCCGAAACCGCGGTTCGGTGGCGCGGGCGATCGGTGCGATCGAGAGAGGGCCAAGGGCCGCCGCCGTGGACAGCGCCGTCCGCAGCACCCGCCGGCGCGACCAACCTGTCATGCGGTGCCGGCTGATGCGCGATTGGTCGCGAGGGCTTCGGCGGGGCTGACACCGAGAAGCCGATAGGCTTCATTTTCATAGGCAGTCAGGACATCGTCCCAGCGGAAGGCTTCGCGGGCGCGCGCCCTCGCCGCATTGCCGCAGTTGCGGACAAGTTCGTCATCGTCCAGCGCCTGCCGCATCCGCTCGGCGCAACTGTCCTTGTCGGTGAAGTAGATCGCCGCCGCACCGGCGGTCCACCTGTTGTAGGGATTGTCGTGCGCAATCACCATGTTGCCGGCCGCCAGCGCTTCGACCAGCGACGGGTTGGTGCCGCCCACCGTGTGGCCATGCAGATAGGCGCGTGCGTGGAAGCGCAACGCCTTCACCGTTGCCTGGTCGTAAATGGCGCCCGGCAGGACCACCGAGCCGTTCGCCGCCTTGCGGATGGCGGCATGATACGGGATGTCGTCGGACAGCGTTCCCAGCACCACCAGCTTCATGTCGCGCTTGGCGGAGCAAAAGGCTTCGACGATCGTCAGGATGTTGTTGTCGGGTTCGATGCGCGCGATCGAGACCAGATAGCGCCCGGGCTCGAGGCCGAGCGCCCGGATCGGCGCCTCCGGTGCCGATGTCACCGGATCGGCGCCATAGGCGATGGTGGCGATGGCGCTGCGTGGCCGGCGCGTCGCCAGGTGATCTGCGATTGCGGGATGATCGGCGACCAGCCGATGCGAGGCCCAGGCGCCGATCCATTCGTTGAGCCAGAACCAGGTGCGCGCCGCGAAACCCCATTTGGGGCGACGCCACTCGATGCCGTCCATGTTGGTGAAGATCTTGCGCCGCTTCAGCCTGAGCCAGGTCAGGAAGACCGCGCCGTTGTAGCCGAGCACCAGGCAGACGCCCGGTCGCCTGGCGGCGTCGCGGACGCATTGCCAGTCGAATTCCAGTGTCGCACGCGGCCCTTTGGAGGCAACCTGGATGTGAATGAGCTCGATGCCGCGCCAGGTTTCGCTGCGCACCCGCCGGTCGATCCGCTCGACCTCATCCTGGCAATAGACGGCGACCTTCCAGCCTCGCCCGACAAGAAACAGCGCCAGTCTTTCGGCAAAGGTTTCAAAGCCGCCATGGGCCGCGGGTATGCCGCGGGTCCCCAGGATCAGAATGGCAGGCGTCTCTGGTTTCATGGGCGGCGGAACTTTCACGTGATCTCGGATATATTAGTGATTGCTGAATTCAGGGGAAGCAAGTGGCAACTTCCGTGCCATCTCCCTGTTTCAGCGTTCTTGGCAGCGATCATCGCGCGGGGTTGTAAAAAAACGGTGTTGAACCCGGTGGTTGTTTCATTCTCGGTCAACCCTTCTGTGCGTAGCTGTATCGAAACGAAGCAGTGCCAAGGTCGTGCGGCCGGTAGTCGGCCTACTGAATCCGGCATGATTCTTGCGGCAATGCCGCTGCACATTATCGCCCAGCGCGATGGTTGTAGCACCTGGCGGGATACAAAGATGCGGATTGCCTGCGTTCATCAGGGCTATGAACTCTATGGTTCCGACCGCAGCTTCGCGGAGAGCGTTGCTGCGTTGCGCGCCGCGTTTCCGTCGGCCGACATCGAGGTGGTTCTGCCGCGCGGCGGACCTATCGTGCAGATTTTGGAAGCCCATGCCAGCCGGATTGTCTTCGAACCGCTCTGGGTGCTGAGGCGCCAGGCCATCGCGCGCCTTGCAACGGTCGAGATAGCGCGATTGCCGGTTGCCGTTTTCAGGGCGTGGCGGCGTCTCAGGGATTGCGACCTCGTTTACGTCAACACCTCGATCGTGGCCGACTATGCGCTGGCCGCGCGCCTTCTTCCCCACAAGGCCGTCCTGCACATCCACGAGATTCCCGAAGGCGCCATGCGCAGGATACTCGTTGGCCTGATGCACTGGAGCCATGCGGATCTCATCTTCAACTCGCGCGCGACGCGCGCCGCGTTCGGCGATCCCAAGGCCGCGCGCACGCATGTCGTCTACAACGGCGTTGCCGGGCCGGCGACTGTCGAACCGACGACCTATGACGGCAAGCGTCCGTTGCGGGTGCTGCTGCTCGGCCGCATCAACCGGATCAAGGGGCAGGAGGTCCTGCTGGAGGCGATCGCCTCGATGCCGCCGGAGCTGCAGGCGAGGATCGAGGTGCGGCTGGTCGGCGGCGCCTTCGAAAGCACCGAGCGTGAGCGCGCTTTGGCCGAACTGGTCGAGACCATGGGTCTCTCCGGGCGCGTCAGCGTCTTGCCCTTCGTGTCTGACCCTTCGGAGCACTACCGCTGGGCCGATATCGTCACTGTGCCGTCGCGGCGTCCGGAATCGCTCGGGCGCGTCGCCATCGAGGCGATGGCCTATGGCCGCCCGCCGCTGGTGTCGGCGATTGGCGGGCTGGTGGAAGTGGTCAGCGACGGCGAGACCGGCTGGCATGTTCCGCCCGGCGACGCGGCAGCTCTTGCCGCGAAATTGCAGGAGATTATCCTGCGGCCCAAGGCCTGGCGCGGTTTTGTCGCTGCCGGGCGCGCGCGCTACGAGGCAATCTTCTCCGAGCCGGTCGCGGCCGCCGCGATCGCGGAGATCGCCGCCGACAAGCTGAAGATGACCATGGCGCGCCCGGGCAGGGCGCGGGCCGCCCGCGAAGCGGAGACACGGCCGTGAGGTTTGCGTTCCCGAGCCATCTGGTTCGACGCTTGGTGCTGATGATCGGCGGCGAGGCGATGCAGAGCGGCTTTCATTTTGCCCTCAACATCGCGCTGTTGCACATGCTGTCGGCGCAAGGCTACGGCCTCTTCGCCATCGCCATGGTGATGGGTGGCGTCGGCTTGTCCTACATCAGGTCGCTCACCGCCGTTCCCGCCAGCATATGGATGAGCAAAAGCACCAACAGTGCCGGCGTCGATGCCCATGATGTCGCCTTCGGAACGGCGGCGCTGATCGTGGCGTTGCTGATGGCCGTCGGCACGGCGATCTTGATGCATCTGCTTGGCGATCCAAGCGGGATTGCCGCCGGTTGCTTCGTCGGCGCCTGGTCGCTGCGAAGCCATATGCGCACGGCTTTCTTCGCGCGTCGCCAGCAGGTGGTCGTTTCCATCAGCGATGTCGCTTTTACGATCGTTGGCACCGTCTTGACCGGGCTGACGATCTGGCTGGCCCAAGACCCGCTGCAGATCGTGTTCTACGCACTTGCCGCGGCAAATGTGTTCGGCATTTTCGTCCTGGTTCGGCTGGCTCGGCGCACACTTCGCGTCAGCTTCCGTATGCCGACGCGGCGACGTTATATCAGGCTCTGGCACCAGCTGCGCTGGTCGGCATTCAGCGCGACCACAACCAACATCCAGGGTCAATGTCTGGCGCTGCTGGTCGCGGGCATTGCCGGGCCGGCCGCCTACGCACCGCTGGCGGCGGTTCTGGTGCTGTTTGCGCCGCTGCGCATCATCAGCCTTGCTATCGTAAACATGACGCAGCCGGATCTTGCCAGGCTGATACGGAACCACGAAACAGGCCGTGTTTGGGCGCAGGCAAAGATCTGGGCGCTCGTCATGGGGCTCGGCGGCCTGGTCTATGGGTGCGCGATCATGTTCGTGCTGCCGACAATAAAATCCCAGGCCCTCCAGGATGCCTCGGTCGGCTTCATCGGATTTTTCGTGATCGCGAATTTTGTCCCGATCATGCTCTACATCATGCCCCGCATCGTGCTTGAGATACTCGGCGATTTCCGGATCGTCGCGTTCACCACGACGGGCGGTGCGGTCGTCGGGCTGGTGCTGATCGCGATCCTGCTGGCGATTGCGTCTCCGCCGTGGGCGCTGGTGGGTTCAGCCGTCTCCGAGACCTTCGTGCTCGCGGCATCATGGTATTTCGCGCATCACCGCATATGGAATCTCGAGCATCCGGATGAGGCGCGCTACAGCCGATTGGGCTCGTGGCGGCGGGCAGTCCCGTTCGCAACGGCAAAACGATAGGAGAAGATATGGCAGGCCAGGCAGTGCAAAGTGCTGCGGCGACCGGCTTGTCCGAAGGGCAGGCATCCAGTCCCGTAACCATCGTCGCCAACGATGCCTACACGGCGCGATTGCACACCAGCCTGGAAGCGGCCAGGCCGCTCTGGCTGCGCTACCAGGCGGACGGCGTGTGCACCGCCCACCAGCACTATGCGTGGGCCGAGGGAATCGTCGCACGACTGATGCCGAAAGGCCCGGACGTGCTCATCGTGGAGGTGAACGACGCCGCGACCGGCGCGCCCCGGATGCTGGTGCCGCTGATGCGGCGATCGGCTCCCGGCCATCGGGTGATCGAATGGCTGAGCTGCGGCGTTTGCGACTATTCGGCACCGCTTCTGGCCGATGCGAGCCCGTGGACGAGGCAATCCGCACAGGCCGCGTGGGCGGCGGTGCGTTCCGTGCTGCCGCCGGTGGACCGCATCCACATCACGGGAATTCCGCAAAGGATCAGCGGCGTCGCCAACCCGCTGGCCTTGCTCGCGGCTACGCGCGATTCCCTTCATACCAGCTTCGGCCTCGCTATCGACGGCGACCCGGAAACCGTCCTCAAGCGCCTATGCAGGCCTTCGTTCGTCAAGGCCTTTAACAAGGATTGGCGCCGGCTCGAACGGCTCGGCGGCGTGGAACTGGTCGAGGCCAACACACCGGCCCTGGTGGAACTCATTTTCGGCAGCCTGGTCCGCATGCGGCTCAGCCGCTTTCGCGAATTGGGCCGTTTCGACCTGCTGACGCAGGGGGCGGCTGTCGACTTCTATCGAAACGCCGCCCTCGAGGGGCTGTCGGATGGATCGGTGCGGCTCTTCGGGCTGCGCGTCGGTGAGGCTCTGATCGCGGTCCAATACCTACTGATCCATCAAGTCACCGTTCATGCTCTTCTGATATCAATCGATCAGGGCGCGGTGCCCAACGTGTCACCGGGACTTCTGATCATGGGCAAGTTGATGGGCTGGGCGCGCGAGAAGGGTTTCGACTATTTCGACCTGTCGGTGGGCAACCAGAGCTACAAGGAGCATATGGGCGCCACGGGTTCGAGCCTGCGCGAACTTTGCCACGGGATTACGGTGCGGGGCAATGCCGTGACCACCGCCCTCGAGGTCCGCAACCATATCGAGGTGTTCGTGCGCTCCAAACCTCGGCTGCTCAAGACGATCCAGGGACTGATGCGGGGTTTGCGGCGCTTGCGTGGGGGACCGGAATGACAGGAAAAGCACGTGGCAAGCCGGACAATGCAAGTGGTTGCGATGACGGACGATGGGCCGGTTTCCCCGATTGCCGCCTGCGCCGGTGCCGGCACGTGCTATACGGCGCGGCTGCACACCAGCTTTGAGGCCGTCAAGCCGCTCTGGCTGCAATTTCAGGCGAATGGTGTCTGCACCGCCCATCAGCACTATGCCTGGGTCGATGGAATCGCCGCGCGGCTGATGCCCAAAGACGCGGACCTGCTTATCGTCGAGGTGAGCGACGCTGCTACGAGCGCGCCGATCCTGCTGCTGCCTCTGATGCGGCGCCGGGCCTTCGGCCATCATGTGATCGAGTGGCTGAGCTGTCGCGTGTGCGACTATTCGGTGCCGCTTCTGGCGGATGCGAGAGCGTGGACCAGGCCGGGTGCCGACGCCGTCTGGGCGGCGGTCCGCGCCGTGCTGCCGCCGGCTGATCGCATCCACATCACGGGAATCCCGCGGCAGATCCACGGCGTGGCCAATCCGCTGGCGCTGCTTTCGGTGGCGCGCGACTCCATCCAGTTCACCTCCGGCCTCGTCCTGCACGGCGACCCGGAGACGCTCATAAAGCGCATCTGCAAGCCATCCTTCGCCAAGACGTTCCACAAGCAGTGCCGCGCCTTCGAACGGCGTGTGGGGCGCCCGCGTGTTGGGGGCCCGCCCCGTGGGATTATAAAAAAAAACCAGCCCACCCCACAGAATAAAAGACGTGATTGGGGGGGGTGT
>NZ_JAMYKW010000032.1:0-60322 GCF_040317555.1 Mesorhizobium sp. M1406 | reverse complement strand
GTCGCGAGTAGAGATTTTTCAAGGGCTCAGGATCGCCCTTTACGAAGGCATCCAGAGCCAGATGATCCTGCTCGATAAATTTCGTTAGGTCGGAGGCTAACATCGGTTCCTCCTGGAAAATCTTGCCGTTTTCGGGAGCGAAACAGCATACTCCTGCACGCTGACGCAAACAATCGGGGGAGGCGCGCGGCACAGAGCCCCACTAGCGCGTTTCCACCGGCCGCTGTCCGACATTCCCTATCGGCTGGCCTCGGTGTGCGGCGCAAAGAAGCAGCGGATGGTCATATTCGGGGGCGACGTACAGATGTGATATTGGCTGTCTTCGCTCTCAAGGACGCGGTTCTTGGGGATGAAGTATCGGCTCTTGGACCCTGTGCGGATATTGAAATCGCCGCCCGACAGCGGCTCGACATAGCGCGGGCTGATGACCCTACAATCCTTCTTATCGTCGCAGCATTCATAGCCGGTGACCGGATCATGGTAGCCGGTATACCAGCTGTGAGCGACGGCGAGCGCGATCAAAAAGAGCCTCATGTGTCAAGAAACTTTGCGCCTCCAGCCGAATATTAGCAATCCCTTGATGAAGCCGGGACCGCTCCAGACCCATTCCATGGTGCCGAGAATTGGCATTGGGGATCTGGTAGCGGTGACCGCCACGGTGCGACGGCGGGTCGATGAGGACTTCGTAAGCGTCCTCGATTCCCACCTATAATTTTCCGAATTCGATCATCGATCATGTCTTCGCCCATGAGAAACACCTCGGCTATGATGCGCGGCATCTGTCGTCAGATGCGATAGCGTCGGTCACCCTGGGCATAGATGCCAGCGCGGTCACCCCTCAGGGCGCGATCCTCAACCCAGGCGAAGGCTGGGTCGATCTGCCGTCGCTGATCGAGATATTGATTGCGGAATTCGTGGCGCGTGGCGGTCAGCTTGTCACCGAGGCTGGATGCGCTACGGTCATGATCGTCGATGGCCGTGCCACTGGCGTCACCACAACAAGCGGCATCAGCTTTGCTGCCGACGCAGTACTCCTGGCGACCGGCGGTGATGTGCCGCGCATGGTTGCGGCCTCCGGCCAGTATATCGCCGACGGAACACCAATCGCGCTGCTGGTCAGGACCAAGCCGGTCCACTTGCCCCTTCGCGCCGTGCTCAACACGCCGCGCGTGGCCATCCGCCCGACACCGGACGGAGCACTTGCGCTCGATTCCGCCTGGTCGGAAGAAGAGGTGGTCGTCAATTCGGACGGCACTCATGGCGTGAAGGATTCGACAGTTCAGGGGCTTCTCGAGGAAGCCTCGAAGGTTCTGGAAGGCCATCCGAAGCTGGAATTGGAAAGCTACGGTGTCGGCCCCAAGCCGATTCCCGGAGATGGCGAGCCGGTATTCGGCCGGTTGAAGGACATCAAGGGATACCACGTCGCCTTCAGCCACAGCGGCGCAACGCTTGGCCTGATCGCCGGCGAGCTGCTTGCCGACGAGATCGCCACGGGAAGAGAGCACCCACTCCTCGCAGGCTTTCGGCCAACTCGGTTCTCTTGAAGATCGATTCAAGATCGGAACTGCCGCTTGGTCGATCCGATGTGGCCGGAATAACTCATGACGATCGTGCTTTTCGCCCAACCCTGCGCTCGTTTGACTCGCCCGCGTACTGCGACCCGGCGTTCTTCCTTCGCCTAAAGATCCTGCCTCGCTCGTTCGACGCTGGTTTATCTTGGCCAAGCCAGCCGACTTGCGTCGCCTCAGGTGAGCCCGTGCCGGACGAGATGGCGAACGACCGGCGAAAACATCTGCTGGCCGATATAAGATCCGGTGTTCGCCTGCTCGAACAGTGTTTCGGCGGCTACCGCATCCTCGACTATGGGGATACCTGCCTGGCGCGCCTGAGCCATTATCTCGTCGGCCGCGCGGCCTTGACCCTTGCCAACGACCGTCGGCACCGGCGTTTCGTCTTTGACGTAACGCAATGCCACGGCGCGGTCGCCGGACACGAAGACGATGACCGCATTCTTCGCACCCAGCTTCGCAGGTTGCATCACCGCTTCGCGCCGCTGTCGCTGCTGTTCATGGCGGATCAATGGATCTCCTTCGAGATCCTTGTGTTCGCGCTTGTATTCGGTTGCCGTCATGCGCATGTCGCGAAGGAACAGCCAGCGCTGAATGGGAACATCGATCAAGCCGATAACGACAAAGGCCAGGGCGGCGGCAATTCCAAGGGGTGTCAGCACCGCCTTGATAATCGGCTCCAGGCATGACTGACCACAGCCTGGCGCATCGAACAGCGGCTGCAGCCATTCGGTCAAGATGAATACGAACAGGCTTGCCAGCAACACCACCTTGATCAGGCCTTTGGTGAACTCGATGACGTTGCGCAGCGACAGGATTTTCTGAAGGCCCTTCGCCGGGTTTATGTTATCGAACTGCGGCTTGAGCTGCTCAAACGAGAAGACCGGTCCGAACGTCCCCAGCATGCCGAAGGCCACGGTAAAAACGACAACGATCCCGACCAGCGGAAATGTGGCAAGCATCAGCAACGAAAACGAATGGCGAATGGCCCCCAGGCTGCCGCCGGGCACCGTCACGGTTTGTACGAGCTCCGAAAGGCGCCTGAAGAGCATCGGCCAGGAAAAATAGAGATACGCGAGCGCTGCGAAAAGCGTGAAGCCGGAGACCAGGTCGCGGCTTTGCGAAACCTGGCCTTTGCGGCGGGCGTCACGAAGCTTCTTGTCGGACGCTGGTAATTTCTTTTCCTCAGCTTCTTCGGTCATGTTGCAATCTCATCGCACTGTCGTGGTTCCAGTAGGCCGCTGGCCTGTGTAAGGTAGGGCGGGCTTGAATAGGGAGAGGTGGATATGCGGTTGCATGTCGTATTCTGGCCAATCGTCATCACGCTGGCGCTGAGCGGTTGCCAGACGAGCAAGACCGGCGCTGTGCAGGCGAAGGCCTAAATGTCCCCGTCCGTCCGGCTGGCGTCATGAGGTTGCCTCTTGCCCGGCCTTCGGCTGAGCCGATGGCAACGACCGGGAGACACTGCTCGCCCCGGCCTTGCCCGAGCGGCCCGCGATCGTGGCCAGCGGCTGGACGTTGAATTCTTGCGCGAGTTCCTGGAAGGACAGAACCGGAAGCTCGATGGCATTGTGTATGAGCAGGCTCCGCATATGACGCCGCACATCCATCGCGGCGAGGACCACCGGTGAGACGTCGGTGGAGTTCTGCGTCAGCGCCCGCTCGATTTCGGTGACCAGGGCCTGCGCATCATCGTCGGAAAGATTCAGGAATGTCCCGGTCGAAGTGCTTTGCACCGCGTTTCGCAGGATATCCTCGGCCGACCGCTGCAGGACATAGGCGGCGATGATGTTGGTGCGGCCGGCGGAGCGGAAGCTGATCTGGCGCTTCAGGGATGTGCGGACATATTCCGTCAGCAGGACGACGTCCTGTTCGCGCTGGCCCCATTCGATCAGGGCCTCGAGGATCAGGCGCAGATTGCGGATCGGCACGTTTTCATCGACGAGCCGGCGAAGCACTTCTGCGATCTTCTGCAGCGGCACGATCTCCTGTGCCTGTTTGATCAGGTCCGCGTAATCCGGCTCCATGTCCGACAGCAGCCTGCGTGTCTCCTGAATCCCGACGAAATGGCCGGCATAGAGCCGAAGCGAATTTTCGGTCCATTTGGCCGCTGTTTCGGCTGGCGTGGAGAAGGCGAAGCCGGCTTCCTTCAGCACCGATATGTTGCTGTCATCGACCCACGCGAATTTGCGCTGACCGGCAACCGGAGGAGCTCTTTCGTAGGTCACTTCAAGCAGATCGAGATGCGTCGCGTCCGCTTCGACAAGAACGCGGTCGGCTGGAATTTCGGCATCCAGGATGGGCGCTCCTTCCAGATCGATGCGGATGCCTCGCGGTGAAAGCATCTCGTCGACCTGCGTGCCGATAGCCGGAACGTCGACACCGAGATCGCCGAACAGTTCGCGGCGCACGCCGTCGGCGAGCGTGGCAAACTCGGGCTCCGGGATTGAGCGTCCTAGCTCGGTTCCGAAGCGGACCACGACGCGATAGGAAGGAGGCAGTGTTCCGGTGGGGATTGCTGAAAGCGAGGCGGAATTTCCTGGTTCGGGCGTGGCGATCTGGCCGATGTCTTTGGGCCCGGATTCCTGGGCAGTGCGGCGATTGATTGCGTAGGCGCCCGCTCCGAAGCAGGCGCCAAGAATCAGGAACACGACGGCAGGGAAGCCTGGCACCATGGCAAGGCCAACCATGATCACCGCGGCAAGCGCGAGCGCTCGGGAGTCCCGCAGCAGCTGGCTGGTTATTTGCTGGCCAAGGTCTCCCGTTCCGTCGGCGCTGCCGACGCGCGTCACCATCGTACCGGCGGCCACGGCGACGAGCAGTGCCGGTATCTGAGCCACCAGCCCGTCGCCCACGGTGAGCAGCGAGTAGGTGGAAGCCGCGTCCCCCAGGGACATATCGTGCTGCAGTGTCCCAACGGCGAAACCACCGACAAGGTTGACCAGAATGATCACGATCCCGGCGATGACATCGCCCTTGACGAATTTCATCGCGCCATCCATCGCGCCGAACAGCTGGCTCTCGCGCTCCAGCTGCTGGCGCAGGCGGCGTGCCTCCGCCTGATCGATGTCGCCGTTGCGCAACTCGGCATCGATACTCATCTGCTTGCCCGGCAGGGCATCGAGCGTGAAGCGCGCGGCCACCTCGGCGACGCGTTCGGCACCGCGTGCAACCACGATGAACTGTGCGACGGTGATGATCAGGAAGATGACCAGGCCCACCGCAATACTGCCGCCGACGACGAAGGTACCGAAGGCGGTAATGATGTCGCCCGCGTCGGCCTGGAGCAGGATCAGTCGCGTTGTCGTGATTGTGATGGCCAGCCGGAACAGGGTGGCGATGAGGATGACCGACGGCAGCGACGAGAACTGGAGCGGATGAGAGACGTAAAACGAAGCCAGCAGGATAAGCACGCTGATGGCGATATTTGCGGTGATGAGAATATCGACGAGGAATGTCGGCAATGGGATGAGCATCATCACCACGGCGACCAGCAGCAGGACGGCGATGACGAGGTCGCTGCGGCGTGACAGCCTCGCCAGGAATTGCAGAAGCCGCTCCGACATGGTCATTCAACACCTCGTTGCGACAGGAAGCTCAGCAAGGCACTGCGCGCCTCGGTCTTGCGCCCGGCCGCCAGCAAGGCGCGGCTCTTCAGCAAGGCAAGCGCCGGATGGTCCATTCCTTCCAAGGTCTCCAGCCTGGCGATCGTGGCAAGCGCCTTTTCCGCCTCGCCATCAAGTGTGAGCAGGTGCGCCAATGTCCTGAGCACGCCGGCATTTCCCGGCGAGAGCTGTGCGGCGATAAGCAGGTACGCCGCGCCCCGCTTTGCCTGCCCGTGACACCCGTAGAGATAGCCCAGGACATGCAGCAGATGCACCGTCTCATGCGGGTCGGTCAGATTTCGATTCCTTCCTGCATGCGACCAAGCAGATCGCGATGACGCTCGATTTCATCCTCCACCAGCGTTCTGGCGAGTGCCTTGAGTTGCTCGCCGCCCTCGAGGTCAGGGACCAGGTCCGCTACGAAATGCTGAAGAATTGGCACAGAACGACGCAGGATGGCTGGCTCGGGAATACTGGGCATGACGAAGTTGATGAGGATCTCATCGAGCGATTCCCCGGCTTGACCCGGAGAGGGCTGGAATTCCGCTGTTTGTGTCTTTTCCGTACCAGCGGCCGACTTCGTGCCCTGTGCACGGTTTGCGGCTTTGTCGACGCCATTCATCCGCCGCCGGTTGATCGATTGACCGCGTACGCTTTCGGCCTGGCGAACCTCGCGGCCGGGTGTGTCGCCCCTTGCCGTGTCGAACCGCGGCCCTTCAAGCCGGCGGCTCACGGATATTTCAGCGCGACCGTGGCGCCGCCCTTGGTCAGGAGAAGTTCCGTCTCGCCGATATGCTTTATGGTCCAGCCGTCATCCGTGAATGCACCTTCGTGGTAGCGTGCACCGTCGGCTGCGATGACGTAGGGCCGCTCGCCATACCAGATTGCCTGCAGCGTCAGGCGCGGAGCCTGCTCCGCATTGCCGATCATGACGTTGGAGACCAGCGCAATGTGGGCGCCGAACGCCTGGTCGAACCAGGATTGCGTTTCCGTCCAGACACCGCTCTTGTCATTCGGGATCATCCCCGAGACCAAGAGGCGTCCCGTTGATTGCTGAACGGTCAATGCGCTTATGCCCGACTGCTCGAGATGCTGCTTGAGCTGGCTTGCCGCTGCGGCGGCATTCTGAATTTGCGGCGGCGATGAATCGTCCAGCACTTCTTGCCCTGCCGCGCCGGCGAAGGCCATTCTGATCGGTTCGCCGTCCTGAGAGGCTAGCTTCTCCTCGCCAATGTCTGGCTTGGCGAAAGAGAACCCGTTCGCAGCGACGGAGATGGCGAAGACGGCAAGGAGAACGCTGCCCGCAACCAGGAGAGGACGATTGGAAACAGTCCAGCGGTTCGATCCGCGCAGCGGGTTGACCAGCCGGATACTGGCATCACCCACATTTATGATGAGCGGCAGCCTGCAGCGGCTGCCATGTCCCTCGTGGATGGTCTCTCCCGTGGCAAGCGCCACATCACCGCCAACGGCTTCGATTTCAAACTGGCTGCCCTGACGCCGCAGCCTTGCATGGATCGGCGCGATGCCTGCATCCCTGAGGACAATGTCCGACTCCGTGCTGGAGCCGACCGTATAGACCGGCTCGACCAGATCGATTTCGGCGCCGGCGTGAAATCCGTGGATTACGCTAAGCGCGATGGAATGCCGTGCTGCCGTGGAGGGAGCGATAATCGATCGGAACCGGCGCGCCGGTGCCGCATCCAGATATCTGCCGATAGGCCTAGCGGTCATGCAACTTGATCTCCCGCCGATGACAATTTCAAATGCAGCCAGACGACGGCGTTGAAAGGTTTCTGCCGTGCAGTACGCCGCCGGTTGCTTTCGGCGGCGTATGGGTTCGAAAATCCGCTGCCTTAGGCCTTTTCAGCCGACTGGCCGAGCGTTTTCGCGGTGCTCATCAGCATGTCATGTTGGGATTTCGCGATCTCTTTCGTGATCTCCAGCCCGAACATGCGCTCCTGTTGCTTGATCATCTTGTCCAGGTTCTGTTCCGGCGACCCGGCAGAGCCGGAGGTAATGGGAGGGGTAGCAGCCATCATTGTCTCCTTGAGGGACTATTCAAGTTACAAACTCCGGACTCACACCGCTGCGATCCGGCAGGTTGCCGAGGCACTCTAAGGCAGCATGACCGAAATTGAAAGTCCATTTGGAATATGCAACCCGCTCAAGTTCCAACTGTTGCATTGCCAACGCGTGAGGAGTAATCTGCCAAGCGGGTGAATGGGGTACTTCAGGATGGAAAAAGGTCCTTTGGCCGAGTTATTGGTCGAACGGTTTGACAATATGCCGCCGCAGTTGCGGGTCGCCGCGCGTTTCGTGCTGGATCATCCCAAGGAGGTCGCGCTGATGTCGATGCGCGAGCAGGCGCACCAGGCTGGCGTTTCGCACAGCACGATGATGCGGCTGGCGCGATGGCTTGGCCTTGAAGGTTACGAGGATATGCGCGGTCTTTATGCGCGCGCGCTGCGGGAGACGATCGCAGGAGAGCCGGCGCGACAGGGGATCGAACAGCGTGGCGATCCGGGATATTCGACCGTCGGCGTCGTTGCCGACACGCTAGCGGCCCAGATTTCAAGTCTTGGTGAATACACCAACGCCATACAGATCGTTGCCGCCGCCGACCTGCTTGCAAGATCGCGCGATCTTTTCGGTCTCGGCTCACGTTCGGCTTATCCGGTCGCCAGCCACTTCGTTCACGTCATGTCGTTTCTGGCTGGCGGTGATCGCAAGGTGACGCTTGTCGGCGAGATGGCCGGACAGGGCCTGGATGCACTCCAGCACGCGGGACGTGGCGACGTGCTTCTGGCTGTGGGCATGGCGCCTTATGAACGCACGACCATCGACGTGGCGCGCCAGGCGGCCCGGCAAGGCGTCGGCGTGATTGCAATCACCGACAGCAGCGTGTCTCCGCTGACGCGGATCGCGCGGGAGACAATCATCGTCACGTCGAATTCGCAGTCGTTCTTCCGAAGCATGGCGCCGGCCTTCGCCGCCGTCGAGCTTCTGGCGGCGCTGACGGCAGCGCGGTCCGAAACGGATGCCGTCGAACGGGTAAAACAGTCGGAAGAGCAGCTTGCCGCTTTCGGCATTTATTGGAAGCCCCCTCGATAGCATCCGAAAGGGTGCGGTCAGGCGGGCGTGCCGGCGGCCAGGCTGCCGGCAACAGTGATTTCCGGAGGTCGTCCAGATGGTTCGCCCGATAACGCTCAACAAGCCGCCGGTCCAGCCGCAGAAGGTCAATGCAACGGCAAACACCGAGCAGATAGCGCGGCTGGAGGCGCAGGCGGCGAAACTCCGGGAGCAGATCAGGCTCGCCAACAGGATGGGCGAGCGCGACTGGTCGGCGCAGGCCCGTCAGGAACTGGCGCAGGTGAACACGCAGCTGAGTTCCCTTCAGCCGCCGCCTGTCGCGGCTCCGGCGGCGCCGGGCATCAACCTCGTGAACGCTGGCACCGGCACGCCCGGCAACGGCACGACGGTGACGCCGGCGCTCTATGTGCGGACTGATCTCGCGGCACCCACGCTGGCGCCGGTCAAACTTGACGGAAGCAAGCCCGACGACAACGCCGCGGAAGCGACGACTGCCCGCAACATCGTTAACGACGTCACCGGCGGCAAGAGCATCGACCAGATCGCGTCTGCCCGCGGCATGACGCGCGACCAGGTCATCGCCGCGCTCCGGTCTGGCGGCATGACCGTGTCGACCACCGATCCGAATAGCGATGTGCAGACGACGAAAATCACGGATGCCAGCGGCCGCACCGTCACGCAATATTACGACTACCAGCACGACAGCTACTATACGAGCGTCGAGCAACCCAACGGAACCGCGACCACCACGCCGGTCCGGGATGGGCTCGGGCGCAAGGAAACCAGCAGCTACAATGCCGACACCGGCGCCATAACGACACGTTACGAAGACGACCTCGGTTCGGGCACCGTCACCGAGCGGACGTCGCTGCCCAACGGTGCTTCGGTGGAAACGGTGACGCCGGGCGCCGGCCCGTCGCTTCCCGTGACCACGGTCACCGGTCCAGACGGCCGCAAGACCATATTGGCGGCCGCGCAGGATCCCGGCGGGACAAGCACGCAGAATATCAAGGACGGTCTGGCGGACGGCAAAAGCATCGAGCAGATCGCGCGGGACAACGGCCGCACCAGCGAGCAGGTGATCGCCGAACTGCAGGCCGCCGGCTATCAGGTCAAGACGCAGGCAGCGGCAAGCGGCAACGGCGACGTGCAGTCGGTCGAAATCGTCGATCCGCACAGCGGCAACAAGACCGTCTACTCGCACGACTATCAGCACGACGAACGCACCGTCGTGACCACGGCGGACGGCAAGGAAACGTCGCAGTCCGTCGATGGCAACGGCAAGACCCGCAACAGTGTACGCAACACCAAGACCGGCGAAACCACGACCACCATCGTCGATCCGAAAACAGGGACCGAGACCAAGATCGTCACCGACAAGGACGGCCGCGTGACGACGACCACCACCGAGAAGATCAACGGCGGCAAACCCGTCGAGTACGAGGTCAAACCCGACGACAACCTGACCCTGGTCGCGCGGCAACATGGCGTGACACTGGATGATCTCAGGCGGACGAATCCGGAACTTTTCAGCTCGTCCCGCGACCCGGACACCATCCATCCGGGCGAAAAAATCACCATCGAAAACGGGACGCGCACGACCGTGGAGGTCAGCTTCAACGGCTATACGCTTACCACCAGGCCCGACGGCAGTCTGACGCTGCACAACAACACCACCGGCATCGACCTGAAGATCGAGGCAGGAAGCACGCAGGCCTCCCTGGCCAGGACGCTATTGGCGGTGAACCCCAACAGCAGCAATTCCGAGGAGGCAAAGGAAGGCCAGGTCGTGAAGACCTTTGTCGAAGGGCTGTTGGCCGGTGAGACCTTGCCCAGCCTCATCGACGCTGCGGAGAAAGCCGGACAGGACAAACAGGCTCTGATCGACAAATACGGTCTGGGCACGGCCGCCAAGCCCAAGCTGGATGGGCAAAACAGGGTTGTCGATCCGTTCGGCGATCCGCCACAGGGCAACGCACCTTCCGGAGGGAAGTGGACGCCGATGAAGATCGACGGCGTCTGGACCTGGGTCGATCCCCAGGTCGCCCAGGCCATCATTGACGAGAACATCGCCCTGTCGCGCATCACCGAGACGCGAGCCCTGGCCGGCCAGCAGCAGGAGCAGTTCAACGTCGATATGCTCGATCCCGCCTACAAGGATGCGGTCGATGGCGCGCAGACCATCATAAACAAGGCATTGGCGCCTCACGGCCTGCAATGGACTGCGCAGAAACCGAAGGGCACGCTCGCCGATGCGCGGGAGCGGCTGACCAAGGCCAACACCTTGCTGCAGAACGCAAGGGATGCCCGCGGCGAATATGAGAATGCCGGACGCGTCCTCAAAGATGCCATCGCCGGGCAGAGCACGCTGACGCCGCTGGGTGATCCCAATGCAACAGCCGTCGGCCCTGTCAACGGCCCGAACCGGTATACGGAACACGCTCAGGGTGTCGCCGAGCATGCAGCCGTCGACAAGCTGTTTTCCGAGGTCGGCCTGCATCTGAGCAAGGGCGACAAGCTCACCATCGATTTCCTGGTGGGGAAGGCCGAACTGGACGGCGTCCCCACGGACTCGAAGGAATACAAGGACCTGAAGGCGCTGCAGACGACAGCAGGCAGTCAGCTCGAACTGGCGCAGGCCTACCAGAACTACTTCGACGCTCATACCACTGCCGCACAGGTCGGCGCGCAGCAGACGGATCTCGAGCAAAAGCTGCTTGTCCAGTATCTTGGCGAACAGAAGTTCGACCCGAACGAGGAATACAACCGGTATAGCGGCGACTACCTGGGTCACTACAAGACCTCGACGCTCGAAGTCCGTGATGGCCAGCTCTGGGTCGTCAACCATTTCGACAAAGGAACGACAGAGCAGCAGCTCACCTACAGTCTGAACGACAAGAACGTCAGGGACGAATACCGGGACCGCCAGCTCAACAAGGACTGGCAACAGCTTCTGAGCGGTTCGACGGAGAAGGTGTGCACCGCCAACGGCCTGGAAACCGCGAAGGCCGGCGAGGCGCAAGCGGCAAAGAATCTGAACGATGTCCTAGACAAGCAGCTCGGCAACAGCATCACCGACCTGAAAACGAAGCTGACGAGCCTGCAGACCAACTTCAACAATGCGCTGACGCAACACGGGCCTGGGGCGGTCGATGCGCCCCAAGGGACGCTGCCCGATGGCGTGCAGCCGGTCGAAATCGATGTCGGCGGACAGACGATCAAGGTGGCGCCGGAGGTTGCCCAGAAATACAACCAGATAGGGATCGATGCGCTGACCCAGGGCGGCAAGGCAATCTGGATCGACCTGGACACACACGATGACGATCATGGTGGCCGCTGGGTCGACCCCGAACTGGCGGTCTCCAAGCTCAAGCTTGATGCGACAAGGGCTGAGATAACGCAGGCCGAGGATCTGCGCAGGGTGGTGCAGGGGTTCAGCGATTACCATGAGCTTCGGCTCAGCGATCCCTCGCTCTTGGCCGACCGCAACGGCACGGTGGACAAGACCTATCTGGACGAACATCAGCAACAGACGCTCGACGGCATCTATCAGCCGAAGTTCCAGCAGCTGCTCGACAGCGGCTACGACAACGAGTTCCGGGAACAACCTGGTACGACCCTCGACGACACGGTCGCCAGGACGTTCGGCCTGAATCGTTCGACCGATGATGGCCGCGAGGCGATCGACAATGTGACGGAGGAGATCCGCGATATTGGCGGCGACAATCCGTATGTGCGCAGAGTACCGATCTTCTACGTCGACGACGAGGTCGGGACGCAGCAGGTCACGCTCTTTGCCGTGCGCGACGGAGACGGCAACACTCGCTATGTCGACGCAACCGGCAAGAAGTTCGACGACCTCGGCGATTTCCAGGACAACAACAGCCAGTTTGGTGAGAACGGCAAGCTCGTCGTTCCCAAAGGACTGGAGATGAAGGCGGGAGACGACGGCAAGATCGCGCTTGAAGTGGTGAAGGCGCGCAACGTCTCGGTCTGGGACAAGGTTGTCGATCCGCTGGTTGGCATTGGGACCGGCATCGCCACTATCCTGTCGTTCACGCCGGCCGCGCCGATCGCGGCACCGCTGGCCTATACGGGGGCTGCCTATCTCGGAACCCGAGCGGTCATAAACCAGGTCAACCATCTGGAACATGGCGGCGAGTGGGACGATAGAGAGTCACTGATGAACATCGCCAGCGCGGCGACCACGGTTCTGCCCATGGCATCCAGCGGCCTGCGCACCATTGGCATGGCGGGAAAGGAAATGACCGCTCTCCAGGCCTTCCGCGGCAGCATAGGCGCAACACGGTCTGGCTCTTCCCTGGCGCTCGAAACCCGCAGCTACATGCAATCGACCGCCGGCCTGAACAAGGCGGCGTGGGGAATGGATGTCGGCTCGGTGATTGTCGGCGCACCCTTACTGGCGACCTCTGCCTACGATCTTGCCGTCAACGGAGACCAGATGAATGGTCTCCAGCTTGCCAATGCGCTTACGGGTCTTGGCACCGGGGTCACCGGTACCGGCCTCGGCATCCACGGCCTGCGTACGTTGCGGCCGGGAACGGGCACGCAGGCGAGCTCCAATGGTCCGGACGCCAGTCCGCCACCGGTCAGCGACGGACCACACCAGCAGCCGCCTGGCGGCAACGGACCGCGGCAATTGCCGCCGGCGCCGGAGCCCGGTTCCTCGGGGCGCCCAATGAATGTCTATGAGATCGGTGCCGACGGCGTTTACAGGCCGACCGGGAAGCAGGTCTTCCACGACCCCAGCCATCCGGTGATACCTGGAGACGTGATCAAGGCCGATGACGGCAGCGGCGATGGTTCGACAATGCAGCCGGGCCACGATCCTCAGGGGTCGACCCCGCCTGGTACTGCCCATCCCGCCGATGGCGATCCCATCATCGTACCGGGCAAGCCGACAGGACAAGACGGAACGGTTCGCCTCGTCTGGGACCCGGAGACACGCAGCTTTGCCAGCACGCCCGGACACGACACGAGCGAGTATGTCTACACCAGCGGCAAGGATCCGAGGACGCCCTCGGCCTATCTCGACGGCTTGACCGTCGAACAGCTTGTGACCCGCTACGAGCAGGAGAAGGGTTATTATTCCAGCCGCGAAATGGCCGAGCGCTATGGCCCGGACGGCGTCCAGATACCGCGCACGCCACTTCGCGACATCCTGCCGGACTTCCGCGTCGGCGTCACCTTCCGGGCCCGGCTGAACACCGGAGATGCATTCGGGATCGGCTCGCCGACAATTGCGGCCGTCGGCTTCGGTGTCGGAACCAAGACCGATTTCGGCATGATCGGATGGTCGATCGTCGACAGCGTCGGCCAACGCAGCCTGACGCCGTTCAAGGACGCGCTCGGCACCCAGGGCGTCGTATCCTACCGGGCACGCGAATACAGGAACATCACAAGCCTCCAGGCCGGCGTATGGCCGGTGTCCAACCAGACGGCCTTCCCGGTCCGCAGCAGCGATCTGTCGGCGGCTGCGAGCAAGGCCATATTCAGCGACGCGACGGGCTACAACGCCAAGCCGCTCGATGCTGCCATCGTCGGGATGACGCCGGATGGCGAAGGCACCGTGATCGAGATGGCCTACACGCCTGTGCTCCAAGGCGAAGAGGTCACGCTCGCACCTGGCCAGCATGACTTCTTTGGCGTGCCGGCGGAAAACAGTTCCGGCCACGTCCAGCTGCAAGGCGCGCTTCCGTTCGACCGTGTCATGACCGAGACCAAGGCCGGCATACGCCTGCCGATCGTGGCCAATCACGTCGCGGCTGTGGACCAGATGCCGCGCATCGGCTTCGAGAAGCGCCCGGAACTGCCCGTCAAGGACACGCTTCAGCCGGGCGACGTCGTGTCGACGCCGGCATTCGACCAGATCCAGTCCGCTCTCGGCTCGACAAGCCTGAAGATCCAGTTCGCGGTCAAGGATCCGGCGAAGGCATCCGAACTCATCGTGGCCATCGGCCGGGGCGATGGCATCCGCTCGATCCGTGACCTCGTCAAGGCCGGCCAGATCGATCCGTCGAACACGGTTTCTCTGGTTGACGAACCGACGCTGAGCGGGTTGCGACTTTCGGCCGTACCGGGCAAGGCGCCCACGGTAGAGATCGTTTTGCTGACCGGCGAGAAGGCTCAAATTGTAAACCCCGAAGCGATGCTGGTCGACGTCATCTTCAACGATCACAACAGGCTGCCTGGCGTACTGGGTTTCAATCCCGACCGGATGGTCACGTCCGCGACCTACAAGGTGAAATCGACGGTACAGTCATGGCTTCCGGCGCGCTTCCAACCCGACGGATCAGCGCAGTCCCGCTACATGCCGAGCGCGGGCAACATCTATAAGAACCTCTACGGTTCGCATGGCACCCCGGCCACGCGCTACACGCTTTCACTGTCGACCCATCCTCTGCCTGCTGGAGCGTTGACTTTCAGCGCCGAGGTGAGAATCCAATACAAGTCCAAGGCGGCCAGCATCGCGTCTTCGATCGCCGAGAACGAAACCGCGACACTGACCTTCAATCGGGCCGACGGGCAAACTGAGGAATTGACGATCCCCGCCTGGCTCGCCCACGCGGTAGAAACCTCGCGCGACGGCTCGGCGACAGGCATTCCGAAGGGCGGCAAGGCCTCTTTGGAGCAGTTCCTCGGCGAACTGGAAAAGAACGCAAGGCCCGACCAGCGCGCGGCGATCGAGCAGTTCCGGACGGAATTCGGTTCGTCGATCGTGGATGGCGGGTTCATGCGCCAGAACGTTGCCGATGGCGTGCTGACCTTCCTCTCCTCGCAAGTGGGCAGCCGCCGAAACGGCCCGATTCAGATAAGGGACGAGCACGGTCAATCCGTGACCGCCACCCGATATGGACCGCTGCCAAAGAGCGCGGAGAATGTCTATGTGCCGCCAGCCGACGGACAACCAGCGCGCGGCGACGAAACGGAACTGATGCACAAATCGCATATTCTGTTCCGCGATCCGGAGACCGGAGAGGCATACGTCCTGCCATGGGTGCGCGGCGCCTCCGAGGACCATGTGCCGGGCAGTCAGGGACGGCCGGAGGGCGAAACGGTGCCGCCGGCGGCAACGCCAGCCAGGAAGGCCATCGAGGCGGCGCCTCCGACGACCCACTCGCTGCAACAGGTCCGCAACATGCGGCAGCCCGAGAAATGGAAGGCCGGCGAGATCTATACGCGCGAACTCAATGGGTCGCCTGGAGAAGTGCATTTTCCGGTCGATGCCAACCCGGGTGGGCCCCACCCCGTCTCAGGCGTGGGTGGGCGATACGTGGATTCGCCTGTCTTAAAGAGCGACGACGTGATCGAGGCAATCGAGGTCAAGACCTATCATCGCTGGACGACGATCAACGGTGTCGCGCAGATGCGTGAAGTGCCGCTCACGCCGAAATTGCAGGAGCAAATCAACAAGGATGTGGCGCTGCGGAACGAGAACCCGGGTTATCAGCCGCGCTGGGTTTTCCTCGATGCGCCGCCTTCCGCGGACTTGCAGCGGGCGCTCGACGATGCGGGAATTGTCGGCAACATCTTCGGACACAACAAGCCCGCCACGGCAGCACCGCAACCCCAATCCGCAACGGCCGGAACCGGTTCGGGCCGAACCATGCAGCTCAAGGACGAGAGCGGCAAGGTGATCACCGCGACAATGTTGGGCACCGAGCCGAGGGGCCCGCAACAGGTTTATGTGCCGCCTTCCGACCGGCCTCGCGCGCCGGCCGATGCACCGGAGTTGGCCGACAAGACGCACATACTGGTGTACGACCCCGACACCGGCGAAGCCGTCGTGCTGCCATGGATACGCGGTGCTTCCGGCGGCCACGTGCTCACCCGAGATGGCGTCAGGGCGACGCCGCTTGACCAGGTGCCGGATCTCGTCATGGGCGATTTCCAGCCGAACCAGATTCCCTGGCTCAAGCGTGAGCAGGTGGCCGAACTGACGGAACAGCAGTTCCGCGACTTGGATCAGGCCGGCTTGCTGCCTTCTCTGACCAGGAGCCAACTGCGGGGTATCCCGAAGGCAAAGATAGGCCAGGTCAACATCGCGGGCCTCGACGGGAAACGGATTCCTTGGCTGACCGAGGGCCACATCCGGAACATGACCGGCCAGCAGTTCCAAGATCTCGGCAAAGCCGGTTTGACGCCTCAACTGACGAAACCACAGTTGCAGGCGATCAAAGGAGACTTGGTCGAGTTCGTCGACGTGTCGAAGTTGGAAGCGCGCCAGGTTCCTTGGTTCAAGCCCGGCCAGGTCGCGAAGTTCACGTCACAGCAATTCAAGGACGTGGGCGAGGCCGGATTGCTGAAGAACCTAACCGAGCGCCAGGTTCAGGCGATCCCCGAAACCATGGTCGGTTCCGTGGACGTGGCGAAGCTCGATCCCAAGCAGGTGCCGTGGCTGACCGAGAAGCAGATCCCGGTGTTGACCCGCGATCAATGGGGCGCCTTCACGATCCACCACACCGAAGCGCTGACCCAGCCGCAAATCGAAGCGGTGACACCAAAACAGTTCGAGGAAATGAGCCCCGGCCAGTTCCGCAAGTTCACGCTTGAGCAGTTCGAGTGGATGAGCGGGGATCACATGAACGGCCTCTCCGTGCTGCAACTGACGACCTATCGGGCAACCCATAAAAAGGCGATGACGCCGGAGCAAGCGAGCAGCGTCGATCTGGCGCTGAGCCATGCCAGGATACGGGAAAACGCTCAGGCGCTCGCCACCTTTGGCGGCATGTCGACCACCTCCTACATGCTGTGGACTTCGTTGCCGCCAACTTGGACCGCCACCGCAAGTGGGGTGGCATTTGGCGTGCGAGGCTTCGTTTTCGGCGCGCAGGCGCTCTTCCCCAACGCAACCGCGGGTCACAAGCCGTTCGGGCGATTCCTCAACGCGCTCGGCGGAGCCACATTCATAGCCGCGGCGCCAGGTGCCGCGACCGGGATGATCCAGGGTAAGGATCTTGTCGTCAACAGCACGTTTACGCTCGGCAACATCGTCTATGGCACGAAGTCGATGCTGCAGTCGTTCACAGGCAGACCGGTGATCCGAAACCTGGCCGAACATCTGGCTGGACCAGGATATGTGCTTGGCTGCGCCGTCTATACGCTGCATTCCTGGCCGGCGCCGATCGCAACAGTCGCCGGCACCATGTTCACGTTCGGCTGCGCGGAATTCTGGGCGTCGGCCATAAGGACGGACCGAATGAATAGCCGTTCGGTACCGCGGACCGATGCCGATATCGCGGCGGCGGAAAAGTCCGACAAAAGATGGACCGCATGGGATCGATGGACCCTGGGCATCACCTTCGGCGTTGGAATGCTTCTCTTCTCGCTGGACTCCCTGCTCGCGGAGCCTTGGGAGGGCGCGAAGACGGCCCCTCCACCCGATCCGAAAAAACCGGATGGCGATCCCTCGTCCCAGCGACCCGATGATCCTTCGGATGTTCCAGGTGGGACGCAAACCCTGCCAGAGACCTTTCCGCAACTTGTCGTGCAAGCGGATGACGGCCTGAATTTGCGGACCCAGCCTGACGGGCATTCGGCCGTGGCGACGGTTCTGCAACCCGGCACATTCGTCGAACAGACCGCGAAGCCTTCGACCGATCCTTCGGGAGAAGCCTGGATACCCGTCGAAGGTTTCGGACCGGACGGCGAAATGCATAGCGGCTGGGTCTCCGGCGACTATGTCGAGGTTCACCCCAAGGGCAGCAGCAATTCCGAGGGCCGCACGAATCCAACACTGGAGAAGAATGGCTATCAGTGGGTCGACGTCAAGAACGGCGACTCTATCCGCCTGATCGCCAGGACCCATTCAGCGGATGTGGCGGAGACGGTGGTGCTCAACATGGATCATATCCTGAGTCCGGACATGATTTTCTCAGGCGACCGCATCTACCTGCCGGTCACGTCGGTCGGCTGAGGAACTGCCGGCCCAATCTAGCGCCCGTCAGCAGGCTGCGCCTTGCCGCTTCTCGCGGCATAGGCGTGCGCGACGCAGGCAGCCAGCTTCGCCGCCCGCTCCGCTATCGCATTGGATGGTTCGGAAGAATAGGAGGCGGTAAACTGCAGGTCGGACGGGTGCCATTCGCAGTCGACAATGCGCAGTGTGCCGCTTGCGGTATAGTCCCGGACGACTTCCTCGGGGAGCGAGGCTATCCCGATACCGTTGAGAGTCATCTTGATGGAGGCCGCCAGCGAATTGGCCGGAAAGATACGCGGCGTCTCTTCCAGTTCGCTGGTGAGCTTGCGGTAAAGTTCGCTGTAGGGTCTGGTGGTGCGCGCGTAGCTGATGATCGGAAACTGCATCAGATCATTCAGCGTCAGCTTGCTTCGGTTGGCCAATTTCAATCGCGGCGAACAGACCCAGACGAGCGGAAAGGATGGCAGCTCGATGTTCTCGATGCTGTACTCTAGAATCGGGCCCATCAGCACTGCAAGATCGAGCCTGTGGGACATGAGTTCGTTGCGAAGGGTGGTCGTCGCATCAACGACGATATCCGTATCGACGAGCGGGTAGTTTGCTTGCAATTCCTTCAGGAAATCCGGAAGCCAGGTGTGCACGATGGATTCGGCAACCCCGAGCCGAAGCACCCCTGCCGTCTCTGAGAGAGAGTTGGCCGCGAGTTGCAGCCGTTCCGCTACGCGCAGGACCCGTTGAGCAGGTGGCAGCAGCCTTTGTCCCTCGGCGGTCAGCCTGACGGTGCTGCTGTGCCGTTCGAACAGCTTGGCGCCCAGCGCTTCTTCCAGGCCGGCAATTCGGGTGGATACCGCCGGCTGCGTCGTGTTCAGGCGTTCCGCTGCCTTTCGAAAGCTTCCGAAAGTGGCGACCAGGAGAAAGGTTTCGAGCTGCTTGATGTTGAAAGGGATCACGATTCAATGCCGGACAATAATCTGAGCTCCAATCTTTACGCGGTCATATAGATCGATAACGTCTTCATTGGTCATGCGGATGCATCCGGAGGAGTTGGCCTGTCCGACGGTCCATGGCTGGTTGGTGCCGTGGACGCGATAAAGCGTATTTCCGATATACAGGGCGCGGGCGCCAGGCAGCATTCCTTCGTCTGACGTCTGGTCAGGAGCAGAAGGGGAGACCAGCACATTTCTCGCCTGATCGTAAGTCCAGCTTCTAGGGTCATAAGCGTTGTTTGATTGGGGCCTGCGCCGCCATGGCGGCAACCAGCGTGGCAGCAACAAAGGCTGCCGCAGCCAGTCTCCGGCTGAGACGTGGGCCGGACAGCATACTGCCTCCCGTTATGCTGGCGGAAACGAACACGTTCGCGAGCAGGGCCCTGTTTGCCACCACCGACACCTTTCTGCATCCAGGCGTTGAACAGTGGATCACACATGGGTCCCGCCTGATTCCAGCGCGCACCATATCGCTTTGTTTGTCGTTCGCAACATTTGGCACAGCAAGTTAATGCGTAGTCCAAATGGACTTCCAATTTTCCAGTGTGCGCGATAGAGTGAGACCGGCGGGCAAACCATGAAGCGAGCGACGCGGGCAACACTCGTGGGTCGCTTGCAATAGGACCAAAATTGACGGGACGCGGTATCTGCCATGCGGATCGGTTGTCGGGAGCCAGGGCTGCCTTTGTCGCCTGCGGCCTGGCGATGGTTCTGGCGTTCGGCCTTGCCTCGCAGTGCGCGTATGCCGCCGAACCGCGGTGGCCTCCTGGCCCCTACAAATACATCACGGTCGACCAGTCAGTGGCAGACGCGCTGGTCGAGCTTGGCCGCAACATGCGGGTGCCGATGCGTGTAAGCAAGCTTGTAAAGGGGCGCCTGAGTGCCGGCATGCCTGTTGGAACGGCCCACGAGTTTCTGGAAGAGATTTGCAATCGGTATGGGCTGGTCTGGCATTTCGACGGCATTGTCATGAACGTGGCAACCGAAGCCGAAATCCAGACGGAAATGATCCGGCTTGATGCCAACACGGCTGCCGGCGCCGAAGATCGGCTTTCGCGGCTGGGCGTCATCGATCCGAGGTTTCCGGTAAAGGTTTCGAAACAAGACGATGTCGTCTCGGTATCGGGGCCGCCCTCCTACATCGAACTGGTCAGGAAAACGCTCGGGGTTCCCGCGGCAACGGGCACGAAGCCGGAGCCGGGCAAGGTTGTTTCGGTCCGCGTTTTCCGCGGCAGGCAGGTGGAGGCGTATGATGTCCCCTCCGCCAACAAGAACTAGGAAAACAGGAGAGCAGGTTCATGCAAATCGCGCCGATTGGAGCCCTGGAAGCTACACTTGCAAACTTGACCACCAGCATAAGCGCGCAACAGCAGATCACCGCCGGCGCTGCGGCGCAGCCTGGCAACCGAATGGTCGGTGCCAAGCAGGAAAAGCACGACGCCGCGAAGCTCAACACGCCTGAGCGCAGCGATGTCGCCACACGGTCTGGTCAGCAGGTGGCACAGGCATCGTCCGGCGCCAATCCAGCAATGGCCGGCCAATCCTCCAAACCGGAAAGGACCGAGCCCATCGTCGAGCGCCAACTCTTCGACTATCTGGCCGAGGCCGAGAAGGCAGGAGGCGGGGCGTTCACGGATCCGTCGGCGCTGTTCGGTTCGGCCGTTCGGTCGCTGGACGGAATCATGCAACAGGTCCAGAAAGCACTCGGCCAGGCGAACGCTCCCGCGAACGCCGAGACAGCCGCCACGCAGGATGCTGCCGGCAAGCCAGCGCCGTCCGGCAAGGAAGCCGAGAATTCCCCGGCAAAGAATGCCGAGCAACTTCTCGAACGGTCCATTTCGGTGATGTGGGCAGCCGCCAATCTCGAGGTCGTGACGAGCAGCGTGACGGCCGTCACGTCGTCCACCAGCACGCTGATCAAACAACAGTAAATGCCGCGGAGTGTTTCGTGCCGACGCTAACCTTGCCGTGGCGGTCAACGCTATTGAATCGATACGGCGCCCGTTGGCGCGTCGCCCTCGTTGTCATGGGTATGCTCGTACTGCAAGCGTGCTCTGTGGAGCTCTATTCCAACCTCAGCCAGCGGCAGGCCAATGAGATCGTGGCTACGCTGGTGCGCCACGGGATTCCGGCGCAACGCGAGACCGGCAAGGACGGCAAGATGACGGTTTCCGTAGAGAAGGGCCGCTTCGCCGAGGCCATGGCGATTCTCGACGAAAGCGGCTTGCCCAAACAGGAATTCCAAACGCTCGGCGAGGTGTTCAAGAGAGGTGGGATTGTATCCTCGCCGGCGGAAGAGCGGGCGACGATGATCTATGGCCTGAGCCAGGAACTGTCGCAGACCATCTCGGATATCGACGGCGTGCTTTCCGCGCGTGTTCATCTCGTCTTGCCCGAAAACGATCCGCTGAGACAGCAGCTGGTGCCGTCGTCCGCCTCCGTCTTCATCCGCCATCGCGCATCGGTTCCGATGAATGAGCTGATTCCGCAGGTCAAGATGCTGGTGGCCAAGGGTGTCGCCGGACTGACCTATGACAATGTCTCCGTCACCCTCATTCCGGTGACCGCGACGGCCCCCGAACAGGGAAGCGGCGAGGCGGGCCTCACGAGCTTCCTCGGCCTCTGGATGCATCCGGACAGCGTTGCCGCCGCGATGGGGCTGTTTTACGGCATGGCGGCGGCCATATTCGCGCTGGCTGCCCGCCTGGCCTACCTGCAGTGGTACCGACAGCCAGGCGTCTATGCGCTCGATGCTTCGACAATGCCTGTGAAGAAGACATGACCGAGACCCGCTCGACGCAAACCGCCAGCCCGGAGTGGCAGGCATTCGTGTCCAACCCCGCATCCTATGTCGATGCGGCAAGGCTCGCGGAATGCCTTGACGGTACGATCGGCGAGGCTGCCTGCGAGCGCATGCTGCAGTCGCAACGCCTGCATGAACGATTGTCAAAGCTTTTGATAGAGCGTCATAGGCTCTCTTCAGCAGTCGAAGAGCCGGCCGACGAGGTCGATCGAGCGATCGCTCTGTCCTCTGGCGAGGAGTTGGAGGGACTTGCGCTTCGCGCCGGCGCGATCTACTGGGCCGGCAGTCTGGCCGCTGTCATTGTTGGACGCGAAGCGGTCGCGTGGCAGGCAGCGCTTGGCGCGGATCTCTGCGCTTTCGCGGTCGCCAATCGCGATCTGGCCGGTCCGATACAGCGGTTGGAGCCCCTGGAGGACATTTACGGCCGTGTCTATGCCGACGGCCTGCGTTGCCTTGGCGCTTGGTGTCAGGCGATGCCTGGCGATACGAGCATGCGGGTGCGCCTCAAGCTGGTATCGCACGAGCTTGTCGACCAGACGGCAGCCGAACCCTTTGCCGAGGCCGGTCCAGCGATTGTTCGACGAGCGATGGGCTAGGCGGGATGATCGAACCGGGCAAAGCGACCGATGCCGTGCCGAGGCGCCCTTTCGCCCGGATCCTGCGCGCCGCCGAGGTGCGCGCCCTGCAGGACGGTCATGCCGTTCTCGATGAAGCAAGGCGCGATGCGCAGCAGTTGCGTGGCGCTGCCCGGCGAGCCTATGCGGCTGAATATGCGCAGGGCTATGAAGACGGCAAGGCGCAAGGCGATGCGGACGCCACGCGGTTGATAAGCGAGACAGCGGTCAAGGTGGATCGCTATTTTGGCGGGCTGGAAGCCGAAGTCATCAGCCTGGCCCTCGATGTCGTCAGGCGAATGCTTGGAGAATTCGACGTCAGCACGCTTGTCGCGAAGGCCGCAAGTCAGGCTGTGACTGAAATTCGCCGCGCCAAATATCTGAAAGTCCGCGTTCATCCCGCTTCCGTGGACAGGGTTCGCGATGAGCTGGACGCGGTCTTGCGCGAGGGTGATCTGGGCATGACGGTCGAGATTGACGCGGATGACGCATTGGCAACCGGCGCCTGCGTCGTTTCGACTGACTTTGCCGTCGTCGATGCGAGCATCGACGCGCAGCTCCAAGCCATGGCTGCCGCGATTGCGTCAAAGGCGGAGGTTCCATGACACAGCCCGCTGTCGATATCGAAAGCCGTCTGGCGTCTATCATTCCGAACCTGCGTTCCGCCCTCCGCGACGATGCAAGCCGGCCGAGGAAGGGGCGTGTTAAGCGGGTCACCGGCACGGTTATCCATGCAACCATGGAGGAGGCCCGGATCGGCGAGATATGCGAACTGGTCGATCCCAGGACCGGCAAGACGACCAGGGCGGAAGTCGTCGGCCTCATGGACGAAATGGCGATCCTTGTTCCGCTTGGCGATCTGACCGGTCTTTCAAGCCTGACCGAGGTGGTTGCGACCGGAAAGGACCAGCGCGTGCCCGTCGGACCCGGCCTGCTTGGTCGGGTCATCAGCGCGCTCGGCGAGCCACTGGATGGCAAACCGCTTTCGCCGGACGGCATTACCGGCAGCTATCCGGTCAACGCCTATCCGCCATCCCCGCTCGAGCGCAGCTTGATTTCCGAGCCGATCCAGCTTGGAATCCGCGCCCTCGACGGGCTGCTCACCTGCGCGCGTGGGCAGCGCGTCGGCATCTTCGGTGAACCTGGCGTCGGCAAGTCGATCCTGCTTTCCGACATTGTCAGCGGCACCGATGCCGATGTTGCCGTGGTCGCCCTTGTCGGCGAGCGCGGACGTGAAGTGCGCGAGTTCCTCGAACATCAACTTGGACCGGAAGGGCGGCAGCGGGCAATCGTCGTCGTTGCGACATCCGACCGGCCTGCCATCGAGCGCGTCAAGGCCGCCTATGTGGCGACCAGCATTGCCGAATATTTTCGGGACCAGGGCAAGCATGTGCTGCTTGCGATGGACAACATAACGCGGTTTGCCCGTGCGCAGCGCGAGATTGGCCTGGCCTCGGGCGAGACACCGACGCGTCGCGGTTTTCCGTCTTCGCTGTTCGCGGTCTTGCCGCGCCTGCTCGAGCGCTCAGGCCCCGGCCGCGTCGGTTCCATCACCAGCCTCTACAGCGTTCTCCTGGAAGGCGACGGCACACTGGATCCTGTCGCCGAGGAAATTCAGGCGCTGCTCGATGGCCACGTTTTCCTGTCGAACGAACTCGCGCAGCGGAACCACTTCCCGGCCATCGACGTCTTGCGCAGCCGAAGCCGTCTCATGGATGCGGTTGTACCGCCGGCACATCGGTCCGACGCCAGCCACCTGCGTGAGCTGCTTGCCCGCTACGCCGACATCGAACTTCTCCTGCGGGTCGGTGAATACGAAAAGGGCAGCGATGCCGTGGCGGACGAGGCGGTGGCGAAGATCGATGCCATCAATGCCTTTCTGCGTCAGGCGTCCGCCACACACGAGAGCATCGAGAAGACACGCCAACTCATGCGGGAAATCGTCGATGAAAGACCGTGACATGGTCGCTCGATTGCGCGACCTCAGACGCCGCCGGGAAGAACGCGCGAAGGAAGGCGTGATCAGAAGGCACGCCGCTTCGCACCGGGCCGCGAGGGAGGTTCAGGCGGCGGCCGCTGCGGTCACTGAGCACCTCCAGCACACGGTTGACGCAGAAGAGGCAGCGTTCGGTTCGCTTGTCGGACAACCGGTAAAGGCCGCCAGCCTGCATCGGCTCCAGGGACGGTTCGAAATTGCCGCCAGAAAAACCGCGCAGCTGCGTGAAAACGAGAAGATGGCCGGCGTCGCCGAGGAGCGTCGGAAAGTGGAATTGTCGGCAGCGCGCAACGATCATCGTGCGAGCGTGAAGGCGGTGGCGAAGCTGGATGGACTGCTGGAGCATCTGACCAAACGCAGCGCGCGTCGTCGCCTGGCTCTTTCCGAGCTTGTCGAGGAGGAGGAACGCGGTCCGCGGCACTTGCCCGCGGAACGATAGCCCAATCCGTGATCGTGGATATGGATGTGGACATGGAAGTGTGATGCCTCAAGCCTTGGCGTCGGCAAAAACGAAAGCGCTGGGAAAACCGAAGAAACGCACTGCCGGACTGCCGGCCGTCGGCGAACGGCTGACGCTGGGATCCGTCCCGGCCGTGGACGTCGGGGCATTGAACGCCTTTTACCGCCGTCGCGCTCCCGCGCAGATCACCATCGCGGGGAAGGCAATGACGATCGCTACCGTCTGGCCGGCGACGAACCCCGCGGATCAGCGGCTGTGCACGATTGCGTTCACCGTCGCAGGCAAGGTCGCTAAATTGCGCCTGCCGCTTTCTGTGGTCGAACGAGCCTTCGCCAAGGCGGACGAGTTGGTCGACATGAAACGACTGGCGCCCATGCACGCCGCACTGCTGCTGGAATCCGCATTCGAAGAAGACCTCGAAAGGATCGAGGGCAAGCTGGGTGAGAGGATCGCGCTCACCTCGGTCGAACGAAGAGATACGGTCTCGGAGCAAATCTCGCTCGCTTTTGTCATGGCCGGCAACGACGGGACGATAGACTGCGTGCTGAACACGACGGACGCCGGCCTGGCGGTGCGGATCGGCCGCCTTCTCGACGAGATCGGCAAAACGAGGCCGCCGATTCCGGCCGAATTCCCGCTGTCGGTCTGCCTTCGGCGTGGCGCGCTGACGATCACCCTTGGCGAGCTTCAAAGCCTGCAGCCTGGCGATGTGGTGCTTTTCAGGGATGCGGAGGAAGAACGCATGGCGGCACTCATCATTGCCGAGCGCCTTTATGCGCCGGTGACCTTGACTGCCGATGGGCCGCAATTGCTTGCCGCGCCGACTGCAATCGCCGGATCGAATTGGGAGTGGACCATGAACCAGAACACGCCGCCGCCAGCCGGCCAGACATTGGAAGAGTCGACTCTGGACGAGTTGCCGGTCGCGCTTGCCTTCGAGATCGGCCGCATGGCGATGCCTCTTGGGGACGTAAGACAGCTTGCGCCCGGCGCTGTCGTTGCACTCACCGATGTAACCGAGGAGGCCGTCGACATCATCGCCAACGGCAAGCGTGTCGGTCGTGGCGAGATCGTGCGGATTGGGGAAAACCTGGGCGTGCGGATCGTCCGTATGTTCGACAATGCTTGAGAATTCGCCCAACCTGCTTGGGATTCTGATCGCTGTCGGCTTCGTCGGATTGCTGCCGCTGGCAGTCGTCACGATGACGGGCTTCCTGAAAATTTCGGTGGTGCTGTTTCTCGTCCGCAATGCGCTTGGCGTCCAGCAGATGCCGCCCAATCTGGTGCTTTACGGCATAGCGCTCGTGCTCACGGTCTACGTCACCACGCCGATGCTGAGCGAGATGTCGGGCCGGCTTCAGGAAGGGCAGGTTCAGTTCCAGACGACGGACGACCTCGCCAGGGCGGCGCAATTGGTCAGGGAACCATTGCAGCGGCATCTCATGAAATTCACCCAGCCGCAAGAGCGGCAGTTCTTTCTTGACGGCACCACTCGCCTGTGGCCGGAACAAGCGCGGCAGAACCTCAAGGACGACGATCTCTCGATCCTTGTTCCGGCCTTTGTCGCATCCGAGCTTACCCGTGCCTTCGAGATCGGCTTCCTGCTTTATCTCCCTTTCCTCATCATCGATATCGTTGTTGCGAATGTCCTGATGACGCTCGGCATGATCATGGTCTCGCCGGTTCTCATCTCGATCCCGCTGAAACTGTTCCTTTTCGTCGCCATTGATGGCTGGTCGCGGCTGATGCATGGCCTCATCCTGAGTTACGTCTGACACCGCTGAGGTTCGCATGAGCAATGACTTTATCCTGGCGAAGGTCCAAAGCGCGCTTCTGACGGTGCTGCTCGCGTCCAGTCCGGCGATCATCGCGGCGCTTGCCGTCGGCATCCTTGTCGGCCTTGCCCAGGCGCTGACGCAGATCCAGGACCAGTCGCTGCCGCAGACGATCAAGCTCGTCGTGATCCTGTTGGTCATCATGGTCTTTGGTCCGCTGCTTGGCCAGCAGATCGCGGAACAGGCCTCGACGGCGCTGGACGAATTCCCCGTCGTCACGCGCTGAGGCGGGCGGATGCGGGTCGAACCAATCTTCGCCTCTGTCAAAGAGCTGCAATTCTATCTTCTGGCCGGCGCTTTCGCGCTCGCACGCCTGACTGGTTTCATGCTTCTGATGCCGCTCTTTTCGCGTGTGCCGCTATCCGGGCTTCTGCGCAACGGCGTGGCTCTCGCACTGGCGGTTCCGATTTTTCCGATGATCGTGACCAAGCTGACGACCACCGATATCGCGACAACGATGATCGTCCTGTACATTCTCAAGGAGGTCGTTGTCGGGGTGACGCTCGGGCTGGCAATGGGCATACCGTTCTGGGCGGCGGAAGCCGCTGGCGATATCCTGGACCTGCAGCGCGGTTCCACGATGGGGACCCTGATCGATCCGATGATGACCCATGAGACGAGTGCCACCGGCACTTTGCTGGCCGTCATCATGATTACGATCTATCTGGCGGCCGGGGGCTTGCAGCTTTCCCTGACCAGCCTCTACGACAGCTACGGCCTTTGGCCGATCGACCAACTCCTGCCTATGTTCAGCAAGGATGCAGCCGGGATATTTCTTGATCTGCTCACCCGCATCCTGGTGATGGCGCTGACCCTTGTGTTCCCGGTCGTCATCAGCATGCTCCTGTCCGACATTGTGCTGGCTTTCCTGGCGCGCGCCTCGCCGCACCTGAATGTTTTTGCCCTGTCGCTGGTCGTCAAGACGTTGGTGTTCAGCCTCGTCCTTGTCCTCTACGCGGCTTTCCTGCTCTTCTATATGAACCGGGACCTCGGGTTCCTACACGAAGCAGGCCGACAGATAGAAGCAATCGGCTGCCGCAGCTGTCAATGAGTACAAAGCTCCATGAGCAGATCCTAATAATAACAGAAGCCTCCATTGGTCGACCAATAAATACAATTTATCGACGAGGGAAGATTCTGATAATTTGACAAGCGGGCAACCCGTCGATGATCTTACGCGCTCTCGACGCGTCTCTGAACATACATATGCCCGGAAGCCATGGCTCGCCAGACCACTTCATTGTTCTATGACAATTTGCGACTGGTCGATGCAGATAGGCTGCGCAAACTGGTTAGAATGGGCGCCTATGAAGGATATACCGGAGGGCTTGCGCGCGGGAAGCTGCAGGCCAATATTGTGATTGTGCCCCGCAGTTTTGCCGGGGATTTCCATCGGTTTTGCGTCCGCAATCCGAAACCCTGTCCTTTGGTGGGCGTCACCCGTGCCGGCAGCCCATTGCTCCCAGCCTTGGGCGATATCGATATTCGCACCGATGCACCCCAGTATAACATCTATTGCTTCGGGGAGATGATCCGTCGGAAAACCGACATCATCGACCTGTGGCGGGATGATTTCGCCGCTTTTGCGCTCGGCAGTTCGCTTACCGTCGAGGCGGCACTTGCCAAAAAGGGAGTGAAGCTCCGTCGCATCGGCTTCGGAAGGACTTCCCCCAAGTTTAGAACCAGGATCGAGACGTTCCAGGTCGGACCGTTTGGTGGCGAAATGGTCGTCTCCATGCGCCCGATAAGACATTGCGACGTCGATAAGATTCGCGCCCTGACGGCAGGTTTTCCGCATGCGCACGGCTCCCCTATCCATGTCGGGGAGCCGGCGACCATCGGGATACGCGATTTGATGGCTCCCGACTGGGGCGATGCGGTCGAAATCAGGGACGGGGAGGTCCCTGTATTCTGGGCCAGCAGCCTGACCGCTCAAGACGCTCTTGCGCGTGCCGAACTCGCGATCTCGATCACGGTGTCGCCGGGCCATATGCTGATCACCGACGTAGATGCACAAGCCGGCGCGCGTCTCGGAGCCAGCTTGGCGCATACGGGCGTGCAAATGGACGGGTTTTGGACTCGCGACGATGCTCTGGACCCACAATGACTATTAATATTTGCAACGAAGAGCGACCGCAATTGGAGCGGGTGACGGCACTTTTCGAGACGGTTTGGACGCGCCATCGAACGCCACAAGGTGGAAAAATCGCTGATTGGTCTCGATAGTCGGTAGGCGTCAGCGTAGTCCGGAGCGCTACGGCGTATTTTTCCGCACAAAAGACAACGATTTTCGGCATCTCGTTCACTACCGATTCTGCATCATCAACTGAAGTCTTCGATTGCGTAAGTCCGATACGTTCGGCAGTCTGCTCGTCTGGGCAGGATTTCAAAGCAATCTGAAGTTGTTGGCTCAATCTGTGGGCGATCGGCCAATTGATCTCGAACCAAATGGCGCCTGTCGTCTCAGGGCGCGGTGGCGTCCGAAACCAGAGCGGCGTGCCGAGGGACTGGAACGGCGGCCGGATTCCGCTCTGTCCTGGGCAGGGGACCAGCCGCCTGTCGGCGGTGCGCGTCGCGAAATCTTCCATTCGACCCTGGCTAGGCGTGGGGTGGGATTTGAGACCCGCTAGCCTTTGCCCGCAGCCAGTCCGAGACGCGATAGTACCGTAACATCGCCGCGGGAGCGAACGACATGAAGAAGGGTGCCCGCCGGAGTGGTTCGAGCTTCAGCGACAGTTCTTTTTCAGGGACGCCCTTCGCCCATTCGCCGAGTATGCCGCCGAGCATGCTTCCGGTCGGCACGCCGCGACCGGACAGTCCTGTCAGGGCGACGACGCCCGGCGCGAGCTCATAGAATCGTGGGATGGTGCGCTGCTGCATATCCAATTCGCCGAACCAGAAATATTCCCATCTCAACTCGCTGCTGAGCTGCGGATGGAGCCAGCGCAGCCGATCAGACATGAGGCGGTGTGTGAACGCCATGTCCCTTCCGCGACGGCCCATCGGGAACATCGAGGCGACGATGCGTCCCTCGGCATTGTACTTGTAGACAAAGATGTCGCCGCGGCCGTCATGCATCGTCGTGTTGCGCGGCAGAATGGTTTGGCGTTCGCTGGCCGTCAGCGGCTGGCTAGCGGCGACGAACACACTCTGGATCTTGTAAGTCTGGTCGAGGCCGGGCCATCCGTCGACGGTGTAGGCGCCAGTCGCAAAGATGACCTTATCGGCGACAACGGTTCCTTCGCCGGCGTGCACTGCCCAGGCACCATCCTGCCGCACGACGTCGCGGACCGGCGATCCCGTGTGGATTGCGCCACCTTCCTGCATGACGGCACCGGCCAGGCCTCTTGCGTATCCCAATGGATTGAGGTGACCAGCCTCGGAATGAAACCAGCCGCCATAATATCGCGGGCTGCCGGTCATCTCCTCGGTCGCCAGTCTGTCGAGCACCCGCGTCTTGGCGCCGACGGCATTATACTGCTGCGCCTTTACCTCGAGCTTGGCGATGGCGCCTGGCGTCAGCGCGCCCATGACGTAGCCATTCTGCTGCCATTCGCAATCGATGCCGTAACGCTCGATCATCCCTGCGACTTGTCTGTTGGCCCCTGTCTGCCGGGCGATCAGCCTTTCGGCCCACGGCTCGCCCAGCATGGCGCGCAGTTCGGGCAGGCTGTAGTGGGTGAAGGTTGGCGTACAGTGGCCGGCATTGCGGCCCGAGCCGCCGAAGCCGATCTCCTGGGCTTCGAGCAGAACCACATCTATGCCGTCGCGGGCGAGATCGAGTGCGGTGGTCAACCCGGTGTAGCCGCCGCCGACGATGCAGACGTCCGCCCGCCTGCGTTCTTGGAGCGCTCCGGTCTCTGGCGGTGGCGCCGCGGTCGCATACCAGAGCGAGACTTCAAACGGCGAAAACCTTGCCATTCCGGGCGGCTTCACAGCATGTCGCTTCGTGCGTCGAGCGCATCGCGCAACCCGTCGCCGATGAAGTTGAAACTGGTGACTGCCAGGGTGATGGCGGCACCGGGAACGATTGCCAACCACGGCGCGCTGTCGAGATACTGCTGGGCGCCGTTCAGCATGTTGCCCCAACTCGGCAGCGGAGGCTGGATGCCGTAGCCGAGGAAGCTGACATAGGCTTCCAGAAGGATGGCACGGGCAACGGTAAGCGTGGCCGCGACGATGATCGGGCCGATCGCATTGGGCAGCAGTTCGCGAAACATGATGTGACTGTTGCTGAGCCCGAGCATGCGGGCGGCGACCACGAAGTCGCGTTCGCGCAGCGAATGCACTTCCGCCTCGACGATGCGCGCGATTTCCATCCAGCTCGTTGCCGCGATGATCAGAGTGATCATGATCGGGCTCGGCTTGATGAAGGCCGCCATCGCCAGCAGTAGGAAGATGTTGGGAAAGGACAGCATCGCGTCGACGAAACGCATCAGCACCGTGCCGATGCGGCCGCCGAAGAAGCCGGCAGCGATCCCGAGCACGGTTCCAAAGACCGTGCTGATGACCATCGCAGCGAAGCCGACCAGGAGCGAAATGCGTCCGGCCATGAAGAGGCGCGCCGCGATGTCGCGGCCGAGCGGATCGGTGCCGAAGAAATGATAGCCCGTGAACGGCGGCGAGAACCGGCCACGCAGATCGATGTAGAGATCGTCAAAGGGCAGCAGCAAGGGGCCGAGGACGCAGGCCAGCACCAGAACGACGATCATCACCAGGCCGAACATCGCCAGTCGGTGACGGGCAAATCGGCGCACGGAGCGGCTTTGCCACCAGCGGTGCCTGGCGTGGGTGGGGATGAGGAAATCCGACTGGGTCATCTCTTCGTCCTCAGCTCAATCGAATGCGCGGATCGACGAATGCGACGGTGAGGTCCGCGGCCAGATTGCCGACCAGGACAAGAACCGCGGACATCATCAGCAGACCCATCACGACGGGGTAGTCGCTGTAACCGAGGCTATCGAGGAACAGCCGTCCCATGCCGGGCCAGGTAAAGACTGTTTCCGTCACCAGCGCCCCACCCAGTATTGTTGGCAGTTGCAGCCCCAGCAGGGTGATCATCGGCAGCAGGGCGTTTCCGAGGATGTGGCGGATCAATACGCGCCGGGAACTCAGCCCCTTGGCCCGGGCCGTTCGGACAAAATCCTGACTGATGACGTCGAGCGTGGCGGTGCGCATGTAGCGGCTCCACACGGCGACATTGACCAGCGCAAGAACGATGCTCGGCATGATGAGATGGATCGCATAGTCGCCGAGCGAGCCATTGCCGATCGTGTACATGTTGCCGGCCGGCAGCCATCTGAGCCGCAGCGAGAATATGTAGATCGCGATCAACCCGAACCAGAAGGTCGGGATCGACAATGCCACCATCGCGCCGACCGTCGCTGCGTAGTCGAAGATCGAGTATCGTCTAAGCGCGCCCAGGACACCTATCCACGTGCCTACAAAGATGGCGATCGCGGTCGATACGCCCATCAGCAGCAATGTCGCGACAAGGTGCTCCCAGATGATATCAAGCACGGGCCTGCCGTCCCGGTAGGAATGACCCCAGTCACCGCGAAGCAGGTGGCTCAGCCAGTCGAGGTACTGGATGGGAAGAGGGCGATTGAGTCCCATTTGCGTGGCGATCCGGTCAAGATCGGCCTGCGTCATTCCTGGCGTGAGAGTGAATTGCGAGAGCGGTCCGCCCGGAGCCAGGTTTAGGACGGCAAAGCCGATCACCGAGACCAGCAGGAGCAGGACGAGACTTTGCCAGAAGCGTCCCAGCAGATAGCGAAGCATGCCGGTTGTCTCCGTTTTGGTGTCCGTCGGATACAGTCGCGCCAGAGGCGCCTTGTCGGCTATGCAGGCCGAGCCGGTCATCACCGGCCCGGCCTCGTTTGCGCGGGCTATGCCCAGTGCCAGGTGGCCACGTCCCAGGAGTCGATGCGTACATTGATGTTCGGCTCGACGCCTTCGACACCGGACTTGTGTCCGCGCACCGTCGCGTATTGGAACATCGGCAGGAATGGCAGGTCGTTGCGTACGGTCTCCTGGATCTTCAGGTAGGCTTGCTTGCGTTTCTCCGGCACGAATTCGACACCGCCAGATCCGAGCAGCTTGTCTACCTCCGGGCTGGCATACTGCCAGGTGTTCTGGCCGGCGCCACCCTTGGCCGGAATCGACTTCGAGCTGAGATAGTCCGACGTGTCGGGATCGGAGCCCGTCAGGAAGTTAATGCCGACGACGACGGAATCGAATTCCGACTTCATCCAGTAGTCGCCCCACATCGCGGCTGGCGGCAGGTTGGAGATCATCACCTCGACGCCGATGTCGCGATACGATTGCTGGATGAACTGCTGCGCCTGTTCGCGGATGTGATTGCCCGCCGTGGTCGAGTTCTTGAACGAGAGGCGGACACCGTCCTTGACGCGGATGCCGTCCGCTCCGGGGACCCACCCCGCGTCGTCCAGCAGTTTCTTTGCCTTGTCCACGTCGTATTCCTGCTTCGGCAAATCCGGATTGTAGTAGAAGGACTGCTGCGGCATGTAGGTTTCGGTCGGGGCCGGCAGCCCGTAGTAGAGGGCGTCGATGATCGTTTTCTTGTCCAGCGCATGATACAGCGCCTGGCGAACGGCGAGTTCCTTGAACTGCGGGCGCTCCATGTTGAAGCTGAGCGACTCGACCGTGGCGGCGGGAATGACGGCGACCGACGTTCCGCCCAATTCCTTGGCTTCCTCATAGTGGTCGGCTGTGATCCACTGTAGTCCGATGACGTCGATATCACCGGTCTTGAACTGGGTGTAGAGAACGGTCAGATCCGGAATGTACTTGTAGATCAGGCTCTTCAGGTAGGGGCCGTCGGCGAAGTAGTCGGTGTTGGCGGCCAGTTCGATATGGTCGCCGGCCATGCGTTCCACCCATTTGAACGGGCCAGTGCCGATCGGGGCATTGTTGAACGGCGCGGTGTTCTTGTCCTCCGCCGCACCGAGCACATGTTTGGGAACGATGAAGGTCGCGGCCAGGATCGACGGGTAGGGCGCGTAAGGCTCCTTCATCTTCCACTTGATCTCGGTTGGCGAGACGACAGTCAGGTCCTGGACAAGTTCGTGGCCGGCGCGTCGCCAGCTGCGAAACTTCGGGTCGACCAGCAGTTCGAGCGTGAACTTAACGTCCTCGGCGGTGAACGGCTGTCCGTCATGCCACTTCACGTCGTCGCGCAGCTTGACGTGCCACTCGAGCCCGTCGGCCGAGATGCCGCCGTTTTCGACGGTAGGCACCTCCTTGGCGAGCGCGGGGAAGAAATTGCCCTTGGGATCGACACCAAACAGCGGATCGAAGACGCTGAAGTGAATGCCCTCGTCGACCTCGATATGGGGCAAATGCGGGTTGAAGACGGTGGGCTCCTGGGAAAACCCGACGATCACCTGTCCCTTGGGTTCGCTCGGCGGGGTTGCCGCAAGGGCCCTGCCTGCTCCCGTCAGGTTGGGCATGGTGAGGCCGGCGGCACCGGCGATTGCCATTCCAAGCGCCTGACGACGCGTCGGTCGAAAGATTATGCTGCTGCTGCTGCTCTTGTCTGACATTGGAGGCTCCTTTTCATAGTGTTCCACTTTCGCTGTGTCACGCTCTCTTGTCGGAGCGCTTATAATCCAGTGATCGGCGCGATCTTCGATCCGTCCGAGAACCGCGACCACCGGAAGTCCTTGGGATCGACGATCGGCGGCCGTCCGGTGACGATATCGGCCATCAGCCTGCCTGCCGCGGGGCCGATGCCGAAACCATGGCCCGAGAAACCGGTCGCCACATGGAAGCCGGGAACGCTGTCGACGGCCGAAATGACGGGAATGGCGTCGGGCGTGACGTCGATATAGCCGGCCCAGCGCTGCGCCACCTGTGCCTTTTCCAGAACCGGAAATGCTATGCGGGCATTTGCAAGGACGCGCTCCGAGCTTTTCTTGGAAGGCTTTGGATCGAGCACGCGGCAGTATTCGAAGGGGCTCGCCTCATCCATCGCCCAGCGGGTCGGCATCCTTGCCTCGTCTAGGAAACGACCGCCCAGGCGGAATTGCAGCGATCGCCACTCTGTCTTCCAGGCCGGAAGAAAATCGCGCGCATAGCGAAAGGAGTTCGGCACGATGTCGACGACATTGCTCATGCTGGAGGCGACGGTGTAGCCACCGTCCTGGCGCTTGCGTATGGCGAAGTTGTTTGCCCACACGGCCTGGTCCGGCCCGTTCTCGACCGGCGTCGTGCGAAGAACCGTGTTCATGACCTTCAACTGCGGCAGGTTGAGACCAAGCGTTCCGCAAAACAGGTTCGACCAGACCCCTCCGGCAAGGACGACCGCCTTGCAGGCAATGAAGCCGCGTTCGGTCACGACGCCCGAGACGGCGCCGTTCGTCGTCTCCACGCCGCGCACGGCGCATTCCGTCAGTATGGCGGCGCCGCGGTCGCGTGCGGCTTCGGCAATTGCAGGCGCGGCCTTCTGGGGCTCGGCGCGACCGTCGGCGGGCGTGTAGAGCGCCCCTTTGACGTCGAGATTGGAGCCGGGGAGGAGGTCACGCAGTTCACCCGCGCCGATCATTCGCGACTCGAACTGATAGCCTTCGAGATGGCGTCCCCAGCGCTCGTGCTGTTCGTATTCCTTGTCGTCCGCGCATGTGAACACAATTCCGGCCCGGGCATAGCCGGTGTCTCGTCCGGTCCGTTCGGAGAGCCTCGCCCATATGCGCAAGGCCTCCGCCATCAGCGGAACCTCGCGTGGATCCCGCCGGGAAATGCGAACCCAGCCCCAGTTGCGGCTGGACTGTTCCTGTCCGATCCCGCCCTTCTCGCACAGGGCGACCCGCAAGCCTGTCTCGGCCAGTTCAAGTGCCGTCGCGGTGCCGATGATGCCGCCGCCGACGACGATACAGTCGACCTCCTTTGGCAGCTCGGTATCTCCATGGACGGGGACGACGAACGGTCCGGGCATGCTCAGTAGGACTCCTCGAGCTGGCAATTGATGGAAAATTCCGCGACGCTCGCATGATCGGGCAGATCGAGAAGCAAGCCGATGATCCGTGCGAGGTCGTCCGGATCGGTCATCAGCGCATCGGAGCGATCGGTGATGCCGCGGGCCATGTCGGTGGCGACGAAACCGGGACAGACGGCCGTGGCCCGAATTCCGAGGTCCCACCCCGCCTGCCGGATGCCGTGGGACAGCGCGACTGCGGCAAATTTGGAGATCGAGTAGGAGCCCGCGGTCACGGACTTGACCCGCTTGCCAGACAACGAGGCCAGTATGATCACCCGGCCCGCGGGGCTCGCCGCAAGCGACGCCCATGACGCGCGCACCAGACGGCGCGGAGCCTTGACGTTGATCTCGAACATCAGATCGAGATCCGCGTCGTCGATGTCGATGACCGACTTCGGAATCATGATGCCGGCGCTGGCGACAACCGCGTCGATCCGGTTGAAGGCATCAATGGTGCCGTCGACCCACGTCTGTTCACTGCCGGCTTCCGCGGCATCGTACGGGAACAGGCGGACGCGTTCGCTATCGGCCCAGTCGGGCTGCACCGATTCGCGCATGCCCAGCGACAATGTCCAGCCCGTCTCGAACAGGTGCCGGGCGCAAGCCGCACCGATGCCGCGGCTGGCACCGGACACGAGTGCCACACGCTGGCCGGCTCGGATTCCCGCGGGTTTCCTCATTGGTCGAGTCCCGCGGTGCGGCGATAGACACGCCGCAATATGTCCAGCAGACGCTTCTGGTCTTTCTCAGGCACATCGGCGAAGAAATCGCTGGATTGCTTGGTGGCGATCTTGCGCACCTTGCGGGCGAGGTCTGCCCCCTTTTGGGTGATGTGGAGCTCCTGTGCGCGTCCGTCGTCCGGCGCAGCCTGACGCGTGATCAGTTCGTGATCGATCATCTGGTCGACCAGCCTGCCCATGGCGGAGCGATCGCGCATAATGAGCTGCGCGATGACGGATGGCCGTATTCCTGGATGGCTGTCGACAAGGAGCAGGGTGGTGATCTTGCCCGTTCCCCGGGCAACATCGAGACCTTCCAGGCGGTCATCGAGATCGCGAGAAAGCGCTATGTTGATGCTGCGGATATAGAAGCTCAACGTGTCTTCGAGGACATCCAGCCCGACCGTCTCGACAGGATAAGGCGGACCTTTGTTCTTCTTCACCGGCATCGAACACTCTCCAGAGGCTGTCGTGGACAGCCTTCATCGAGATCGCCGCAGCCCCATCCGGGGTTGTCGAGGGTCTTCCAGGATATGATTGAGCGAGTAGTGGATAAATGCAACTACTTTTAGTGGACAAACGCAACTATTCTACTCAGCAGGAGACCGGCGCGGCACGCATCGGCAGCCTGATCAAGGAGCAGACATGCGGCCGCGCCTTTGTCGGGACGGTCATTTATTGTTCAGGGGAGGAGAGCTTCAGGGTGGCCGCGGCTCAAGCCGGGATCCATTCCTTGCCGGGAATGGCGGAGATCAGTTGCCTCGTATAGGGGTGATGTGGCGACCGGAATATCTGCGACGGCGGGCCACACTCCACGACTTCGCCGCGGTTCATCACCAGAATTTCGTCGCAGATCCGGCTTGCCACCCGCAGGTCGTGAGTGATGAAGATCATGGCGATCTTCATTTCTTCCTGGATGCTCGCCAGCAGATCGAGGATCTGCGCCTGGATGGAGACATCGAGAGCTGAGACTGCTTCGTCGGCGACCAGGACCTTGGGGTCCATCATCAGAGCCCGTGCGATGCCGATCCGTTGACGCTGGCCGCCAGAGAATTCGTGCGGAAAGCGGTCATAGGCACCCTCGTCGAGGCCGACCAGACGCAGCAGGTGCAGCGCCTTCGCGCGCGCTTCCGGAGCGGACAGGCCGTGCGCCATCGGGCCGACGGTGAGGATCTTGGCGATCGTCTGGCGCGGATTGAGCGAGGCGAACGGATCCTGGAAGATCATCTGGATGTGCGGCCGCATCGGTCGGAACTCGGAGTCCGAAAGCGCCGCGATATCCTTGCCGTCGAACAGGATGCTGCCTCCGTCGCTGTCCAGGAGTTTCAGCAGGACGCGGCCCAGCGACGATTTCCCCGAGCCGGACTCGCCGACGATGCCGAGCGTTCTGCCCTGGCGAACCTCGAAGCTGACCTGCTTGACGGCGGGCACGATGCGGGACCTCGAGAAGAAGCCGATGCCCGGCCGATATGTCTTGTCGAGTTTCTGCACCTCCAGCACGATCGGAGTATCCTCACGCGCCTTCGTTTCGCTCTCGATCATATGCGGGACGGCGGCGATCAGCCGCCTGGTGTAGGGATGGCTTGGATTGCCCAGAACGGCGGCGGCGGCGCCTTGTTCGACCATCGCGCCTTTCTCCATGACGATGACGCGATCGGCGATTTCCGCGACGACGCCAAAATCGTGCGTGATGAACATGACGCTCATGTTCTTTTCGCGCTGCAGCCGCCGGATCAGGGCAAGTATCTGCGCCTGGGTGGTGACGTCGAGAGCGGTGGTCGGCTCGTCGGCGATCAAAAGATCAGGCTTGAGCGCCAGCGCCATGGCGATCATGACGCGCTGGCGTTGCCCGCCAGAGAGCTGGAACGGATACTGGTGGCGCAAGACCGCCGGTTCCGGCAGGCCGACTTCGCCAAGCAGGTCGACAACCGCCTTGGCGCGGGTCGCCGAGGTGCCGGACCGGTGTGCTTCCATGACCTCCGCCACCTGTTGGCCGACAGTCATCAGCGGATTGAGCGCGGAAAGCGGATCCTGGAAGATGATGGAGACCGAACGGCCACGCAGACTGCGCATCACGTCTTCCCCGGCGCTGGCGAGATCGTGACCCTTGAAGCGGATGCTTCCCTGCGCGATCCGCACCGAAGACGGCAGCAGGCCCATGATCGCGTTTGCGGTGACGGACTTGCCGGAGCCGGATTCGCCGACGATGCAGAGCATCTCACCCTTCCGCATGTCGAAGGAAATGTTTTCGACGGCGTTCTGCCGCTCCATGTTGTTTGGCAGGCGGACGGTCAGATTTCGAACAGAGAGAACAGTTTGCTCGCTCGGCTCGTGGGTGGTCATTTCGCTCGGCGGCATTGCTTGGCCCTTCAAAGTCCAATGATCTGACAGCATACTAGCCGCACGTCCTGCCATCAGCGCAAGCCCCGACGACTATTTCATTCGTCGACTAGCCGACGAACCATTGGCGCCTGAAGTCGCGTGGTAAGCGGTCCCTAACTGGACCATGCCAACCACCAGTGCGCGAAATCAGTATCGTCGGCCTATGATTTATCAAGAACGGCGATCCTGGATGCGGTTCCAGGCATGCATGCGGTTGGCGACCTGCACTGCGATCGGATGGAACGGAACTGGCTTCATGTTCGTAACCGGCAGCGGCATCTGCTCGTCCGTGCGCCGACCGCTGACCAGCGACCGATTTCCTGGCCAAGTGACAGCGATATAGCGACGCCGCGGCCGGAATAGATGCCCCTAAAGACGAGACCGGCGCCAAGGGGTACAGGCGCGGCCGGCGGTCGGGCACCACGGCGAAAGTCCCGTGCACCTGCGGTTGGAGTAAACGCTTTACAGCCCGGTTTGGTAGCGCTACCGTTCCATCGCGTGAGCAGGGGAGGGGAGCCTGGGGCTGTCGCGGACCAGACACGAAGCGGTTTCCTTCGACGACGTCGCAGGAAGCATTCGGGAGGAAATCGATGGCGTCTGTCGCAATTGGCGAAGTCTACAAATCATTCGGGGCTGTCGAGATTCTCCACGGCGTTAGCGTCGATATAAAAGACGGCGAATTCGTCACTCTGGTCGGGCCCTCGGGCTGCGGGAAATCGACTCTTCTCAGAATGATTGCCGGCCTGGAAAAGATTTCGCGCGGCCAGATCGCGATTGGCGAACGTGTCGTCAACAACGTTGCGCCCAAGGAACGCGACGTCGCTATGGTCTTCCAGAATTATGCGCTCTACCCGCACATGACAGTCGCCGAGAACATGGCGTTCTCGCTGATGCTCAAAGGTGTCTCCAAGACAGAAAGCGATGCCGGCGTTCGCCGGGCGGCCGAAATCCTCGGGCTTATGCCGCTGCTGTCGCGCTATCCTCGCCAGCTTTCCGGTGGCCAGCGCCAGCGCGTCGCCATGGGCCGGGCGATCGTGCGCGATCCGCAGGTTTTCCTCTTCGACGAGCCGCTGTCCAATCTCGACGCCAAACTCAGGGTGCAGATGCGCGCCGAGATCAAGGAACTGCATCAGCGCCTGAAGACCACGACGGTCTATGTCACGCACGACCAGATCGAGGCCATGACCATGGCCGACAAGATTGTCGTCATGCATGACGGCGTCGTCGAGCAGATCGGACCGCCGCTGGAACTCTACGACAGGCCGAACAACCTCTTCGTCGCCAGCTTTATCGGCTCGCCCGCAATGAACCTGCTCAAGGGCGAAATCGCAACCGACGGCCCGCCGTCCTTTCGCGGCGCCGGCGGCATTTCGGTGCCGCTCGCCGCGCCACTTCCCATCGGCAGCAGCGGGCCAGTGGTTCTGGGAATACGGCCCGAGCATTTGCGGCTGTCGGACCAAGGCATTCCCGTCACCGTCGTGGTGGTTGAACCGACCGGGTCGGAGGTGCAGCTCATCGGCCGCACTTCCGGGGGTGACGAGATCGTCGCCAATTTTCGAGAGCGCCATTCTTTCACGCCTGGCGAAACCATCCAGCTCGCCGCCGAGCCGGGACTCATTCACCTTTTCAGCGGCGAGACCGGGCAACGATTGGAAACGCGCAGCAGGCAATAAGGACCACTACGAGGAATCGACAGGAGGAGACAAGCATGAGGTTCACCAGACGCGACGTAATCCGCACCACCGCCGCCGCGGCGGCGGGCGCCTTGGGAAGCCGGTTCATCAGCTCGCCCGCCTATGCCCAGGAGGGACCGAAATACAAACCCGAGGACGGCGCCAAGCTTAGGCTGCTGCGCTGGTCACCCTTCGTCCAGGGCGACGAAGATCAATGGCTGGCCAACACCAAGCGATTCACCGAAGCGACCGGTGTCCAGGTCCGCGTCGACAAGGAAAGCTGGGAGGACATTCGCCCCAAGGCAGCAGTCGCCGCCAATGTCGGGTCCGGCCCCGACCTGATGTTCGTCTGGTTCGACGATCCACACCAATATCCCGACAAGCTGCACGACGTGACCGAGCTGGGCGAATATCTCGGGTCGAAGTACGGCGGCTGGCATGACGGGCCAAAGCAGTACGCGACCCGGGAAGGAAAATTCATCGGCCTGCCGCTGGCCACCATCGGCAATGCAATCGTCTATCGCGAGAGCTGGGTCAAGGAAGCTGGCTTCTCGGAATTCCCGAAAGACACGAAAGGCTTCCTCGAGCTTTGCAAAGCGCTGCAAGCGAAGGGACATCCGGCCGGTTTCACGCACGGCCATGGCGTCGGCGACGGCAACAACTACGCGCACTGGCTGCTTTGGAGCCACGGCGGCCAGATGGTCGACGAGAGCGGCAAGGTGACGATCAACAGCCCCGAGACCCTGAAGGCGATCGAATACGCCCAGCAGCTCTACAAGACTTTCATTCCCGGCACCGAGAGCTGGCTCGACGTCAACAACAACCGAGCCTACTTGGCCGGCGAATTGAGCGTGATCGCCAATGGCATTTCCGCCTACAACACGGCCAAGATCAACAAGGACAAGGATCCGAAACTGACCGAAATCGCCAAGGACACGCGCACGACCAACTTACCGATCGGACCCATCGGGAAATCCGTCGAGCTGTTCCAGGTGACCACCGCCGTCATCTTTGACTACACGCCTTACCCGAATGCGGCTAAAGCCTATCTGCAGTTCATGTTCGAGGACCCGCAAATGTCGGACTGGATCACTTCCTCGGCGGGCTATTGCTGCCAGACGCTCAAAGCGTTCGATAACAATCCTGTATGGACGGCCGACCCCAACAACGCTGCCTACGCGAAAGCCTCGGCGACGCTTCGACCTAACGGCTATGCCGGGCCGCTAGGCTATGCCTCGGCGGCAACCATGGCCGACTATGTGCTAGTCGATATGTTCGCCAAGGCCGTGACCGGCCAGGCGACGCCGCAAGAGGCGATGGAAGAGGCCGAGAAGCGCGCAAACCGCTACTATCGCGTTTGAGCCGGGCTCAGCCGGGCGGCAGGGCTGTCCGGCTGGCTTCGGACTGCGTCAAGGCTGTTCCGGCCGATCAATAAGACCTCAACAGGAGCCGACCCCATGGCCGTGCCGTCAGCTGCCATTCAGCCGCGTTCTTCGAACCAGTCGAGGATTCTATCGCGCTGGGCCGAAAGCCGGAACGCGCTTGGCTTCGGCTTCATGCTGCCGGCGGCGGCACTGCTGCTTGTCTTCCTGACCTATCCGCTCGGCCTCGGCGTCTGGCTTGGCTTCACCGATGCCCGCATCGGCCGCCCCGGCATCTTCATCGGCCTCGAGAACTACGAGTATCTTTGGAGCGACGCCGTCTTCTGGCTCTCCGTCTTCAACACCTTGCTCTACACGATCAGCGCCTCGATCCTGAAATTCGCGCTTGGCCTCTGGTTGGCGCTCATTCTCAATCAAAACCTGCCCTTCAAATCGTTCTTCCGCGCGATCGTCTTGCTGCCATGGGTAGTGCCGACGGTGCTGTCGGCCATCGCCTTCTGGTGGATCTACGATGCGCAGTTCTCGATCCTGTCATGGGCCCTGCAGCAGATGGGCCTTATCGACCATCGCATCAATTTCCTCGGCGATCCGACGAACGCGCGGGCGTCGGTCATCGCCGCCAATGTTTGGCGCGGCATTCCGTTCGTGGCGATCACACTGCTTGCAGGCCTGCAGACGATTCCGCAGTCGCTCTACGAGGCCGCGACGCTTGACGGTGCCAACCGTTGGCAATTGTTCCGCCACGTGACGTTGCCGTTGCTTACACCCATCATCGCCATCACCATGACGTTTTCGGTGCTCTTCACCTTCACCGATTTCCAGCTGATTTATGTGCTGACCCGCGGCGGGCCGGTTAACGCCACCCATTTGATGGCGACGCTGTCGTTCCAGCGAGGCATCTCCGGAGGCCAGCTTGGCGAGGGCGCCGCGATCGCGGTGGCCATGATCCCATTCCTGCTTGCGGCGATCCTGTTCAGCTATTTCGGCCTGCAGCGCCGCAAATGGCAGCAGGGCGGCGGAGACTGACATGGCCGCGATCGAAAGCAACCGTCCGGACACAGACGAGGGCGGCATGGGTTATCTTCAGAGCCTGCCCCGGCGCGTAGTGACCGTCTATCTGCCGCTGCTGGTATTCGTCATTGTGCTGTTGTTCCCGTTCTACTGGATGACGATCACGGCGGTGAAACCCAATCTCGAGATGACGGATTATGCGAATTTCAACCCGTTCTGGGTCGTGCATCCGACATTGGAGCATATACGCTATCTTCTCTTCGAGACGTCCTACCCCGGCTGGCTGCTCAACACGATCATCATCTCAACTGCCGCCACGTTCCTGTCGCTGCTTGCTTCGGTGTTTGCGGCCTATGCGATCGAACGCTTGAGGTTTTCCGGGGCGCGCCAAGTTGGTCTGGCGGTCTTCCTGGCCTATCTCGTGCCGCCCTCAATCCTGTTCATTCCATTGTCGGTAATGGTGTTCAACCTCGGCCTTTACGACACGCCGTTCGCTCTGATCCTTACCTACCCGACCTTCCTCATCCCGTTCTGCACATGGCTGTTGATGGGTTACTTCCGCTCGATCCCGTTCGAACTGGAAGAATGCGCGCTGATCGACGGAGCGAGCCGCTGGCAGATCCTCACCAAGATCGTGCTGCCGCTGTCGGTGCCGGGCCTGATTTCCGCGGGCATCTTCGCATTCACCCTGTCGTGGAACGAGTTCATCTACGCCTTGACCTTCATCCAGTCGTCCGAAAACAAAACCGTCCCGGTCGGCGTGCTTACCGAACTCGTGCGCTCGGACGTCTATGAATGGGGAGCGCTGATGGCAGGCGCACTGATCGGCTCTCTGCCGGTGGTGGTGCTTTATTCATTCTTTGTCGAACACTACGTCTCCTCGATGACAGGGGCAGTGAAGGAGTGAGGCTTTGCTACGGTCGCCTTCCGAAGCCGCCCCGTAGAAACACCGCAGGCTTGGTATCCTTTTCAACGAACCTACCTCGGCCTCGTGCTAAGTCCTGTCGAGATTTAGGAATCGGCTTTTGGCTTGTTTGTGATTCAGGCTGAATGGGACGATTTGTCCTGACTGACGCCAAATGGGTAAGATGGAACCGCCTTGCGTGACCTTCCAGCCTTTTTTGAAAATTGGACACCGTCTTCAAGCGATGCCGGGATTGAATCCCATTACTGCGGGTTTTCGAAGCCAATCGGGACCAGCCAGACGGGGAGTCCGGTCGAGGTCACCGCCACGGAATGACCAGGGACGGCATGACCGAGCAAGATTTGCGCGCCCACGCGGCCCCAAACGCGAACGGCGATAGGCGATATATTCAGGGGCACCGCCGATACCGAAGGAATGACCGGCGCTATCGTCGCTGTCATCGAAAAGGAGCCTGGGAATGTCCTCGCATATGATCGCTGTCATCGGTGGTGACGGTATTGGACCGGAGGTCGTCGAGGCCGGGGTGAAGGTGCTAGAAGCCTTGACTGTTGCCGAACCAGGTCTTGCCTTCGATTTCAAGCGCTTCGACTGGGGTTCTGATTACTATCGCGGCAACGGCCGCATGATGCCGCGCGATGGCCTTGACCAGATTAAGGCCTTCGATGCGATCTATTTCGGCTCGGTCGGCGACCCTAATCTCCCGGACGATATCACGCTTTGGGGTCTGCGCCTGGCCATCTGCCAAGGGTTCGACCAGTACGCCAATGTGCGGCCGACGCGCCTCCTGCCTGGACTGACCGGTCCGCTGCGGCCCGAACTCGGCAAGCAGATAGACTGGGTGATCGTCCGCGAAAACAGCGAGGGCGAATATGCTGGCGTCGGCGGTCGCGTCCATCGCGGCCTGCCGATCGAGGTTGGCATGGATGTCGCTGTCTTTACCCGCACCGGCATCGAACGAATCGCCCGGTTTGCCTGCGACCTTGCCTCGTCACGGACCCGAAAGTTGCTGACAGTGGTGACAAAGTCGAATGCACAGCGCCATGGCATGGTGCTCTGGGACGAAGTCGTTCGCGAGGTGGTTCGCGACTACCCCAGTCTGACTGTCGATTGGATGCTAGTCGACGCCATGACCCAGCGAATGGTCAACAAGCCCGACATTATCGACACGGTTTTAGCGACCAACCTCCATGCCGACATCCTTTCCGATCTGGCTGCTGCGCTTGGCGGTTCTCTTGGCGTTGGCGCGACGTCGAACATCGATCCGTCTCGCAGGCATCCGTCCATGTTCGAACCCATCCACGGTTCGGCCTTCGATATCGCCGGCAGGGGCATTGCAAATCCTATTGGATCGTTCTGGACGGCAAGCCTGATGCTCGACCATCTCGGGGAGGTGGCTGCAGCACGTCGCCTTATGGTGGCGATCGAGATCGTCACCGACCGTGGAGAGTTTCTTAGCCCGGATCTTGGTGGTGCTGCGAGCACGGCGGCGGTCACGGCCGCCGTGATCGAGGCACTTCGCTCCAACTAGCACTACTTTGGCAGATTTTTAACAATGGGGCGGGCCGGATGATGCGTTGGCAACAGGAATTACCCAGAACAGAAAAATCTGGCATCGGTCAGGCCTGAAGCTCATTCGCACAAGCGACAACGCAATTCGCTGAGCACCCAAAGTTTGTTGCCGGGCCTGCGAAAGCCATAGCATGCGATGCTCCCACGACACCCCTCTCATTGCGGACCTCGCGGCGACAGTGATTTCGTATCCCCCGCAGCGAGGCGACGCGATCGAACTGGCATCATGGCCGTCGCTGGGGGTGAAGCTGTCGGCAACAAGCCGCCCACCTTCACCATGCTGACGACCGATCCCGGGCGGGATGTCGCGCCATATCACAACCGACAGGTGGTCGTCCTTCAGCCGGAGAATTGGGCTGCCTGGATCAATTTAACAAAGCCTGACGCCGAGCTCTTGCGCCCGCTTCCATCCGGATCGCTTTCGGTGGAGAAAGTTCGCCCCGAAAGTTCGTGATTTAGCTGCGTAATCTCCGGCACGCTGAGGGGACCGAGATCGAGAACCGGCGTGTATTCGCCGGTGCGGCGCCAGACGCCCCGAACCTTTCCATTCTCTCGATCCCGTTTCGGATAGAATATCTGCCCCTCGAAGTGATCAAGGAACGCCTTTGCAGACGCGGCATCACTGAAACAATGGAGCCGAAAGGTATTCTCCGTTCGGCCATATCGCCTGCACCTGCCGCGTTTGGTGCTTAAGTCCTCGTTCCTGGCAGAACTTCGCAATTAAGCGGCGCGCTTTTACCCGATTGGGACTCGGAGCGACCGAAAGCCTTCATGCATCTGGTGCTCTGCATCGCATGAGCGGCGTCCCACATCCCACTCCTTGCGTCCATTAGGAGGGTCGTTGTGGACCAAGCCCTACTTGTGACAAAGCCGATCCAGCGCGTCTCGAAGTGCAGTGGCGGCATCGTCACGCTCGTCAGGGGACATAAGCTCCGGTTCAAGTTCCAGCCTGAAGTGCGGCAGCTCGGTTCGAACGGCACGACGAGCGGCCGCCAGATTGGCCTTCAGATCGATGACGCGGTAGGTGGCCACGGGATAGGCCCCTTGACCTGGACGTGCCCCAGCTCTTCACAGTCGATTGAGTCCTTCACTTGCGCAAACGTCTCGTAGGAAATGAGGATGGCCCCCGGCGGCGCCTCCTGCTCCAGGCGCGAGGCGAGATTCACGGCGCCGCCGATTATCGTGTAGTCCATCCGGTCCTCGCTGCCGAAGTTACCGACGGTGCAGTAGTCGGTATGGATGCCGATGCGACAGCGCAGCGGTGTTTCGATCCCCATGTCCCGCCAGACTTCGGCAAGCTCGCTAATCCGCTTTTGCATTGCAAGTGCCATCTGCGCACAAGCCAGCGCGTCCTCCTTGACGCCGCGAGTCTCGGGATCGCCGAAAAACATCAGGATCGCGTCGCCGACATATTTGTCGATCGTCGCGCCGTGATCCGAAGCTATTTTCGACATTTCCGTCAGATAGTGATTGAGGAGTTGGGTGAGATCCTCGGATTCCATTTTGTCAGTGGTCTCCGTAAAGCCGGCGATATCGGAGAAGCATATTGTCAGTTTCTTCCGCTGGCTGGCGATCCTGACCTCCTGGCGGCCGGTGAATATCGAGCGATACACTTGGGGCGCCAGATACTTCGCCAGCTTGCTGGAAAGCGCCTCCAGAACCACGGATTTCTCGGCTAGGTTCTCCTCCCTTTGCTTCAGCTCAGTGATGTCCGAATAGACGGCGACCGTGCCGCCGGCGCTGATCCGCCGCTCGCTGATCATGACCCATCGCCCGTCGCCTCGCCGCTGCACCCAAGGTTCGCCAGGGTTGCGGTGCCGCGAGAGGCGCTCGGCGACCCACTCCTCGACCCGCCCCTCGGCGTCCTTGATGTAGCCGCGCTCAGCGGATCGGCGAATGATTTGCTCGAATGTCGTGCCGAGCGTCAGTTCGGTCTCCAGACCGGTGTAGAGCAATTCGCGGTAGCGGCTGTTGCTGAGGGCGAGCCGGTCCTCCCGGTCGTACAGAGCGAATCCTTCGGAGATGCTTTCGATGGCATCGATGAGCCGCTGGCGAGCTTCCGCTATTTCGCGCAGGTTCTTTTCCTCGACCTCGACAGCAGTATCCCGGAAGAGTCTCAGCGCTTCGGCCATGCGCCCGATTTCGTCGCTGCCCGCGGCTGGCAGCGGCGCACGAAGGTTGCCCCCCGCAATCGCGAGCATGCCCTGGCTCACGGCCCCCAGTCGGGCGAGGAGGCTGCGGTCGACATAGAGCCAGACAACCAGAACCGAACTCAGGAGGCTGAGGAAGGCGGAGCCGAGCACAACCGCGGTGCCGTAGCGCTGGACGAGCGCGGCTTCGCGACCGGACGCAGCGATCTCCTGGTCTGCGGTGGCGACCAGGCGATCGACGCCAGCGGTGAGATTGCGCGACAGTCGATTGTTCTCGACCAGAAGCCTTTCGCCCTGTGCCAGGACAGCAAACTCGTCCTCCCGCGCCTTGGGGATGCTGTCCTCGCCGTCGGTCAAACCCTTGAATTCGTCGACACGCTGCCGGAAGCGGGTCCGCAGCTTTTCGTCGATCTCCGTGGAAACCTTTTCAAGAGCAGTGAGCGAACGGCGTAGCGGAAAAAGGATCAACGCCAGGTCGCCCGGCGTCGGCGCGTTCGCGACCTTCACCAGCGCGTCGTTGACCGCCGAGATCTCCAACTGCGCCTTCTGCTGGGGGATGTAGGCCGCAATCGCCTGGACCAAGTCGGTCATCGCCGCTGCGCGTCGATCGGGCGACAGCGACGTGTCGGCCGCGACCGCCCGCCATTGCGGAAGCCTGGAATCCATCACTAGGATGCTGGTGGCGACAAGGCGCTGGCTTCCGGTCGTCGTCGCGGCGAGGCGATTCAGGAGCTCCTCCTTGCGGGCGACCACGTCGAGCCGGGCGACAACAAGAGAGTCGAGCTCCTTCAGGTTGCGCCTCAGAACAATCACGGCTTCCTCGATCTCGGCCAAAGGCACTGTGCCCAACGTGGCATCACGGAGGTCCGTGCGCAGGGCCTCGAGGCGGGACATCTCGAGCGCCACGGCAGCCGAGACCTCGCTGTGCTGAGCCCTGCTTGTCGCTGCCAGCACCGATGGCGCGGCAGCAGCGACCCGTTCGGCTTGGCGCGAAAGCTGGAGGGAGGCGAGCGCCGACGGCACTCGATCCGTGGTAATTCGGTCGACGACGTCGCCAACCTGGAGGAAGGCATAAAGCGCCGCAGCGGTTGCCAGCACCGCAAGGGCGCTGATCCCGAAAAAGGCGAGCAACAGCCGGCCGCGTATGCCGAGGCGTTCAAGCATCTCGGTGAGTCGCGACAGTTCGGCCACTCTGGTCTGCATCGACTAGACATCTCAGCCGGCACGCCGGCGATCAGCGAATCCTATTCAACCGGCACGTACTCTCCGCCGCGCCAGACGTACCAAACCCAGCTCTGCTTCGTGAGGTCGCCCTTGTCGTCGAAATCGAGCCGGCCGATGACGGTGTCGAATTCCTGTTCGTGCAGTGCCGCAATGACGGCCTTGTGCTCCAGCGAACCTGCCTTCGAGACTGCCTGGGCCCAAACCTGGACCGCGCAGTAGCTCAACAGCGTGTAGCCCGCGGGTTCGAAATTCTCCGCACGGAACTGCTCAACGACCGCGGCCGCTTCGGGGCTTCGCCTCGGGTCCGCCGGGAACGTGAAGAGGGTCCCCTCCGCCGCGGGGCCGGCGATCAGGGCAAATTCCTCGGTCGCCAAAGCATCTCCGGATATGAGCTGAACCGTGTAGCCATTGTCATGTGCAGCGCGAGCAATCAGCGCAACCTCGGCATGATACCCACCCACATATAAGGCGGAGACGCCGGCGGTCTGCAACGCAGCGACCTCGGCCGAATAGTCGTCCTTCCCGGGAATGTATGCGTCGTAAACGGCCTCAGTCACGCCCCGCTTGTTTAGCTGCTTCCTGGTCTCGTCGGCGAGACCCTTCCCATAGGTCGAGTTGTCGTGGAGAATCGCAATCTTCTTGTTGCCCCAGCGATCGGCAAGGTAGTTGCCGGCGACGATACCTTGCGCGTCGTCGCGGCCAATGGTGCGAAAGACATTGGCGCGGCCCTGTTCGGTCAGCTGCGGATTGGTCGAGCCTGGAGATATCTCAACGACGCCCGCCTCCTCGTACACTTTTGATGCGGGGATCGAGGCCCCGGAGCAATAATGCCCGACGACGAGCACGACCCCGTCAGCCACCAGCTTCTTGGCGGCCGCCACAGCTTGCTCGGGATCGCAGAAGTCGTCGACGGAAATGAGCCTCACCTTCTGGCCGAGCACGCCGCCCGCCGTGTTGACGTCGGCCACTGCCATCTCCGCGCCGCGCTGTCCCTGCTCGCCGATCCAGGCGAGCCGTCCCGTCATCGCAGCCGAGACGCCGATCAGCACCTCCGCCCGCGCGGAGCTGAACGCGGCCGCGAGCGCGACGATCGCTATGGCGATGATGCGGTGCATGTGTGCACCCCCTTAACTATAGCTTACGCCAATCCCGTCAGAGCCGACAGCCCCTTCGGCAAGCGCGACTATCTCGGCTGCTATTGCAGCGCACACCCAATTTTTGGCGGAGCGATCATAAACTGGAATGGCTTGTCATAACTTCGTTCGCTGAGGTCGGAATCGCGCGCCAAATCCGGACGTTGCCGCTGACCGGAGGGAGCGTCGTGATTGGGTCAAATTCCGAATCTTCATCCGCTGCAACATAGCTCCGACCTTCTCGCGCGCCGAGCGCCCGAAATGCCACCGAACCTGCCGACATCATAGCCACGCCTCGAGTAGAGGCTTCGTCTCGAGCACCTCGGCACGGTTCCGTTCGCGCGATAGAAGCAGCGGTTGGCGATTGAGCAGCATGGAATCGCCGAATTCATGCGCGCGGTATCGATACGCGGTGAAGGCTGCGGAGGCCTTGGCGAGCAGAGCATCATCGGCAAAGGCGCGCAGGAGTTCGAAATGGCTTTCGCCGGGCTGGTGGACGCCTGTGAGAATCGCATCGACCACGCGAAGCCGCGTGCCCCGCGCGATGCGCCCTGTCGCAATGCCATTTCCGGCACGCACATTGCCGCCGGGATTGGCGGCTGCCTCAAGTGCGCGCACTACGCTCGTGCCGATCGCAATGATGCGGCTGCCGCGCAGCTTCGCCCGCGCGACCTGCGCCGCGGTGCGCCCAGGGATGCGGTATGGCTCGTCGAAGGGAAGGCGCGAGTCGAGCGCGGGATCGCCGGTGGAAGAGACGCCCGCAGCATGCGTGAGTGTTGCAAAGCCAACGTCGTGCCGACGCCAGGCTTGGAGCGTGCGCCAGTCGAGCGCGAAGCCTGCCGACGGCGCCTCGAACGCGACCGGCCCGGCGGCAATCTTCGTCCAAACATCCCACAGTGCCAACGGCTCGGGAACATGCGCGTATTGGATCGGCTGGCCGTGCTGCGCCAGTCCTGCAAGCACCGCTGCGCGGTTGCCTGGGAAGTGCAACTCGAGAAGGCGTGGATGGTCGAGAAGGCGCTCGACGACAGCGTCAAGCGAGCCGAGCCGGAGGCGATCGCCTGGTGACAGCGGAGGTGGAGGCAGCCGGTCTTCCGTGCGCGTGCGGTGATCGCCCGAACCGAAGGCAATCGCCACGAAACGGGTTGGATCGGGAAGTGACAGCCAGCCCGCCAGGCGGATCTCGATCGCCTCACCGCTTGGAACATGCGTGCCGTGCAAGCTGGCAGTCAAGGTCGCGGCGTCATTGGCGACGACCAGATCGCCGGGGTTGAACAGCGTCGCGAGTCCAGCGCGCCGTAGGTCGCGCATCGTGCCGTCCGCCTCGACGACGAACAGCCTGGCGGAGCACCGATCGGGACGATCGGCGGCAATCATCCATGTGCTCCGGCGAGAAGCGTAGAGCGGACCGGCAACGCGTCGAGCATCTTTTCGATGATCTCGGCAGCTGCCTGCTCGGGGCGCTTCAAGGTCGCCGGATCAGCATCAGGGATCGCGAGCGCGTGCAGTGGGGTGTCCATATCGCCGGGGTCAAGCGCGAGGAGCCGGATGCCGTCTGCTTTCGCCTCCTCGTCCCAAATCGCCGTCAGATGGGCAAGAGCGGCCTTGCTCGCGCCGTATGCTCCCCAGCCGGGATAGGCGTTCACCGCGGCGTCGCTGGAAATGTTGATGACCAGCACGCCGCGGCCCTCGCGCGCGGACGCGGCAAGCGCACCGAACAGAGCTTTCGTCAGCCGGAACGCGCCGACGAGATTGACCGCGAGCGCCGTTTCCAGCTCCTCGCACTCGGTATCGGCAAGGAGCGCCAGAGGGACAGGGCCGAGGCTCGAGGCATTGTTGATCAGGACATCGAGCCCGCCGAGCCCGGCAGTGACCTGCAACGCGATCAGGTAGATGTCCTCCTTCTTGCCGACGTCGCCGACAATGCCGTGCGCGCCCGTCTCGTCAGCGATGCGTGCGACATTCGCGGCGGCGCGAGCGACGAAGGCCACGCACGCACCCTGCGCGGCCAGCTGCCGCACAAGCGCCACTCCGAGCCCGGAGGTGCCGCCCGTGACCGCCACGCGAAGTCCCTGAAGTTCGATATTCGTCTGCATTGCCAATGCTCCTTTAATCCGTATGCCCCTTGCTACAAGTTCAAGTTAACTTGAAGTCAAGCGGGAATTGTGCTTTCGTTCATGCATGGATTCCATGCTGACCATCACCGACGTGGCGCGGCGCAGCGGCGTCGCATCATCGGCCCTGCGCTTCTACGAGGAGCGCGGGCTGATCGCGTCCGAGCGGGCCGGCTCGGGACACAGGCGCTACCCGCGATCCGTGCTGCGCCGGATCGCCTTCATCGTCTTCGCGCAGCGAATTGGGCTGACGCTTGAGGAGATCGGCGCCGAGCTGGCCAAGTTGCCAGCCGATCGCGTGCCGTCGCGTCGGGATTGGTCGCGGTTATCGGGCCAGTGGACCAAGCACATCGACCAGCGCATCGCCGAGTTGCAGCGCCTGAGGTCGGGGCTTACCGAGTGCATCGGTTGCGGCTGCCTGTCGATCGACCGGTGTAGCCTTGCGAACCCTGCCGATATGGCAGGACGCAAGGGGCCGGGGCCGAGGTATTGGCTGGGGTGAGTTGGCAGCGTGCCTGTCACTATTGCAGAACTCGGCAGCGCAAGACTTCGCCAAGTGCGAGACGCTGCGGCCCCGGTAAGGTTCAGCGGCGGTATTGTTCGTCGCTGACTTTCTCCACCGCTCGACGGCCTTGCAATCGAGTGAATAGCAATATGCGCCGTTGAACGCGCCGACGCGTCGCCAGGCAAGCCTAGAAAATTTGGCGCTCCTATCATTCGAGTGCCAAAGGGGCTATGTTAAGCGTTGCAGTCGCTCTGTTTGCGGCGGCAGAAAGAACCCCAATGAAATTCCGACCACTCCACGACCGCGTCGTCATTCGGCGGGCGGAAAGCGATACCAAATCCAAGGGCGGAATCATCATTCCCGACACCGCCAAGGAAAAGCCTCAGGAAGGCGAAGTGATCGCCGTTGGACCTGGCGCACGCGATGAAAATGGCGCGCTTGTTCCGCTCGACGTCAAGGCCGGCGACTTCATCCTGTTCGGCAAATGGTCGGGCACCGAGGTCAAGATCGACGGCGAGGACCTTCTGATCATGAAGGAGAGTGACATTATGGGCATCGTCGAGAAGACCAAAGCGGCCAAGAAAGCCGCCTGACCGGGCGATTTGCGCTCTGCTAATTTCCAGACTGAACTGGACGTAAAATCATGTCTGCCAAGGAAATCAAATTCGCTACCGATGCCCGCGACCGCATGCTGCGCGGTGTCGAGATCCTCAACAATGCCGTCAAGGTGACGCTCGGCCCCAAGGGTCGCAACGTCATCATCGACAAGGCCTATGGCGCGCCGCGCATCACCAAGGACGGCGTCGCCGTCGCCAAGGAAATCGAGCTTGCCGACAAGTTCGAGAACATGGGCGCGCAGATGGTGCGCGAAGTGGCCTCGAAGACCAACGATCTGGCCGGTGACGGCACCACCACCGCCACGGTGCTGGCCGCTTCCATCCTGCGCGAGGGCGCCAAATTCGTTGCCGCCGGCATGAACCCGATGGATCTCAAGCGCGGCATCGATCTTGCTGTGGCTGCCGTGGTGAAGGACATTCAAGCCCGGGCCAGGAAAGTCAAATCTTCGGACGAGATCGCCCAGGTTGGTACGATCGCCGCCAATGGCGACGCGTCGGTCGGCGCCATGATCGCCAAGGCGATGGACAAGGTCGGCAATGACGGCGTCATCACCGTCGAGGAAGCCAAGACCGCCGACACCGAGCTCGACGTCGTCGAAGGCATGCAATTCGACCGTGGCTATCTTTCGCCCTATTTCGTCACCAATGCCGAAAAGATGCGCGCGGAGTTGGAGGACCCTTATGTCCTCATCCACGAAAAGAAGCTCGGCAATTTGCAGGCGCTGCTGCCTATCCTCGAGGCGGTCGTACAAAGTGGCAAGCCGCTGCTGATCATCTCCGAGGACGTCGAAGGCGAAGCGCTGGCGACCCTGGTGGTCAACAAGCTGCGCGGCGGCCTGAAGGTCGCGGCCGTCAAGGCGCCGGGATTCGGCGACCGCCGCAAGGCCATGCTGGAAGATATCGCGGTGCTCACCGCCGGCCAGATGATTTCCGAAGACCTCGGCATCAAGCTCGAAAACGTCACCATTGACATGCTCGGCCGCGCCAAGCGCGTCCTCATCGAGAAGGACACCACCACGATCATCGACGGTGCCGGCGAGAAGGCCACCATCCAGGCGCGCATCTCCCAGATCAAGGGGCAGATCGAGGAAACCACCTCCGACTACGACAAGGAAAAGCTGCAGGAGCGGCTGGCGAAACTCGCCGGCGGCGTTGCCGTCATTCGCGTCGGCGGCGCCACCGAGTCCGAGGTCAAGGAAAAGAAGGACCGTATCGACGATGCGCTGAACGCCACGCGCGCCGCAGTGGAAGAAGGCATCGTTCCCGGCGGCGGTGTAGCACTCCTACGCGCTAGGTCGGCCCTCAACGGGCTGACCGGCGCCAATGCCGATGTGAATGCCGGCATTTCGATCGTGCTGCGGGCGCTCGAGGCGCCGATCCGCCAGATCGCCGAGAATTCCGGCGTCGAAGGCTCGATCGTCGTTGGGAAACTCATGGACAGCAAGGATCACAATCAGGGCTTCGATGCTCAGACCGAACTCTACGTCGACATGATCAAGACCGGTATCGTCGACCCCGCCAAGGTCGTTCGGACGGCCCTGCAGGATGCCGGCTCGATTGCCGCGCTCCTGATCACCGCTGAAGCAATGATCGCGGACATTCCGCAGAAGGATGCGCCCGCTGTGGGTGGGGCAGGAGGTATGGGCGGAATGGGTGGAATGGACTACTGAGCGGCGCCTGAAACTATAGCCAGGACGACGGAAGGCCAGCGACGCGGGCACATGCAAGCCGATATCTCGGCGATCATCGGTTCGCTCGACATCGTGTTCGGGGAGATCGATCGATAGGCGCTCGTCGCTGTCGTTTCTGCTGCTAAAAAATGGTCTTGGAGACAAGAGCATGACCGACACTCTTGCCGAGAAAACATGTACGCCTTGTCGCGGCGGCGTCCCGCCGCTCACGCGTGATGAAGCCCAACGCTTCCAGGCACAGGCTCCAGATTGGGAGCTTGGTGACGATGCCCACCGCATCCAGCGGAGCTTTCGATGCCGCAATTTCCGGGACGCGCTCGCCCTTGTTCAGGACATCGGTGAGCTCGCCGAAACCGAAGGCCATCACCCCGACATCAGCTTCGGCTGGGGTTATGTGACGGTTTCCCTGAGCACCAAGAAGATCAAAGGACTGCACGAGAACGATTTCATCATGGCGAGCAAGATCGATTGGGTGCTCGATCGCTCGGGCCCCTCGACCGCCAGCAGTGACGGGGCAAATCCATTGCCAATCAAGTGAGGTCGTTTATGCCACACATCCGACCCGACAATCAGCGCGTCACCCAAATCACCATCGTCGATTCTGAACCGGACAAGCAGGCCGAGGCATTGTCCGTCATGACCGAGCGAGCGCGCTTTATGGCGCGCCAGCCTGGCTTCATCTCAATCAGCCTGCATCGCAGCCTCGACGGGCGGCGCATCGTCAACTACGTCCAATGGCAGAATCGCGATCTGCTGCGATCGGCTCATCAGTCGCCGGAATTCCGCAAGGAGTGGGGTCATTTCGATCAGTTGACGGACGAGATCGATCCCAATCTGTACGAGGTAGCCCAAGTGATAGATAGTGGTCAGTAGGCGTGCCGCCCACATGACCTGAATCGCCGGGTCGAGACGGCCGACATGAGCTGACAAAGTCTAAGCCATGGCTGCCATGAACCATCGCGTCGTCACCGTGTTCGGTGGAACCGGATTTCTCGGCCGCCGCGTTGTTCGGCAGCTCCGCGATGGTGAGTTTTTCGTTCGGATTGCATCAAGACATCCGGAACGGGCCAAGAAGCTGTTTGGTTCTGATGATCCGCAACTTCAAGCGGTCGAAGCCAATATCCACGATGAGCGGGCGGTCGCCGATGCACTTGCCGGTGCTTACGGTGTTGTAAATGCGGTCAGTCTTTATGTCGAACAGGGACAGGAGACCTTTCATTCCGTGCATGTCGAATCGGCCCGGCGGGTTGCAGCTCAAGCACACCGAGCTGGCGTCGAACGGCTCGCTCACGTTTCAGGAATCGGCTCCGATGTTGCCTCGCCGTCGCTCTACATCCGAAAGCGCGGCGAAGGCGAACTGGCGGTACGTGCGGCATTTGCTGACGCCACTATCATCCGCCCGGCCGTGATGTTCGGACCGGATGACGCGTTTCTCACCATTATCCTCAAACTTCTCCGCCGGCTTCCAATCTATCCAATGTTCGGTCGCGGCCTGACGAGATTGCAGCCGGCCTATGTGGGCGATGTGGCAGAGGCGACCGCAAGAGTGCTGCAGGGGACGGAAACGCATGCGATCACGTATGAGTGCGGCGGCCCTCGCGTCTACTCCTACAAGGAATTTCTCAGAGCCGTTGCGCACGAAGCCGGTCTTAAGCCCAAACTGATTCCAATCCCATTTGCCGCTTGGCACGCGCTGGCTTGGTTCGCCGAAATGCTCCCGAGCCCGCCCGTCACTCGGAATCAAGTGGAACTGATGCAGGTCGACAACGTGTCATCGGCGGAGATGCCGGGATTTGGAGACCTTGGAATTTCGCCGTACTCGGTCGAGGAAATGCTCCAGGAAATATTGTGGGATCACTGATTAAAGAGCTTCTTCGGCTAGTGCGCTCCCGCCAAGGGGAACGACAAGGGCAAGGTCGAGGGCATGGTGAAGTATTCCCGCTCGAACTTCATGACGCCGATATCGGCGGCGGCGAGCGTCGATGAGGCTTCGGTCTATCGTCTGCTCAAGGCGCACGACCTCGTCTAGGGTAGGACACCACACTTGGTAAACGCCGCTCCCTTCCGGTCGAGCGGCGTTTTCGTATCTTCTGTAAAAAGGCAACAAACGGCCCGCATTGTGGAAAGGCTAGCCTTGTAGCGCTGGCTGGTGAGCGTTGCGAACTGGCCCGGCAATACCGTCTGAGCGGCAAACGATCCGAGATTCCTCTGCTTTATAAGCGCTGACTAACAGGTTGTTTGCAATCTTTGGGGGGATGCAGAAGCCTTTGAGGCCTGCGAAGTAGGAGCCTGTCAGTGATGCACGGTGCCCGACCTCGGCAATTCTGAAGTGTCCGCATCAAGCATTTGTTGTCAGCAGGCCGTGCGCGCGGTCTGAAACAAGGGAAATTGAACGCTGCACCACTGCCGCCCGCAGCACTTGAAACCATGCCCGGGTCTTCCATGTAATACGCAATAGCGCACAACTTTCCGAATGAGGAAGCGCCGGCAGATGAGTCTGCTCCCCACCAGCAATTCAACAGAGCATCGCGATGCTGACCATCGTTGGCCGGCAGCGCTAACAACAGAGCGTTTTCCTCTTCGTTGTCAGACGAAGGGAGATACACAATGGCAAAGGTCGTTTGCGTCCTCTATGACGATCCGGTCGACGGTTATCCGACAAAATATGCGCGGGACGGCCTGCCAAAGCTCGACAGCTATCCCGGCGGCCAGACACTTCCCACGCCGAAGGCCATCGACTTTGAACCAGGGGTCTTGCTCGGTAGCGTGTCGGGCGAACTCAGCCTGAGGAAATTTCTCGAAAGCACGGGCCACAGCCTGGTAGTGACCTCGGACAAAGACGGTCCCGACAGCATTTTTGAACGCGAGCTCGCTGACGCCGAAATCGTGATCTCGCAGCCGTTCTGGCCGGCATATCTGACTGAAGAACGAATAGCCAAGGCAAGCAGACTGAAGCTTGCGATCACCGCCGGCATCGGATCCGATCATGTCGATCTTCAGGCCGCCATGGACCGCGGCATCACGGTCGCCGAGGTGACCTACTGCAATTCGATCAGCGTGTCCGAGCATGTGGTCATGATGATCCTGGGGCTCGTGCGCAACTACATCCCGTCCTACCAGTGGGTCGTGAAAGGCGGCTGGAATATCGCCGACTGCGTCGCACGCTCCTACGATATCGAGGGAATGCAGATCGGAACCGTCGGTGCCGGCCGGATCGGCAGCGCGGTGTTGCGCCGGCTGAAGCCGTTCGACGTCAAGTTGCACTACACCGATCGCCACCGCCTGCCTGAGGCGGTCGAGAAAGAGCTTGGCGTCACCTTCCACAAGGACCCCGCATCCATGGTCGGCGTCTGCGACGTGGTGACGATCAATGCGCCTCTGCATCCGGAGACGGAAAACCTCTTTGACGAGACGATGATCGCCAGGATGAAACGCGGCGCCTATCTGGTAAACACGGCGCGCGGCAAGATCTGCAATCGTGACGCCATCGCCCGCGCGCTGGAGAGTGGCCAACTCGCTGGCTATGCCGGCGACGTCTGGTTCCCGCAGCCGGCTCCCAAGGATCATCCGTGGCGATCGATGCCGCATCACGGCATGACGCCGCACATTTCAGGATCGTCGCTCTCCGCCCAGGCGCGCTACGCCGCGGGCACCCGCGAAATTCTCGAATGCTGGTTCGAAGGCCGGCCGATCCGTGAGGAATATCTGATCGTCGATGGCGGCAAGCTCGCCGGCGCTGGCGCGCATTCCTACAGCGCCGGCGACGCCACCCGCGGTTCGGAAGAGGCAGCACGCTTCAAGGCCAGGAGTGATCCGAGCTAGATCGATTTCCGCTACGCTCGACTCGGACGGGAAGAAGACAAGGGTGACGTGGGGGGCAGATCAACAGGCAGATCAACATTGGTCCTGCTTCCAAGGTTGACGAAAAGACCAAGGCCGAACTCAAGAAAAATTGGACGATGATGCTGGCCGGTTCGACAACATCATCAAGCTGGCCACTGACACGTCGCTGCGCCTTTCGAAGTTGAGGACGACCAAAGGCCGAGCCGCCTGAGTGTTGGAACCAGGATGCCGGCAGCCTGTTGCGAGGTTGGGTCCGCGCGTTGCCACTGGCGCAGCCATTTGACTGCGTCGCGGTCGCTGGTCTCGGGGTGGAGGGTAATGCGCTCCAGCACACTGAGACGGAGCTGCAGCGCCTCCTCGCGCTCGGTCGTGAGCCAGGCCTGATAGGCGTCAAGCTGCGGCAGATCGAGACCGTCGAGCAAAGGCAGCGCCAGGAGCTTTGCCATTTCGTGCAGTTCATTGAGCGTGACAGGCGGCGAGGAAGCCTGCCGTCGCCGGACGATCTCTAAAACTATCTCATTGTGCCGTGGCATGATCCTGACGAGGAGCAGGCAGGGCCTCGGCTGTGATCGACAGGAGATCTTTCCTGGGACGCCGATAGCTGCAAGGATCTCGCGGAACATTGGCAAACTGTCGAAGCATTGCGCCGACTACCGGGGGCGGCTCGACCCCATGTGTTTCAGATCCGATGTCGGCTGCATCAGGATCGCGGTGCCTCGGATCAACAGCCCCCGCCTGCTAGCGGGGAGAAATATGACGTCGAATGTTGCAGCCGCCCATGGCGTCATAGGCGCACGGCATTTAGTCCGCGGCTCAGGCCCTCGAGAGAGGCCACTGAGGTCGATGCCTAGGGAAGGGTCACCGCGGGCCTCCGGGATGGCACTTCCGCTTGCGGCGGTTGCAAATCGCTGGGGCCTCGGGACGTTACGGAGGGAAGTCATGTGGGTCGATCCACGTCTCGCCGACAGCCCGAAAGAGGTCTCCGCGGCGCTATGCAGCCAACTCTGTTGACCGCCGCAGCTATGGCTGAATCGACCCCTTGACGGTATGGAAACGGTATAAAGGCATAGGAGACAACGATAGCGAAGACGGATTAACTAGCGCGGCAACGTTTAATCAATTGATTTTATTGAGAAACATTTGGTGCCCAGAGGCGGAATCCAAGTGAGGAAAGTATGCCAGTACTTTCAGGATGTTACTACCCACGTAGCCTGCGAACAACCAACAGAAATACCAACAATATATTTCTGTGGATTACTTTCATTCCTCGTGGAATGCCCGACTGATTTGGTCCGACAGCGGCTTCACAAAATAGGAAAGCGCCGTATGCTCGCCCGTCTGGACCATCGCTTCGGCCGGCATGCCGGGCACGAGCGTCAGGTCCTTGAGCTTCGTCAGTTCCGCATGCGGAACCGATAGACGCACCAGGTAATACGAAATGCCGTTTTTTTCGTCCGTCGCCAGATCGGCTGCGATCCGGCTGACATAT
>NZ_JAMYKW010000031.1:0-71191 GCF_040317555.1 Mesorhizobium sp. M1406 | reverse complement strand
GGAGCGCGGTACCGTGCCATGGGTCAAGCCATGGGGCAGCGCAAAAGCAGGCCTTGGCCTGCCGAGGAATGCGTCCACGGGGCGCAGCTATTCCGGCATCAATATCCTCATCCTGTGGGGCGCCGTCATCGAGCGCGGCTATCCCAGCCAGAATTGGCTGACCTTCCGGCAGGCGCTTGCCCTGGGCGGCAATGTCAGGAAAGGCGAGCGCGGCACGACCATCGTGCATGCCGACCGCTTTGTCCCCAAGGACGAGAAGGAGCGCGCACGCCACGAGGGCGATGCACCACAGGCCGTGCCTTTTCTGAAGCGCTTCACCGTCTTCAATGTCGCGCAGTGCGACAATCTTCCGGAACCCCTCCATGCCCCCGCCGAGCCGCTGCCTCAGTGCGAGATCGTGCCGCAGGCCGAAACCCTGATTCGCGCCAGCGGTGCGGGTTTCAGGGTCGGCGGCGATCGCGCTTTCTACATGCCGGGCAGCGACCACATTCAGGTGCCGCCGCAGCCAGCGTTCCACCAGCAGATCGACTATTACCGGACCTGCTTTCACGAGCTTGGCCACTGGACCGGCCACCCGACGCGGCTTGCTCGCGACCTCTCCGGCTCGTTCGGCTCCAAGGCTTACGCGCGTGAAGAATTGGTCGCCGAAATCACTGCCGCCTTCGTCTGCAGCAATCTCGGCATCGAGCCGACCGTGCGTCACGCCGATTACATCGGCTCATGGCTGAAGGTGCTGCGCGAGGACAACCGCGCTATATTCCGTGCCGCCAGCCTCGCTTCGAAGGCCGCCGATTTCCTGCTTGGCCTTCAGGCCGATGCCGAAGGCGAGGCGCAAGAAGGGATTGCGGCATGACGATGCACCATGCTCAACTGGCCGACACCGCAAAGCGAGCAGATGCCCATTTCTGACGGCGCCGGAACTCACCGGCCCGATGCTGAACTATGCCGATCTGCATCGCCAAGGTGCGCCCCGAGCCGCAGCGCGCAGCCAACGAGACAGTGACTGCCAGCCTTGCCGGCTGCAAGGCTGACGCCGCATTCGGCAAATGCGGCACAAGCTGTTGGCCCTGCTCGGATCACCGGACCGAGAATAGCGTGGTGGCCGGCGGCAATCGCGACCCCTTGCTGCCGCCGGCATGTTCGCGCGCAAGGTGGGCGCTCTGCGACGACAATCTCGTGCGCGTCGTGGGCATATGGTGGCAACCGGACGATGGCTTTTCGATCGCTTGCGCGACGAGGAAATCGCCGATTCGATGCTCACCGAGATCGGCTTCAAGCATGTCGCCGACAGCAATTTCGCCTGGAAGGTCGAGTCCCAAACCGAGACTACCCTGGCGTCGAGAATGGCCGCTTCAGGTTGAGACATGGCTGCCGCGCTGGGTGAAATTCCCGGCCGAAAGCTACACCAGCCGCGAGGCTTCCTATTCGCCGATCTGTGCGCAAGGAAGCAGTCGCTGTTCGTGCGCGAATAGTCGATCACGGCCCGAGCGGCGTTTTCTCGAGTACTGCCGCTGAGGACGCGCGCGCCGCTCCGGGCCGCGCCGGCTCCGATTGATCGTCTTGCCGAGCCAGTGCCGCGTGCGATAAATTCCAACGCCAATTCGCCCCCATTTCGGCAGCCCCGCACCGCCCCGGATTGCTTGCTGAGGCGCCAGGCGCATGGCGCCAATTGTACATCCGATTGCCGAGAGAGCCCGCGCCGCCGGCCCCCCGCATATTGCCGCCTGCTCGTTGTGCCCCCGATCGCGCAACCTGTCTCCATTGTGTCTCAGGGACCATTCCCCTGCGCCTGGCTTGACGACCTATGGGCGGATCCGGCCGGCCCGAAACCCTCGCCGGCAGCTTTTTTCCCCGCCGCCTGCGGCGGCTTCCTCGCGCCGCTTCGCTTCAAAAAAACTCCCCGCTCGGGTCCTCCGCTATCGCTGCGGCCGTGCCGGTTCCGGCGGTCCGGACGCGCCCATCACGGTCCGCCATCGCAGGGGAATGGTCCCCTGCGAGCACCAAGAGGAGACTGAAAATGACCGCAATCGGATACGTCACCAAACAGGAAAACGGCGGCTACAAGGGCCAGCTCAAGACGCTCAGCGTCCGCGCCGACATCGACATCGTGCCCAATCAGGCAAAGAGCGCCGACACCCATCCGGACTACCGGGTGCTGACGCAAGGGGTCGAAGTGGGTGCGGCCTGGATCCGCACCGGCGAGACCTCCGGCAAGGACTATGTGAGCCTGTCGATTGCGGCCCCCGAGTTTGGCCCGCGCAAGCTCTACGCCAATCTGGGCCGCGCCGCCGGCCAGGATGACGACGACACTTACGCCATCATCTGGAACCCGGTCGACTGACCGGCCGACCCGCAAAGCCCTGCGCCGCCAACCGGCGCAGGGCCTCTCTCAGGACCCGTGAGGCCGCCGAAGGGGCGGCGAAAACTCGCCCCCCACTCTTCGCCCGTCCCCAAAACGATCTCGCTCGCCGATCCTCGCCTCGCTTGCCCGTAACGAACCGAGGATCATCATGGACGACGAAAACGAACGCGCAGCCCGCGCCAAGAAGGGCAGTCCGTTTCTCAACACCGCGCAGGCGGCCTTCTATATCGGGCTGTCCCAGCGCACGCTGGAGAAGATGCGCCTCAAAGGCGGTGGCCCACAATTCCGCAAGCACGGCCGTTATGTCCGCTATCACATCGACGAACTCGACGACTGGTCGAAGGGGCACGCGCCGGAGACCGCGCCCGAGGATGGCGCGCACGAATCCGGCTCGGCCGGTGAGGGAGGCCGCTCATGAGCCGGCGTCCCACCATCCGTCTGATCGGCAGCCATCTGCGGCGCATTCGAGCCCGCAAGACGATCGTCGTTGCCACAATCGGCCTTGGCCTGATCGGCTTCGCCGCCTTCGGCAAACCATCGCCCTGGCTGGTCTGGAACGCCTCGGCGAGTGCGCCGGTCGGCCTCTATCGCGTCGCATCCAGATCGCCCGCTCGTGGTGATCTCGTACTCGTCCGCCCACCAAGACCGGTCGCCGATCTCGCCGCCGAACGCTTCTATCTGCCCAGCAACGTGCCGCTGATCAAGCGCCTTGCGGCGCTGCCCGGCGAGCATGTCTGCACCTTCGGCGACGCCATCATCATCGGCGGCGAGATAGCCGCGCGCCGGCTTGCAACCGACACGCAGCACCGTCCGCTGCCTTGGTGGAATGCATGCCGAAAACTCGCCGCCGACGAGGTTTTCCTGCTCGGCAGCGATAAAGATCGCTCGTTCGACAGCCGCTATTTCGGGCCGGTGCCGACCGAAAACATCATCGGGAGGCTCGTGCCGCTATGGACCGAGTGACCCTCCTTATGCTGAGCATGGCGTGTCTCGCACCATGCTCCTGTTCCGCCGCGACCAACACGAAGCCGGTCGTCATCTCCCATAGTCCGCAGCTTGCAAGATGGCAGCCCTTCGTAGCCGAAGCAAGCCGGCGTTTCAGCATTCCACAAACCTGGATTTATGCCGTCATGGATGCCGAAAGCCGGGGGCAGACGACGCTCAATGGGCGGCCGGTCACGTCGAGCGCCGGCGCCATTGGCCTCATGCAGGTGATGCCAGGCACCTACGAGGAGTTGCGCGCAGAGCTTGGCCTGGGAGCCGCCCCGCACGACCCTCGCGACAACATTCTGGCAGGCACTGCCTATCTGCGCGCCATGTATGACCGCTTCGGATTTCCAGGCCTGTTTGCAGCCTATAACGCCGGGCCGGAGCGCTACGAGCAGCATTTGCAGCGCGGGCGACCGCTGCCCAGCGAGACGGTTTCGTATCTGGAAGAGATCAAGGCGGCGGGCATTTCGGCCGGCGATATGGACGCGCTCACCGGCAAATCCCGTTCCAAAAGCGCGCCGGGCATCCCGTCCGGGCAGTCGCTGTTTTTTCTCCGAAACGGTGTTTCCGTGACCGGCCCGAATGGCCAACTCCTGGTGCCGCTCGGATCGGAGCGAGCAAGATCAGGCCGGCCGGATCGCAGGTGAGGGCAGCGGCTAGCGTGGTTCGGGCGGGGGCCAGGGGGGCATGTGCGCGGAAGGCAAGATAAAGGCAGCGCCTCCTGGAGGCGGCGAAGTGTTTGTCTGCACATCGTTTTCCCAGGAGGTTGCCTCCGGGTCCAGGAGGGTCTGGCGGGCAAGCCTCTGAAATTGCTGCTGGCTCATCGGAGGCCGCATGCAGGATGACGAATTCACGCCGAAGCTCGGCAAAATTGGCTCGCGCGGCTCGAAGGCGGGCAAACGCTACGCTGGCCAGGTGCAGGCCGCGGTCAACCGAGCAGGCGGCAGGAGCGGACGCGGCAGCCGCTTCATCGGAAGCCGGGTGGGGCGCGGCGGGGCCGCTGCCGCCGTTCTTAGAGCGCGCGACCGCCACGCGGCGTTTCGGCAGCGGCGCGCAGTCGTCAAGGCACGCATCGTCAAGCTGGCCGGCAAGGGAGTCGACGGGGCTCGTGCGCACCTCCGCTACCTCCAGCGCGACGGCGTCACCCGAGAAGGCGAGCGTGGCGAGCTCTACGCTGCCGACAATGACCACGCGGACGGCAGGGCCTTTCTCGATCGCGCGAACGGTGACCGTCATCAGTTCCGCTTCATCGTCGCCCCTGAAGACGGAATCGAGTATGATGACCTGAAGCCGCTCACCCGGCGCCTCATGGCGCAAATGGAAGAAGACCTCGGCACCAGGCTAGACTGGGTGGCCGTCGACCATTTCAACACCGGCCATCCTCACACCCACATCATCGTGCGCGGCAGGGATGATCACGGCGAAAACCTCGTCATAGCGCGGGACTACATCTCCTCTGGCTTGCGCGAGCGCGCAGCCGAACTGGTTAGCCTCGACCTTGGCCCGCGCACCGACCGCGAGATCAAGCAGCGCTTGCGCCAGGAGATGGATCAGGAACGCTTCACCAGCATCGACCGGCAGCTGATGCGCATGCGCGACGATGAGGGGTGTGTCTCACCGGCCAGCCGAGACACCTTTCGCCAGACGCTGCACCAGGGCCGCCTGCGCAAGCTCGAGCGGATGGGCCTCGCCGAGGAGATGCCTGCCGGTCGCTGGCGCCTGGAGGATGAGCTCGAAGCTACGCTACGCCGCATCGGCGCGCGCGGCGACATCGTCAAGACCATCCATCGCGAGCTGACCGGCAAGGGGCTCGTCCGCAGTGCCGCCGACCATCTTATCCACGATCGATGCGACGGGTCGGCTCAAACCGTGGTCGGACGTGTCGTCGGGCGCGGGCTGGCCGACGAAATCACTGACCGCCATTACCTCGTCGTCGACGGCGTGGACGGCAAAAGCCACTATTTTGATATCGGCAAAGGCGAGGCCACCCAACCGACACCAGAGGGCTGCATAGTGCGGGTCAGGCCGAGGGACACCGGGCCAAGAAAAGTCGACCGCACAATTGCCGGCATCGCCACGGTCAACGACGGGCGCTACAGCATCGATATCCATCTCAAGCATGACCCCTCGGCCACCGAACGCTTTGCCGAAACGCACGTGCGACGACTGGAGGCGATCCGCCGTGCGACCGGTGGCGTCGAGCGCGAGCCGGACGGCACATGGACAGTCGCGCCCGACCATCTCAACCGCGTCGCGGATTACGAGTGTCAGCGAGCGAGGGCCCAGCCTGTTGTCGTCGACAAGCTCTCATCAATGCCGCTGGAGAGCCAAGTAGGCTTCGACGGCGCCACCTGGATCGACCAGGAGCTGGTATCAGCCCACCCTGAGTCCTTGCGCGACTCTGGCTTCGGTCGCGAAGTACGTCAGGTCCAGGCCCGCCGACAGCAGTGGCTGATCGCGCAAGGTCTGGCCCATGATGCGCAGGATCGGGTCATCTATCGCGCCAACATGCTTTCGATGCTGCGGCAACGAGAGCTGAACCGTGTTGCCAGTCAGCTCTCGGACGAACTCGGGCTCTCGTATTCTGAAGCGCAGCATGGCAATCGAATAGACGGTACGCTGCGCTGCTGCGTCGAGCTCGCCGGCGGAAAATACGGTGTCATCGAGAAATCGCGCGAGTTCACGCTGGTGCCTTGGCGGCCGGTGCTTGAGCATCATATCGGCAAGGAGGTGTCTGGCGTGGTGCGCGCCGAGGGGATTTCCTGGACGATCGGACGCCAGAGGAGCGGGCCCGGCGTTTCGTGAACTGGCTACAATTTATTTGTCCGCGTTGAAACAGGTACTCAGCCCAGACGGAGTTCCTCCGCCTGCTGCTTGCTCGCAGCATTCATTTGGCGGAGAGTCAGTGTTCTGCATTTTGTAGTTCGCTCCGTCAAAAAGCGCTGGGAATATGCATCATGTTCTGCGTTCACACGGAAGGCGCGCCGACAGGTGCTGCGGATCGGCTCCCGATGGCTGCCAGCTAGAAAGGTGGGCTGACTCGTGACAGCGCAAGGGGCTCTGGCGGCCGCGGTACGGCGACGCGAGCTCTGGCATCGAGGATGAAGCGCACTTCCCGATCTTATTCTACTCGCAGGACCGGCAGACGCGGCGGTCGCCCGTGCGAGCAACCATGCTGTTGGCCCTGGCGTGAACTGGCAGTCCGTCCCGGGAGGACTTTGTAACGGAGAAAACTAGGCGGAAAGAGGCGCGCGGCCCCTCTCCCCAGCAACCCGCCTTGCGGATTCCTCCTCTGCCCCGCTTCGCAGACGGGATACCCTCCGCCCCCTTGCTATTCGTTGCCCGCCGCTATGCAAAGGACAGGCGACCTGAATCCGTGCTCAAGCCGATCTGGCGGCAGAGAGGGGGGTCTCGGGCTGAACATGGACCCGTGATGGACATAATTGCCACGCGAATCCTCATGCTCGCCTAACCGGCCGGAACGATTTGCAATCCGGGCAGGCTCAACAAATTAAGGAGTAGCTCGTTCCGTGTCCAAGCCCAGACAAGTCTTGGTTTTCTCACGGGCGCGATACAAAAGGCACAGGCTGGACTTGGCTGCCGGGGGCGGGGCTTGTCGACCGCTCGATTGAAAGTGAGATGCGAGGCGGAGAATCACCCATGTGCAGAGCGGCAAGGCGCTCGCCTATGTCCCTGTCATTCACCGTTAGTCGATGGTTTAGACGAATATAGTCCGTCCATGTCGGCGTGCGGAATGTCTCGGTCCAAAGCGTCGACTTCTGAAGGTCGCGCTGGAGGGTCCAGTCCCGCGCACCGGCGCGGCTCTGAACGCGCCGCCTTTCGCGCATGCAGCTCAGAAATTCATCGATACTCTCCTCGAGTATCGAGTACTCCATCTTGATCACGATCGGACCGCTCCTGGGCTTCAAAGGGAGGGCCAGTTCTGGTGGCCTGAAGTCGACGGCCGCTTGATCCGATTCCTCCCATAGCCGCACCGGCAATAGCTTTCCCACAGCCGCGACCAGCAACAGTGCCGCTGCAGCACCTTCCAAAGCCCACGTCAGCGAATAGTACTGCGCGACAGCACCCCAGATCCAGCTACCCGCTGCCATGCCGCCGTAGGTCAGGGCGTAATAGATGGACAGAGTGCGACCAACGACCCACCTTGGGCTTGCCAACTGCACACACACGTCGGTTCCGGTCCAGGTGACAACCCAGCCAGCGCCACCGATTGCAAGCGCGATCGCCGCCACAGCCACCGACGATGTGAGGGCCATCAAAAGGCAGCACGTTGCGCAAGCAACGGATGCGAGCGTGATCAATCGGTTCTGGGACGTGATGCGTCTCAAGTAGCTGCTGCCAATGCCGGCGATGAAGGCGCCTGTGCCGAAGCCGGCCAATAGCACGCCGTACACAATTGGCCCTCCCGCCAGCTGGTCGCGAACCAGGAGGGGGAGCAAAGCAAGGATCGAGATGCTTGATAGCCCGAACAGGGTTGCACGCACGATCGCCACTCTGATCTCTGAGGATATCGCCGTGAATCGCATGCCATCATGAATGGCCGTAGTCATCCGCTCGCGCGGAAGAGGCGAAGAGCGAACTTGCCACTGTGAGCGCAAAACAGCGCTCAACGGGACCAGGTCACTTAGCGCAGCGAGGGCGAAAGCCGTAAGGGGGCCCAGCAAAGCTAAGATTACACCGCCCAGCGCCGGTCCTATGCTCCGAACCACGTTGTACCCCACCGACATCAGCGTCACTGCAGCGGGTATGTCGCGCTTTTCCAGGATATCGCCGACCGAGGCGTGCCAGGCTGGATCGTTCAAGGCAAAGCCGCATCCGGCCAAGAAACTCAGTCCCAGGATCAGCCATGGACTAGCAAAGCCCAGTCCCACAGAGAGTGCCAGCGCCGTGGATGCCAGTGCGATCAGGCAGTGTCCGGCAAGCATCACGCCACGGCGGCTGAAGCTGTCTGCAATGGCTCCAGCAAGGATCGACAAGAAGAACGCGGGCAGTGTCGATGCAGCCTGTACGAGCGCAACCATCAGATCGGAGGCTGAAATCGTGGCCATGAGCCAGCTTATAGCCACGCTCTGCACCAGCCAGCCAAGGCTGGATATCTGCGTGGCTGTCCAGATAGAACGAAAGACCGGGTTGTGAAGAGGGATCAGTGTGTTTGCCGCAAAGCGCGGAGGATCTTGACGCCGCATCACTTCTCACCTCCATTGGGTGTCGTTCTTCCGCTCATTTGCTTACAGCGCTCTGTGCACTGACTGCGTCACAACGAAGTTCCGAGATCGCGCTCGCAACAAGGACAATGTGGCATCCACGGTGCTGATGCGCGTTGAGGTACCAACCTGGCCGTTAGCTGATGGGTCCCGCAGCCCGCTTGGTGCGGTCAGTTCTGCCCTGCGACTCTTGGCTTTGGACGGTGCTAGCGCCCCGATGGCCGGCTTGTCAAACTGCCGTAGTGCCAGCACATCCATCCCATCTGTTGACCGCGATCTCCGACGAGGTTGAGCATCAGCAGGTCAACGGCAAAATCTGGGTATTTCCGCTTCCGGTCGGGCGCGTGGCCATCGTCCAGAAACCCGAAGACGTTCATCACCCATGCGACCACGCGCCCGAGACGATGCGACACGGCGGTAGCGGTTCACCAGAGGACGTGCGTTCTACTCAGCAGGAACATTGTTCTGCCGATCGTCGGCTGCGCCAGCCGCCACATAAAGCGGCGCCAGAGTCTTGCACCCGTCATTGGACTCCCGCTTTGCAGGTTTCGCCTAGGGCCTGCATCAGGTCATCGATAATGTCCTGAGGATGTTCAAGCCCTACAGAAATTCGCAGCAATCCACCTGGCGCTTTGGACTTCGCACCTTCAACGGATGCGCGATGCTCAATCAGAGAATGCGTCCCGCCAAGGCTTGTCGCCCGGACAACAATCTTCAGGCGGCCGGCCACGGCCATTGCAGCATCGGCTCCGCCCTCGACGATAAAGGATAGCATCGCTCCGTAATGGCTCATTTGCCGCGTAGCAAGATCGTGTCCCGGATCAGTTTGCAGACCAGGAAAGAGCACTTTTTCGACGCGCGGATGAGACGCCAGGGCCTCGGCCACTTTCTGGGCGCCTTCGCAATGGGCGCGCATGCGGACCGGCAATGTCTGCAGGCCCCGCAACGCCAGCCAACAGTCGAAGGGCGCTGCGACGCTGCCCTTGTGTTTCTGGACCATCCGCAATGGGCGACCGAGGGGTGACGCGTTTGGGACAATGACGACACCGGCCATCAAATCCGAGTGGCCGCCAATGTACTTTGTCGCCGAGTGCATCACCGCGTCTGCCCCGATTTCGAGTGGCAGTTGAAGCACTGGGGTAGCCCACGTATTGTCCACCACCGCCAAGGCGTTTGCCTCGTGCGCGATTGCGCAGATGGCCGCAATGTCGACAACGCGGATCATCGGGTTTGACGGCGTCTCGATCCAGACGAGGCCAGTCCGCTTCGATGTCACCGCGGCGCGCAAAGCGTCCAAATCGCGCATGTCGACTGGGGCAAAGTCGAAGCGAGACCCAATGTCGGTCTCTTCGATCAGCGAACGAATGCCGAAATACATGTCATCCGGCAGAACGATCCGACCCGCCGACGGATGGCTCTCGAAAACTGCAGCGATTGCGGCCATGCCCGAAGCGAAGGCGATGCCGTCTTCCCCTCCCTCAAGCGTCGCCATGGCCGCCTCGAACGCATTGCGTGTAGGATTTCCATCCCTTGTGTATTCGAAGCCGGACGGAAATGACCCGTTGACACCGCGTTCGAACGTCGTGCTGGTGTGCAGCGGCATGGATACGGCCCCCGTGGACGCGTCGACCCCTCGGCCGCAGTGGATCGCCTTCGTCTCAAAACGCATCGGTTATTTCCTTCCTAACGGGCAGTTGCAATTTCGCCCCGGTCATTATACTGACCGCAATAGGTGAGCCGAGGTCCTAAGTCAATATAATGACCGATGTTACGACAGCGATGGGTTCCGAGCAGGTGCTTGGCAAAGCGATAGCGGTTCGAATCCGAGACTTGAGGCGCGACCAAAATCTGACCCTGGATCGACTGGCAAAACTGAGCGGCCTGTCCAAGGGAACCGTCGTCTCGCTCGAGCAAGGCAAGGCGAACCCTAGTATCGGCATACTTTGCCGACTGGCGGCGGCGTTTTCGCTCTCCGTGGCCGATTTGCTGAATGACGATCCTTCCATAGTTCGCCTCCCTATTGAGCGGACAGAGACGAGGAGGCTTTGGACAAGCGCCAAGGGAAGCTCTGCACAACTTCATTCATCGACCTCGGGGCGCACGATGTTCGAATTGTGGAGCTGGGTCATGATGCCGGGCGACGTGTTTTCCGCGGACGCTCATAGTCTGGATACGCGCGAGCTGATCTCGGTCAGTCAGGGTGCCCTGAGCGTTGTGGTAGGTGCCCATGTGGTCATTTTAAGCGAAGGCGAGAGTGCGCGGCTTGTCACTGACCAACCGCACTCATACGCGGCGGCATCTGATGTGCCCGCCCATTTCTCGATGGCGGTGCTTGAGCGTGGTGGACACCGAGATCCGGGGCACTCGTCGACGGCAGCGAAGATTCAGGAGCCCGTTCCGTAAGGCTCCGCCGATTACTAGCAACCGCCATTCGCGACAGGAGATAAACCGTTGTACGTTCCGCCTCATTTTGCCGTCCCTGATCAGAACGCCCTGTTCGAGCTTATCGAGAAACACCCGCTTGGTATCCTCGTCACCCAAAGCAAAGGCACACTGGACGCGAACCACCTCCCCTTCGAGCTTGACCGCTCGAAGGGAGACAAGGGCGTTCTCAATTGCCATGTCGCTCGCAAGAACCCAGTCTGGGAGGAAGTCGCCAATGGCGATGAGGTTCTCGTAATCTTCCGTGCGGCCGACGCTTACATCTCGCCGAACTGGTATCCAAGCAAGCACGAACTCCACAAGCAGGTGCCGACGTGGAACTATCTCGTCGTCCACGCCCACGGACGCATCACTGTCCGGGATGATGAGCGATATGTACGCCGTAACGTGGCGAAGCTCACTCATATGCAAGAAGCCTCGCAGCCTGCCCCGTGGAAGATGGGCGACGCGCCGAAGGACTTCATCGACACGATGGTCAAGGCAATCGTCGCCCTGGAGATCGAGATCACCGGCCTGGTTGGAAAATCAAAACTCAGCCAGAACAAAGACTTGCGCGACATTCAGAACCCTGGTGAAATGCTGCGTGCCCAAGGGGCCATTGCGATGGGAGAAGCGATGCTCGCGGCTGCGGCGGCCAAATCCCAATAGCATGTGTCTTGTCCCGACAAAGCCGCTGGTGCCGGCTTCCGACGGGTCACCTAGCCCGCCTTGACGCACGGCAATAGCTTTTGACGGCCTGAAGCGACGCTGTGGTCACCGTTGTGATACTTTTCCACGCGCCTGGTCAGGCGGCAGGATTGCTCCGTCGTGATCGACGGGTTCGTTTCAGGCGCCTGCGCCCCCTCGTATGTCCGCGACCAGCCGCGCAGCGGTTTATGAGGCGCAATCGCACGCGTTTCGAAGCCACGTACCTTGGGCGGCAAGCTCGACCATGCGCTCGACGCAGCTCCAAGTGCGGCCCCGTCAACGATCTCCTTGAACCTGCGGAACTTGCCCGAAAGCACTTCTCTTACGGGAGATGATTGGCTTTGTCGCCGAACCGACTGATGGAGATGGTGGCGGCGCCGCCCTAGCGATCAGACCCGCCTTGCAGCGCAATGGCTACCCGGGCGCGACTGGGAGATGCGGGCGGGACTGTGGAGCTGCGGAGACGGAGCGGATCGGCATGGAGCCGTGACCGCTTGCGATCTGGCTCTGGAACGAGTTAAGGAAGCGCGGACTTCCGATCGTGTCAAGCGCCGCCCTCTCGATGATGCCGGACAAATCGGGCCGCCACGAGCGGCGGGCCTTGCTCAGATCGGACGGACCGGATGGTTTAAGCAGGTTCGCATCAAGAGCCACGGCACCTGTGTCGTGCGGGTGCTGCTGTCGACACGTGACCTTCTCGTCAGCGAACGATGCCTGGGCTTCTTAAGGCCTTCGGCGTCATATTCGGCAAGAAGATCGATGCCCAGGTGATCCTACACATGCTCAGGATACAGGCGACGCAGGTCTACCATGATCCGCTGCGAGCCGGCATCAACGAAGTGCATGAACTGTCGAAGACACATGAAGCGATCGCCAGGGCCAAGACCGAGATCCAGCACCGCATCCTGACAACTACCTGCCGCTGTATTTTCCCGAGATCGATCGCTTCCGGGGGAACAGCCGCAGCGATCGGTTCTTTGCCTTCCTCCATGCCTTTCCGACCCCAGCAAGCATCACGGCGCTGACGAAGGAGGAGTTTGTGGCAGCAGCTTGGGATGCCGTCGGCCGCAAGGTCAGCAAGACACAGATTCTGATGGACATTTTCGAGACGGCGCGCCCATCGATCGGATTGCCGCTGCCACTGGATGACTTGATGCGCCTGCCATTCGCATGTTCCAGATGGTCATTGACGAAGCACGCAGCCTGATCCGGCAACATAATGAGATCGAAGCACAGGCCGACGATCTGCTGCGGCACAGCCAGGATTATCAGCTCCTGCGACAAATCCCGGCATCGGACCGATCGAGGCATTGACCGTCATTGCCGAAGCCGGCGGCCTTCGCCGCTTAGGTCATCATCGCCAGTTTCTAAAGTTTTGCGGGCTGGACCTCTCGACACAGAAGTCCGGTGAGGCCAGACCCGCCTTTCCAACCCAGGCACACGACCCATTCAATAGCATTCCTAAGCATACTGACCAGGGCGACCTCGGCCCCCCTAATCACAGCGGTGAGCTCGCAGGCGGGGTCGAGCTTGAGCGGCATCTCTATCACATTGATAGCCTATTAGGCTGGTCCGGCGTTTTATCGGACCCATGATCCATCCGAGCAGCTTGTGAGGGATGCAGCCGAACCAGGCGCTGCTCCCACAGTCTTCGCAGGTCCTCCAGCAAAGCTTCATGCTTCGCCTGATCCGGCGCAATTATATTGAGGTGATCGCTTAACACGGCTTCGCCCTCAATCCGCATCAGCAGATTAAACAGGTCGTTTGAAATTCGCACACTGTCAATGCTGGAGTGGTTCGGAATAATCTCGCAGACAGTCTCCTGATGATCTCGCGCTGTGTAAGCACGGGTTTGATGGAGGGAGACTGAGGGAGGCAATGAAATCGCAAGCGCAGTCCAATCCTGCAGCGTTGCAGCCCGTTTTTTTACCAAGAAGGGCCCGACCACAAGTCCATCCAGCTCTGTCGTCAAAAATGTGGCAATCGCGTCTGCAACCGTATCCACGATCGGTTCAGCATTGTTGTTAAAGGACGTATTGAGCAGAATTGGAGTGCCTGTCCGCTTCTTGAACGCATTGATGACCTCCCAGTAAGCGGGGTTGGCATCGCGCGATACTGTTTGCAGCCGAGCCGTACCGTCGACGTGCGTAATGGCACCCAACAAGGCGCGCTTTGAGTCACGCACGCGAACGACGAAATTCATGAATGGAAATTCGTGCTTACCGTCCGGGAGGTCGAAAAATTCGCTCGCATCCTCTTCCAGCACAGATGGTGCGAAAGGCCTATAGCCTTCGCGCTTCTTGACCATGGCATTGATCCGGTCCTTGTTTGCAGCGGGCCGAGGGTCGGCAAGAATGCTGCGGTTGCCCAGCGCACGTGGCCCAAACTCCGAACGACCCTGCACCCAGCCGATCACGGCGCCGTTGGTGATCCAGTGGGCTGCACTGCTCGCTACGTCATAAGAGCGTTCAACCTCGAGATGTCCGGACCATGCATTCAGTTCCTGTTCCACGGCGCGGTCGCTCCCGAGATCAGGACCCCAATAGACCTCCTGCAGTCGCTCACGCGGCGCGGGGCGGCCCATCTCGTTAGAGACTATCAGCGCAGCTCCCAATGCGCAGCCAGCGTCGTGAGACGCGGGTTGCACGAAGATGTCTTCGAAAAGCCCTGAATACAGCAGCTTGCCGTTCATCGTGCAGTTGTGGGCTACCCCTCCCGCCAGACACAACCGCTTCATGCCGGTGGCCTCACGGTGGTGCCGGAGAATGTGGAACACGATCCGCTCAAGCGCTTCCTGCAGTGACGCACTCACATCTCGATGCTGCTGGGTGAAAGGCATTCCCTTTCGCCTGATCTCGATGTTGCGGAGCAACGCCGGACCGATGCGGTCGAGGTGAACACGGTAGCCACCGTTGGCGGAGAGCTCGTAGAACTGCTCGAAGAGCTCGCGATAGGGAGCGGGGTCGCCATAGGGCGCGAGTCCCATTACCTTATACTCGTCGAACATGCCGTAGCCGAGACAGCGGATCGTCTCGAGATAAAACAGCCCAAGAGAATTGTCCTCCGGGAAAGCCTCGATTTGCGTAATTTCTGTGCCAGACCCTACCGCCACAAGGCCCGACAGGAAATCACCACAGCCATCAATCGCTAGAATGAGACTTTGTTCGAAGCCCGACATTGCAAAGGCGCTCACGGCGTGCGCCTGATGATGACCTACGAATGAAATACGCGAACTGTCCAACTTAGTGCCGAACTCACGCGCTAACAGGTTCTGCACCAACATTTTAGCATCCAACGGAGTGGAGAGAATGTCCGGTTGGGAAGCGGACATACCTTCAAGCATGGCGTTGGCATAGGGCTCGCTGGCGTAGACCGCGACACGATCAATGTCGCTGAGCTGAACCCCGGCCGTCGAGAGACAGTATTGAATCGAACCACTTGGCAGCTTGTTCGAGTGCTTGATTCGATTGAGGCGTTCCTCTTCTACGGCGGCTATCACCTTTCCGTCTCGGACGAGCACCGCGGCGCCATCGTGCATAAAGGCGTTCGGACGCTCGAATCGGTTTTCATGGACTTGGTCAAGTCCGCCGCTGATTCCTAGACACAGCATTTCTTTCTCCAAATAGTAACGGGGAAGCCAAATTGGCCTACCTCGACTGTTTCCAACTAAATAGGCCGTGTTGTCGCCTGCAGCTGCGACCGCCCGTCAGGCATCAGCGGCATCGAAGAAAGCCTCATAAACGATCAATGAGATGCTTCGACTGTGACACCTACAGTGCCATCACGCCGAGAGCTTGGCTGGATCATCCAATCCTGAGCGGCTGCTGACATGTATCCGGCGCTGTCGTTTTCATCGGCAGAACCAACTTGCGATGCCGCCTGTTCTTGGGAAGGGCGGCCGTCGACGAATAACAGTACCGCCCCCGTGAACTGGCCCGATTTCATTCTACGAAGCGACCATGGTCGCACCGCCCGACATTGTCGGCCAGTTGCAACTCACTTTCTCGGCACGACCTCCACTGCACGTCAGGGCGCATCGAAGATTTTCTCCTTTGGATTATTCCTAAGGCAGCTTTCGTCACGCGATAGAGCAGCGTGTGATTGGTGCGTGAGGCTCTTTTTTTGTCCATGCACGATTCCGGAAGAGTGATGAAATCGATTGTTTTGATCAAAGTCATCCACGCTATGAATAGTAGCCGCAGCACATGCGTTTCAAAGCGCTTCAGGCTTCCCGGATGGCTACTCCGATGTGAAGCGCATGGCATTCCAAGCGCTCTGTCAACTAAATGATGAGTATCGGCGTCGACCCTCATTGCCTTCGTCTTCGCGACTCCGTGACAGCGGCTGGCATTGTGTTTGTAGGGCATCGGGCGAAGATCATGTCGATCGGCCATCTCGCCTGCCTATCGGCAAACCCTTGAACAATGATCCACGCACCAGCCCGATTGTGATCACGAGCGCCTCTGAGCTCGGGAGGTTCGGTTTTCTGAGGGTTCCTGGGTCTCCGAAGCGATGGAGGTAGCTAGCATTCCTGGTGCTATACGGTTGTGCTCTTCAATGGAGTGGACGCATTTGCGTCTCGAAAGCGGTTCTTCAGTGGAACCGGCGCCAAGGCCCGTCTGTGGTCGTTCAGAACACGGGGTGCCGTCTCCAAACCGGATATTGGAGCGGGCAGCCGCCGGAATTTGACCCATGGAAATGAGCGCCTGTCAGGAGGCGTTCGAAAACGGCGCGATCTTCATCGCGGCTGTTTCATGGTGTCATTCCTGACATGTTCTTTATAATCGGCAGCTTGCGGATAGTCTTGCCCGTCGCCGCCCGTAGCGCGTTGGCGACGGCCGGGCCGATCGGCGGCACACCTGGCTCACCAACTCCCGTGGGCGGCTCCTCGGACGGCACAATGTGCACCTCGACTCGCGGCATCTGCTCGATCCTGAGCGGTGTATAGGTATCGTAGTTCTCTTGGTCTACGACACCGCCATTCAGGGTCAGCTCCTCCTGGAGGATCGCGCCTAGCCCGAAGCCGATACCGCCCTCCATCTGAGCGCGAATCTGGTCAGGATTTATCGCGGTGCCGCAATCTACCGCGCAGACGACGCGGTCGACCTTGAAACCATTTTCATCGTTGAGGGTGATCTCCACCACATCGGCGACATAGGTCGAGAGGCTTTCATGCAGGGCCACGCCGCGGAAACGGCCTTCCGGCAGAGGCTTGTCCCAGCCTGCCTTCTCAGCAGCCACTTTAAGCACGGCGGCATGCCGTGGATGGTGACCGAGCATTGACAAGCGGAAGTCGACCGGATCACGGTTCGCAGCGGCGGCGAGCTCATCGATCAGGGTTTCCACCGCGTAAGCGGTGTGGGTGGAGCCTACCGAACGCCACCAGAGCACCGGGATGTTCACGTCCGTGGTGGTCAGCTCGACCTTCAGGTTCGGGATCGCATAGGGCAGGTTGGTGGCGCCCTCTACGGAGGTCGGATCGATGCCGTTCTTGATCATCGCCGCAGAGGTCGAACCGCCCAAGACCGATTGGCCCACGATGTGGTCATGGAGAGCGACGACATTGCCTTTCTTGTCGAGCCCCGCCTTGACTGCGTGCACATAGGCCGGCCGGTACCGCCCACCCCGCATGTCATTCTCGCGGGTCCACTGCACCTTCACTGGCTTGCCGCGTCCCAGTGCACGCGCTGTGGAAACAGCTTCGATAATGACATCTGCATCCAAGACCGCGCGGCGGCCGAAACTGCCGCCGGTCTTCATCACGTGCAGCCTCACCTTGTCCGGCGTGGTGCCGCCTACCTGAGCGGCAGCCGCCTGATAGAGGTCGGGCATCTGGTGTCCGCCCCAGACGTCGATGGTGCCGTCTTCGTTGATTCGGGCGGCCGCGTTGAGTGGCTCGATCGAAGCATGGACAAGATAGGGGAATTCGTAGTGCCCCTCGATGATTTTCTCAGCACTGGCGAACGCTGCGGGAGTGTTACCGTCGTCGCGCGCGGTGGCCGCGCCCAGATCGTCTGCTGCCTTGTTGTATTCGGCCATGATCTCTGCCGTGCCGCGCCCTTCGGCCTTCTCCTCGTTCCAGGTCACCTCCACGAGGTCGCGGCCCTTGAGCGCCGTCCAGGTGTCCCTGCCAACCACGGCAATGCCTCGCGGCGTCTGGACGACATCGACAATGCCGTCGAGTGCCTTGGCCTTGGTTGCGTCGAAGCTCTCGATCTCGGCGCCGAACTTCGGCGGATGGATCATAACGGCCGTCTGGAGTCCCTCCATCATGAGGTCGATCGTGTAGGTCTGCGCGCCGTTGGTCTTGCCGGCGGAATCGTAGCGCTTGAGGCTGTACGATCCGATCTGGGCCCACTTGTCGCGCGGCTTTAGCGGCACGTCGTCGGGAACCGGCATTCCCGCTGCGGCTTCAGCCAGGTCACCGTAGCGCGCCTGCATCCCTGAGGCGTGCGACACGACCCCGGAAGCGACTTTGATCTCGCCGGCTGGCACATCCCACCGCTGCGCCGCGGCCGCCACCAGCAAGGCCCGTGCGGCAGCACCCGCCTTGCGGTAGCGTTCCCACGACGAACTCATCGACGTGGAGCCACCAGTTGCCTGTGCGGCCCCGCCCCAGGCGAGATTGCCGTAGAGCGCGGTATTGCCATATCCGCCGACCACGTCCACCTGCGCCCAGTCGCCGTCGAGCTCTTCCATAACCAGGGTGGCGATGCCGAAATAGGAGCCTTGTCCCATCTCGAACTGCGAGGAGTAGATGATGATTCGGTTCTCCTTTGTGATCTCGACATAGGTCTGGAAGGGGTTCGCCTGAACCTTTGCAGTAGTCGTTTGTGCGATGTCGGACGCCGCCAGCACTAGCCGGTAGCCCACGGCGAGGCCAGCGGTGGTGACGCCCGCGCCGACGAGGAACCGGCGGCGCGTGGGCCGCACGGAGTTATGCTTCGAGAGAAACTGCGACATGCCTCAAGTCTCCAGCCGGTTGGCGGTCTCGTGGATGGCCGCGCGGATGCGATGATAGGTGGCGCAGCGGCAGAGATTGCCGCTCATCGCCGAATCAATATCATCGTCCGTCGGCTTAGGCGTTTCTGTAAGGAGGGCCACGGCCGACATGATCTGTCCAGACTGGCAATAGCCGCATTGAGGTACGTCGAACTCGGCCCACACGGCCTGGACCGTTTCGCCTATCTTGCCCGACACACCCTCAATGGTGATGATCGAGGCTCCTTCGATGTCGCCGACTGCGGTCTGGCACGAGCGCGTCGGCATGCCGTTAACGTGAACCGTGCAAGCGCCGCACTGGGCAAGCCCGCAACCGAATTTCGTTCCCGTGAGTCCGATGACGTCACGGACCGCCCAGAGCAGCGGCATCTCTGGATCGACGTCGAGTGTTCGCGCCTCGCCATTGAGGGTAAAAGCGACCATTGCTTGCTCTCCTTGTCCTGAGCTGGCTATCTCGTTGAGCCTCCGCCCGCCTGGCAACCGAGCTCTTGTTGCTGAGGCCTAGCGACCACACCCTAGGAACGCGCAGCTCAAGCAACAAGCCGCTAGGTTGGCGAGTTACGAGATCGTGAAGTGGGTCGTGTCGAAAGGCTGGAGGCAACTGAATGTCATTTTTTGGGGCGGACAGGCCGCTTTAGGCTGGGTTACACGAGACTGGACATTCGGGTCGTCGCGAACATCGACCGCTGGTCGGCCACGTCCGGCAGGGCCCTGATTGGCTACACGAAATGAAATGGGACTACTATCGATGGGGGCCTATCTCGACCCGCAACCTCCACGACTGGACCCTCAGGTTTCCGGCTATCGTCCCGGGCGGTGGCCGAGCTCGGCGCCTCGGACGCGATAATAGACGGTGAGGCGTTCGTCGTTGACCAGAAGGCTTGTCGCGCATTCCCAGTCTTCAGCGGGCTCTTGGCCGCGGCAGGAGACGTCAGGACCATGCTTGCCGGCTTCGACCTGCTCAAGATCGACGGCGAGGGTCTTCGCGATCGGCCACTCGTCGATCGGCGCAAAGCGCTAGTTAACCTGCTGAGACGCCGCCCAAACGGCATCGTTCTGAGCGACGAGATCAGCGGCGGCAGCGACATTCTCGCGCAAGTCTGCCAGTTCGGCCTCGACGGCATCGTCTCCAAGCTGCGTGTCAGTCCATATCGATCCGGCCGGCGCCAAGAATGGGTGAGACAAAATGCGTGCTGAGTGATGAGTTCATCGTCATCGGCTGCGAACCCGGCAACAGTTACGGCGGTCGGGAAGCGTGCTCTGGCGAATGTCGAGGACGGAAATCTGGTGTTCGCCGGCGGCATTGGCACCGGCTTCAATGCGCGCACCGGGCCGGAAGTAAAGCGCCGGCTCGATGCCATTCCAATGGATAAACCACCGATTCCTAGTTTGAAGGCGAACGGTGCGGCATGGGCGGAGTGCCCTGCGCAGTCTGTACCTCCGCAGTCGATTGTCGAGTTCGAAGGGGGTGTGATTGGCGTCGAGACCGCTCCAGCCATGGCTATCAGCACGCCGACTGCGTTGTTTTCGATCAGTTCTCGAAATGAGCGGGTAAATACATGCACTTCCTTTCACTTGCCGAACGGGGTTTGCTGTTCACCGGCTGGCATCCGATGGCAAACCTTTCAACGCGGCGGCGATCTGGCGCTTCGCTGCTGGGGGCAGAGGCAGGATGGGACGCGGGGGTTCGGCACTGCAAACGTCGAGCAATTCAGCGAGTGCATAGACGACGCGAAGGCTCGAGAACTCCTTGAAGAGGCTCCAGATCGGGACCAGCGCGGCATTGATCCGTCGCGCTTCGGCCGCATCGCCCTGTTGCGCCGCTGTGACGATCGTCATGCAGACCTCGGGCAGGATGCCCGCGAGGACGCTGTACCATGTGTCGGCGCCGGCGATCATGGCCTCGGCGGCGTTCCAGTCGCCGCTGTAACCAATCGAGAACCCTTCCGGCAGTGTGCGCCTCTGGGCGGTCAGGTGGTTCTTGATCGCATCGCTTTTGTCTGTCGGATTCTTGATGGCGACAATCCCAGCCACCTTTGCCAGGCGGCTGACAAGGGGTGGACTGAAATGGAAATGCGTCGTTCCTGGATTGTCGTAGACGACGATCGGCAGGCCACTTTCGCGCGCCACAGTGGAGAAATGATCGAACACCTCGTCATCAGTAAGCGGGGTGTAGGAGGCGGCGGCAAGCAACCCCGCAGCTGCTCCAAGGGCCTTGGCGTCTTGCGCGAGCCCCACGGCTTCATCGGTGCGCAGCGCGCCCACACCCACCACGACCGGCATTTGCCCCGCCGTTTGGTCCAAGGTCTCGGAGAGCGCCCGCCGCCGTTGCTCGCGCGACAGATAGATGTATGTGCCGGTGCTGCCGAGAAGACCGATGGAATCGACCTGAGCAATGCCAAGCCGAGCAATCAGCCTGCGCAGGGCAACGCTATCGACGCGGCCGTCACGATTGGTCGGGGTGATGGGGAACGCGGAAAGACCGCTCAGGAATGCCATGGCAAGGCTCCAGATCTATGTGTGAGCGCAGAGGTGGCCGCACGCCAGGTCATTACAAGACGTCCAAAGCCCGCCGCAGATCGGCGATCAGGTCATCAGCGTCTTCAAGCCCCACCGAGAGACGCATGAGATCCTCGCCGACTCCATCGGCCAAATGGGCATCCTTGCGGATCGGCTGCCGAGCACGGGTGAGGCTTGCTGGATGATAGATGAGGCTGTCGGCATCGCCGAGGCTGACGGCGCGAATGATCAGGTTGAGCCGGTCCATCATCCGGCGCGCTCCTTCGTATCCAGCGTGGAGGCCAAAGGCCAACATGCCCGATCCGTTGGACATCTGTTTTCGCGCCGTCACCTGATCAGGGTGCGAGTCGAGGAACGGATAACTCACAAATGCCACCGCCGGGTGCGCTTCCAGCGCCCGAGCCACCGCAAGGGCTGTGGCGCTGTGCCGTTCCATACGCAGCGTCAGCGTCTTGAGACCGCGCAGGATTAGGAAAGCTGACATGGGCGAGAGCGCTGCGCCGGTGATGTAGCGCAGGCCCGTTTCATGCAGCGTACGGAGCGTTTGGGCGTCGCCGAGAAGCGCCCCGCCAAGGGCATCGCCATGACCATTGATGTACTTGGTCATCGAATGGAGCACGATGTCCGCCCCGTGCTCAAGCGGTCGCTGGAGCGCGGGCGAGGCGAAGGTGCTGTCGACTGCAACCCTTACACCGCGCGCGTGAGCGCGCTCGGCAATTGCCGCTATGTCGAGGATGCGGCTCAGCGGATTCACCGGCGTCTCGAAGAAAACCAGCCGCGTCCGCTCGGTGATCGCAGCATCGAGATTGTGGGGATTTGACAGATCGACCGCGACGACCTTGATGCCGAAGCGGGGGACCGCCTGTTCGACCATGGCAAGCGTGTTCGCATAAAGCGTCTTGTGGACGATGAGTTCATCGCCCTGGGACAGGAGCGACAGGATCAGAGTGCCGAAGGCCGCCATCCCCGAGGCAACAACCAGCCCCGCCTCGGCTCCTTCCAGATTCGCGAGCCGCTGCTCGAGGATCTCGGTCGTGGGATTGTATTCGCGCGCATAGAGCCTTCCACCAAGGGCGGCGGCGGCATCGTTTGCTGCCACGCTTTCGAACCCATAGGTTGACGTCAGGAACACTGGCGGCTGGACGGCATTGGAAAAGCCGGCCGGATCGTAGCCATGATGGATCGCCCGGGTGGCAAATCCGGGGCTGGTGCGGTTGAGCGACCCCGTGGGAGCATCGGTTTCGGATTGATGGGAGCTGGTCATTCGGCCTCTGCGATCTCTCTTGGGGTTCCGAAAGATTGACGGCAACCTGGCCAATGTGAAATATCCAGTTGGCGATGAAAGAGATGGTCCAGTCTTCAAGTGCCGGGTCTGCAGCGCGCTCGCACGCGATGGGTGCACGCCAGATATACGAAGCCCTTCGCGAGCAAATCCTCGGCGGCGTCTACGAAACCGGCAGTCAGTTGCCATCCTCCCGGGCCCTGGCAAATGACCTCGGCGTTTCGCGAACCACGGTGACGGTCGCCTATGAGCAACTGGCTGCGGAGGGTTTCATCGAAGTCCGTCAAGGCGCACGACCTCGCGTTGCGTCTTCGTTGATGGGCCATGGGACGGGGCGCACTCACGCGCAACGGGTCGGCCCGATCCACCTGTCCGCATATGGCGAGCGGCTGCGCGCGACGTCACCCTGGCCAGATTATCTGCCGACTGGGCTGAAGGTCGAGTTCCGCTATGGCGACCTGGCGCCGTCGGATTTCCCTTCATTGGTCTGGAAACGCGCGATGAACGAGGCGATGGGGCAGCGCCCGCTGCGTCTTGCCTATGACGATCCTCGCGGCTCGCGCCGGCTCCGCCAGGCGCTTCAGGGATATCTCTGGCGCGCCCGGACCCTGAGCTGCGACCTCGACCAGATCATCATCGTCAGCGGTTCGCAGCAGGGCCTTGATCTGTGCGCGCGCCTGCTTCTCGATCCCGCCGACCGCTTCATCATCGAGGATCCGTGCTACAGGATGGCGCGTCAGGTCTTTGCCAGTACGGGTGCTTCACCCATCCCGGTCATCGTCGACGAAGACGGGATGAGGACCGAGTTGCTGGCGGGGATCGGAGCACGACTGGCTTATGTGACGCCGTCGCATCAGTTTCCGCTGGGCGGCGTCATGCCGATCGCGCGCCGCCATCAGCTTCTGGAATGGGCGCAGCACAACAACGCCTATGTGATCGAGGACGACTACGACAGCGAATATCGCTACGACATCAATCCGGTCCCTCCGCTGCACAGTCTCGAGGACCACGGGGCTGTCATCTATCTCGGCACGATCTCCAAAACGCTCTCGCCGATGCTGCGCATCGGCTACCTCGTCCTCCCGCCCGAATTGCAGGAGGTCTTCGCAACCGCCAAACAATTCGCAGACCGGCATTCGCCGGTCGCTGAACAGGAAGCGCTGGCATCGTTGATCGAGAGCGGCGGCTACGAAAGCCATGTGCGCCGTGTGCGCAGGCTGAACGGCGAGCGTCGGGAAACGTTGTTGGGTGCCTTGCAGCACAGCTTCGGGGATCGCATCACTGTCCAGGGAGCTGATGCGGGACTGCACGTCGCCGTTTGGTTCAATGACCTGCCACGATCGCGGGAAACGGCCTTGGTCGAATCCGCCCGCGACGCTGGCCTGGGGCTACACTTGATCTCGCCGCTCTACGAACGGCCATCGGACGAAGGCCGCACCGATCGCGTCGGACTTGTCATGGGCTATGCCGCCTTGAGCATTCGGCAGATCGGGAAGGGCGTTGAGGTCCTGCGAGAGGTTGTCAAGCAGGTGCAAGACGCGATGCCGGCGCGGAACAACTGAGACGGGGCGACGCCGAAAGCTGGCGCTGAAAACGGTCCGAGGGCCCCCCGTATTTCTTTCCAAACAGCCAACTGGACCGGGAAAATGCCATGCAACTGGCGCTGTTGATCAGGCCAGTTATGCAGCAGGTTTCCACGAGACGAATTTCCGAGAGCGATGATGACCTGGCGAGGAAAGCTGCTTCACGTCCATATCGCGCCTGCCGCCTCCTATGAAATGGAGGAGCTGGCGCAGGCGCAGCTTATTGCCGGCCAAGGCATTGTCGGAGACCGCTACTACCTGGGGACGGGGACCTATTCCGCGCGTCCTGACGTTCGCGAAGTGACGCTGATCGAAGCTGAAGTCTTGGACGCCATCGCGCAGGGCGAACCCAGAATTCCGGGCTTCAAGGCCAAGCTCGCACCCGAAGATCACCGGCGCAATCTGACGACACGAGGCGTTCCGCTTAGCCATCTTGTCGGCAAACGCTTCCGGGTCGGGGAAACGATTCTCAGGGCCGCCCGGATGAATGTGCCGTGCAAGTATATCGAGGAGTTGCTCGGGCTTCCGGGTCTCTACGAGGGGCTTCTGAACCGCTCCGGCCTGAACTGCACAATCGAGGTCGGGGGCGTGATCCGCCCCGGTGATCTGATCTTGCCCATCGACGAGTGAAACGCCATGGCCTCGCCGCGCATCATCATGAAGCTGACCGTGACCGCCGCCCGCAAGGAGCCGGGCGACGTGCTGGTCATCGACCTGAAACACCCACGCAAACCTGTGCTGCCGGCGTTCGAAGCGGGTTCTCACGTCGACGTCCATCTGCCTGAAGGGAAGGTGCGTCAGTATTCACTTTGCGGCGACCCGACCGAGCTTGGCCGCTACACCATCGCGGTGAAGCGCGAGAATGACGGCCGTGGCGGCTCGGCGTGGATCCACGAAACCATTGCCGTCGGCTCCACACTGCCTGTCTCCGCGCCACGCAACCATTTTGCGCTCAAGCCAGGCGAGGGGCCGACTTTGCTGCTGGCAGGGGGAATCGGGATCACCCCGATTCTGGCCATGGCGCGCGCGCTCACCCGGCAGGCCAAGCCCTTCGAGTTGCACTATTTCACCCGCAGCCGGGCGCTCACGCCACTCTTGGCGGCGATCGGGAGCGATCTTCCTGGCGGCAATGTGCGGATCCATTTCGACGACGAGCCTCAGACCCGGCAGAACATCGCCGCGCTGCTGGCGAACCGTTCGGACGACGCGCAGACATACTACTGCGGACCGCCTGGCTTCATGGCGGTTGTGGGGCGCGCGGCTCAACACTGGCCCAAGGGTACTGTTCATTTCGAAACTTTCCAGCCTCCCGAGTTTGATGGCGCGCCACCGGAACCATTCGTCATAGAACTGGCTGAGGGCAGGGTGGTTGAGGTTTCGGCTGAGACCACGGCACTGGCCGCCTTGCGTGCGGCCGGTGTGCCGTTGATGGCCTCGTGTGAGAACGGGGTGTGCGGGACCTGCGAATGCGCAATGCTGGCGGGACAGCCGATCCATCAGGATGCCGTCCTGTCCAAGGAGGCACGCGGCCACCGCTTCATCCCCTGCGTGTCGCGCGCGACAGGTGTGTTGAAACTCGATCTTTGACCATTTGGGCGGGGGTCCTGTGAGACCGGCAGCTGATTTGCGGGAAACTGAATGACGAGGAAACTGGAATATCTGCACGAGATCGAGCGCTGCGTCTCCTGGCTCGCAGCCTGGACGATCCACCACGCCAACCACGTCCGCGAGGGCGATGAGATCAAGGTCGGGGGGCATCAGGCCTCGTCCGCGTCGCTGAGTACCATCATGACCGCGCTCTACGGTTCGGTCCTGCGCCCGCAGGATCGGGTGGCGGTCAAACCCCATGCGGCGCCGATCTTCCATGCACTTCAGTATCTGGCGGGCAACCAGACCCACGAAAAGCTCATGAACTTCCGCGGCTACAAGGGCGCGCAGAGCTACCCTTCGCGGACGAAGGATGTCGACGATGTCGACTTCTCGACCGGGTCGGTGGGTCTCGGCGTTGCTCAGACGCTGTTCTCGTCGCTGGTGCAGGACTACGTCTCGGGTCACGGCTGGATGAAGGAGCGTGCCGAGGGCCGAATGGTCAGCCTGATCGGCGACGCCGAGATGGATGAGGGCAACATCTACGAGGCCCTGATCGAAGGCTGGAAGCACGGGCTCAGGAACTGCTGGTGGGTGGTCGACTACAATCGCCAGTCGCTCGACGCCGTGATCCGGGAGGGCCTCTGGCAGCGTTTCGAGCAGATTTTTCGCAACTTCGGCTGGGACGTGATGGTCCTGCGCCACGGGGCTCTGCAAGAGGCTGCCTTTGCCGAGCCGGGGGGCGAGAAGCTGCTCGAGTGGATAGAGCGCTGTCCGAACCAGCTCTATTCGGCGCTGACCTTCCAAGGGGGTGCTGCCTGGCGCAAGCGGCTGCTCGACGAGATCGGAGACCAAGGGCCGGTCACCACTCTGATCGAACGCCGCTCCGACGACGAGTTGCAGGCGTTGATGACGAACCTTGGCGGGCATGACATGCCGAGCCTCCTCGAAGCCTTCGAGGCGGCGTCCAGGCATGACCGTCCCGTCTGCTTCATCTGTTACACCATCAAGGGCTACGGTCTGCCGCTTGCCGGACACAAGGACAACCACGCGGGGCAGATGACGCCCACGCAGATGGAAGACTACCGCCTGCAAATGGGCGTAAAGCGGGGTGAGGAGTGGGACAAATGGGCGGCCGCCACCTTGCCGGAAGCGGAACTTGACGCCTTCTTCGCAAAGGCGCCGTTCTTCAGTGAGGGGCATAGGAGGCTGTCTGCGCCGTCGGTGCCGGTGCCTGAAACCCTTCCGTCACCGGGGCAGCCCGGCAAGCCGCTCTCGACCCAGATGGGGTTCGGCCAGATCCTGAACGACATCGCACGCGAGCGCAGTCTGCTTGCCGACCGCATTGTCACCACCTCGCCCGATGTGACGGTCTCGACCAATCTCGGTGGCTGGGTCAACCGGCGCGGCCTTTTCGCCCGGGAGACCATGGCGGACACCTTCAAGGCCGAACGCATTCCGTCGACCTTTACCTGGGAATTTGGGCCGAAGGGGCAGCACCTCGAGCTCGGGATCGCCGAGTCGAACCTGATGATCATGCTCGGGGCGCTCGGTCTCTCGCACTCGATCAATGGCGTGCGCCTGCTGCCGATCGGGACAGTCTATGATCCCTTCATCTACCGATCGGCCGACCAGCTAAACTACGCCTGCTATCAGGATGCGCGCTTCATGCTGGTCGCAACGCCCTCGGGCGTGACGCTAGCGCCCGAGGGCGGAGCACACCAGTCGATCGGCACCCCATTGATCGGCATGGCGCAGGATGGGCTTTGCGCCTTCGAACCGGCCTTCGTCGACGAACTGTCCGTGATCATGCGCTTTGCCTTCGATTACATGCAACGTAATGGCGAGGGGGATCCGGATGAGACGACGTGGCTGCGTGATCAGACCGGAGGATCGGTCTATCTTCGCCTGTCAACCCGGCCGCTCGAGCAGACGCCGCGCGACATGAACCCGGCGCTCGCGCGGGACATCGTCAATGGCGCCTATTGGCTGCGTCCGCCTGGGCCCAACGCGAGTGTCGTCATTGCTTATCAAGGCGTCGTCGCGCCGGAGGCGATTGCCGCGACGGGTCTTCTGGCGGAGGACCGGCGCGATGTCGGGCTGCTCGCGATCACCTCCGCGGACCGGCTTAATGCGGGCTGGCAGGCGGCGGAACGTGCCCGGCAGCGTGGCGCGATCGGCGCCCTGAGTCATATCGAGCGGCTGCTCGCGCCGCTATCGCGTGACTGCGGCATCGTCACCGTGATCGACGGCCACCCGGCGACGCTCGCGTGGCTCGGTGGGGTTAACGGGCATCGCGTGAAGGCGCTCGGGGTCGAGCAGTTCGGCCAGACGGGGACTATTGCGGACCTATACCGTCACCACGGCCTGGACACCAACGCCATCGTACATGCGGCGCAGGCGGTCAGTGCGGGACCGGCTGTTCGCTACCGGAAGGCGCTGCCTTGACCATGAGCTACCGGATGCTCCGTGGCTGGTACGGATCGGCTGTTTCCACGGGCGTTCCGGTTCGCTTCAAAGCGGACAGGGGCCGGGACACTGTGGACGTTCTGATCGCGCTTGAGTAGCTTGTGCGACCCCGAGGGTCACCTGGAATACGCAGGGAGGCGGCTTTTATTTAGCCTTGCGTCCAATTACGAATTCGATTCAATCCAGTCTGGAGCAAAAGCTCCGCGTCCTCCCGATTTTCGGCTTCGACGTAGCACCGCATTTCCGGGGCATTTCCGGATGGTCGCAAATGCAAGACACGCTTATCCGCGAGAGTGATACGAAGTCCGTCAACATCGCTAACCTTGCTTACCACTCCAATCGACCCGACGAAGGCGGCGATGTTAGTTTCCGCTGTACGAAGGTATGTCATGAGGCGAGTGCTGCTTTCGACGGAAAAATTTTCCAAGCGATCCGCCGCCGCCGCCGGCAATTGAAAGGAACTGCCAATCTCCGACAGTGGCTGCCCACTTGTATTAACAAGGGAAAGTGCCGCCAGGATGGGGAGAAAACTGTCGCGTGTAGGTAGCGCTGGCAGTTTAGTTCCGTTCGGGTCAAAGTCCGTGCCGGTCAACAAACCACCGTTTGCTTCGAAACCAACCACGCGCTCGTGACCCGACGCAACCAAATCGAGCATGGCAGCAATAACAAATGGCGATCCAACCTTGGTACGCACGACTTTAAAAGAACCTGCGGTCTCGATACCAGAGTTTGATGTGACCGGCGTGACGACTGCCTTCGCTTGCAGGAAGTTCGCCGTAATCAGGCCTAACAAATCACCGCGAAGGGGGTCTCCGTGGTCGTCAGCTACCAGTGGGCGGTCACCATCGCCATCTGCCGAGACGACCGCATCAAGCCGATGCTCTTTGGCCCAGAGCTTGAACTGTTGAGCAGTCTCGTCAGAGACCGCTTCAGTGTCGACAGGAATGAAAACTTCCGAACGTCCCAGGGTTACGACCGTCGCACAGTGATATGAGAGAATGTCAACCAAGAGATCGCGCGCGACTGTGCTGTGCTGATATACGCCCACCGTTAAGCCCTTTAGAGCATTAATCTCCATAAGCTTTCGATTGCGCGCCATGAACAAGGCCTTGCATTCGGCCTCCCGGTGCTGCCGACGTGCAACAGCACCTTCAAGGACGTATCCGCGCTTCTCCAACTGCAAGGCGATGCGCGTTATCTCCCGCTCATCACCTTTGTCGATCTCACCGTCGGGTCGATAGAATTTTATTCCATTACGGTCGGCCGGAATGTGCGAGCCTGTGATCATCAAACAACCACTCTTACGCGCCTGAGCATACAGTGCCAGGGCAGGGGTGGGGACTGCGCCGCAATCGACCACGATGAAGCCGAGCGCGGACAGCGCCGCCGCACAGACGGCGGCGATGGCCGGACTCGAGGCGCGAAAGTCGCGCCCTATGAGTATCTCGTCGCCAATTCTGGCCAGGCCGGATTCCAACAGGAATGTCGCGAATGCCGTTGCATATAGGGCAGAGGCGGCTCCTGCCAATTCTGTCGCTAGGCCCCGTAATCCACTTGTTCCGAAATTCATACCTAGTCCGACGTTGCTGACCGTGTTTTTACTCAAACCTTGGCCTGTTCGGAATGCCTACCGACAAATGCCTGCGATAAAAACAGAAGTACATCTCGTTACCATTGACGGGTTCGGTTCTCGACGGCTACGCTTTTGTGAGGATTGATGCGGTCGGCGTCAGCAAGGGCAGCGCACCGTGACATTCACGGCGACGATTCGGGCGGATGGCGCTGAGGTCCGGCAGGGCCTCCTCGCCGCTGCCTCACATGAATGCTCGCCAATCGAGTTGTCTCCGTCCCAATTCATGCTCTGGGTCGCAAAAGCGCCACAGGCCTGAGATGCAGCAAATCCTCATTGTCTATCGCCGTTCGGTGTAGCTGCCGTTCAGAAATGCATGATAGGCACTCTCGATGCCTTCCATGAGACTGATCTTTGCCGCCCATCCCAAAGTGCGCAGCTTGTCGACGCTCATCAGCTTTCGCGGTGTGCCGTCGGGTTTAGAGTTATCATGCACGATCTCCCCAGTAAATCCGACTACACCGCAGATCATTCTGGTCAGCTCTAGGATCGTGATGTCCTGTCCGTAGCCGAGATTGACGTGGTCATGGCCAGAGTAGTTCTTCAGAAGGAAGACTAATGCGTCGGCGCAGTCGTCCACGTGCATGAATTCCCGGCGTGGTGTGCCCGTGCCCCAGATGGTGATTTGCTTATCACTTATGAGCTTAGCTTCATGCGCTTTCCGGATCAGCGCTGGAATGACGTGGCCTGACTGCAAGTCATAATTGTCACCTGGCCCGTAGAGATTCGTCGGCATAGCCGAGATGTAGTCGCGGCCATATTGCTGACGATAGGCTTGAGCCAGTTTGATGCCGGTGATCTTGGCGACGGCGTACCATTCGTTGGTTCGCTCTAGTGGCCCGGTCAAGAGCGCGTTCTCAGGAATCGGCTGGGGTGCCATCTTCGGATAGATGCAAGACGAGCCGAGGAAGAGGACGCGGTCGACATTGTTATCGTGGGCTGCCGCGAAGATATTGGACTCGATCACCAGATTGTCGTAAAGAAAGTCGACCGGATAGGTAGAGTTCGCGAGAATACCGCCTACCTTTGCCGCCGCCATGACAATAGCGTCCGGTTTCGTCACTGCCACGAAGTTCTCGACCTCAGTCTGTCGCTTGAGATCTAGCTCTTCCCGAGGGGCGGCCACAACTTTGCAGTGTTCAGACGCGAGGCGGCGTACAACAGCGCTGCCTACCATACCTTTGTGGCCCGCGACCCACACGGTTTTTCCCTTCAGATCATACATTACGCTTCCTTCATTATTACCGATGTCTGCATGACCTTTAGGTCTTCCCGGACCATTTCCGCGGCAAGCTCGCGCACGGATGTCTCATGCACCCAACCGAGCTTCTCCTTCGCCTTGGTAGCGTCACCCAGGAGAAGATCGACTTCCGTGGGGCGGAAGTAGCGTGGGTCTACTTGGACTAGGCATCTGCCGGTCTCTACATCATAGCCCTTTTCGTCGACTCCCTGGCCACGCCATTCGATCTCGACGCCGACATCTTCGAAGACCCACTCGACGAATTGGCGGACAGGGGTCGTTTTACCCGTAGCCAGCACGTAATCATCCGGTTGATCCTGCTGCATCATCATCCACATACCTCGCACGTACTCACGCGCATGGCCCCAATCGCGTTGAGCATCGAGATTGCCGAGATAAAGCTTGTCCTGCTTGCCCAGGTAGATAGCAGCGGCAGCGCGTGTGATCTTGCGCGTCACAAAAGTTTCGCCACGAAGGGGGCTTTCGTGATTAAAAAGAATGCCGTTGGAAGCGTGCATACCATAGCCCTCGCGATAATTGACGACCATCCAGTAGGCGTAGAGCTTGGCGGCGGCGTAAGGGCTGCGCGGATAAAAGGGCGTCGTTTCGTTCTGCGGTACGGACTGCACGAGGCCGTATAGCTCTGAAGTCGAGGCTTGATAGAAGCGGGTCTTGTCCGTCAGACCGAGGAGGCGAATCGCCTCAAGAAGTCGCAATGTACCGATACCGTCCGCGTTCGCTGTGTACTCAGGTGTTTCGAACGACACCTGGACATGGCTCTGAGCAGCCAAGTTGTAAATTTCATCTGGCTGAGATTCCTGAACCACGCGGATGAGGTTAGTCGAATCAGTGAGATCACCGTAATGCAAGACTAGGCGCGGATCGGATTCGTGCGGGTCTTGGTAGAGGTCTTCGATACGACCCGTGTTGAAGGAAGAGGAACGTCGCTTAATCCCATGAACGACGTAGCCTTTTTTGAGAAGAAGACGGGCAAGATAGGCACCATCCTGTCCAGTTATGCCCGTAATAAGAGCAACTTTCCTGCTATCACCCATTCTATTCCTGCTCTATTAAAGTTTTAAAGTTTCGGCTTCGGCTCGCCACGCCGACACAATGTGCGGCCCGCCCCGTGCTCTATGGAGCACTTCGACAGATGCGGCGCGCGGCTCGTCATTGACAGTCCGCCAGCCGAGCACACCTGCTCTTGCTTGGAGTCACAGCAAAATAGAGTTGCGCCGCTAACCTGACGGATTCGTACATGCGGTCAGAGTGCCGCTCAGCTCACGCCGTGAGCGACTGTACTCCAAGCACCTTGCAGCTGATTTGCTCATCTATCAGCGAGTGAGGACGCCTTTCTTTCTTGCTTCAGCGTCTTCTAATGGGAATTGTTTGGATCAGTGAAATCGATTGTTTGGATAAAGTGCATCCACAGAATGGATGGTCTGACCGAGCAGCGAGAGCGCATCGCCGGCCCGGAGTCGGAGGCGCGAGCTTCCGTTCGGGGCGAGGACAAAGTTCGTGGCCCCGAGCCCTCACCACAGCATCCGGCACAGGTCGTGCAGAACTTTGGGAGCCGACTGCAGATTCTGTCGATCAGCTGGCTCCAGGCGCGTCGAGCCGTCGACCTCATCTCGCCCGGTACCGGTTGCTGTATGCAGCCTTGCACCTTGGCGTACGGCGTCGACGGAATGATTTGCTTCGGCAGGCAGTGTCGCAGCGTTTCCCGGCTGTTTCGGCTCTATTGGCCGGGCCCGCGTCAGCCGAGCCCTTCATCATGGCATCCAACACATGGATGGCCGGCATCCACTCAATAGATTTTACATATGCCGCGGAGGCCCAGTAGAGAAGGCTGAACCGGAAGCGAGGGCATCGGCTTCAAGCTGTGCGAGCGTCACGGGATTAGTGGGCAGTGCTGAGTGAGCTCTTCTGCCCTATGGCCCGGCCTCTGCCAAGCGCCCGGCGTCAGGGTCTACGTGTCGACTAAGGATACCAAACCGGGCAACCTCCTCTCTGAACGAGATTTCCGAAAATGCATGTTAGTGGATTGGAAAAGCGCCGGTTCGTCGTCTCTCGGAGGCGTACGGGGTTCGGTGATTGTCTGTGGTCATTGGCGGCCGCTTGGCGCTACGCGCAGCGGTCGGGACGAACTCTAGTCATCGACTGGCGGGGGGCCTGCTACCTCGACCAACCCTTCACAAATGCGTTTCCGGTGTTCTTCCAGCCGATCAATGACATCGCTGGCGTGCCGGCTATTTCCGACGACCGGATCAACGACCTTTCCTTCCCTGGTCCATTCTTCCCGGAGTGGTGGAACAGGCCGGCGATCGAGTGCCTTTACCGGCCAGATGAGCAGATTTTCCAAGAGCGCGATGAGTTGGGCGAGCTCTTTCAGGCCGAACACGATGTCGAAGCGAACACAGTAGTGTGTGACGCTTGTCTGATGTGGCGGTGCGATGAGGATGCAGAGCGGCAGGTGTTCCAGAGTGTCAAGCCTCGGCCAGAAATTCAAGCGCGCATAGATGCCATTTATCAGGAATGTTTTGAGGGGCACAGCATCATCGGGATTCATGTTCGGCACGGTAACGGTGAAGACATCATGGAGCATGCGCCCTACTGGGCCGATCCGGAGCTCGCCGTTCGGCAAGTGTGCGCTGCAATTGACAAGGCTAAGGCGTTACCGCACCCCAGGCCTGTGCGGCTGTTCTTATGCACGGACAGCGCGCGGATACTGGATCTTCTGTCGGCCAGGTTTCCCGATCTGCTCACTGTCCCGAAGCACTTCGGATCCAATCAAGGTGGCCCCTTACACACTGCAGCACTCGGGATTGACGGCGGAATTTCCGCCCTCGTTGAGATGTATCTTCTCGGGCGCTGCGATACCGTAATTCGGTTTCCCCCGACGAGCGCCTTTACACGATATGCACGCCTTTTCGCACCACGGGTAATTGAATTCGATCTGAAAGAGCCAAGTCGTTTGACTTTGATAGAAGGCAGCCAAGTCTCTGATCTCAGTTAAGACCCGCCACCTGCGCAATTCGGCAGACGCAACCAAAGGCATAGTTGAATGCGCATTTCTCACCGACGCCAGTGGAGGCGTCGTACATTACCGATAGCGTCGTCATCTGACGCCGCCTGCAACGCGCCAGAACTTCGCTGTTACGCGGGGGCCGCAGACAAGCCAGAGCGACGGCGATCGTGACGCTGACGCTCGAAAGAACGCGGGCGATCACTCCAGAGACGAAATTGAGGTTGGTTATGAAAGTCATTCCCGTGATCATCAGCGGCGGAGCCGGATCGCGGCTATGGCCCGCCTCAAGGCAATCGCACCCCAAACCTTTCCTCAAAGTGGCGGATGGATATTCTCTCATTCAGCAGACTGTGCTGCGCGCCGCTTCGATAGAAGGTGTCGTGGAACTCGTCGCTGTGACATCCGGGGACCACCTCTTCCTGACCAAGGACGAATTTGACGAACTGGATTCCGTGGTCCTGCCACGCACCTTTCTGCTCGAGCCCGAAGCTCGGGATACGGCCGCCGCCGTGGCTGCAGCCGCGATCCATGCGAGGGCAACGCAAGGCCCTGACGCGATCCTGTGCGTCTTCCCGGCCGATCACCTGATTAGCAACCTGCCTGCGTTTCTAGACGTCATGGGCCTGGCCATGGAACATGCGAAGCTCGGGCGGATCGCCACATTGGGCGTCACCCCAACCAGACCGGACACGGCATTCGGCTACATCGAAGCAGATGGTGAGAACGTCGTCCGTTTCGTTGAAAAACCGGATCTGGAGACAGCCAAAGCCTATGTCGCGTCTCAACGCTTCTTCTGGAACGCCGGCATCTTCTGCTTCAGTGCGCAAACCATGCTCGACGAGATGGTTTTGCATTGTCCCGAGGTGCTCCAGGCCGTCGCCGACAGCTATGAGAACGGCCGCGCCAGTCAATGCCAAGGCTATGCCAAAATCGAACTCGCGCCTGAGCATTTCGGTTCCGCGCCGCGAATCTCGCTCGACCACGCTGTCATGGAGAAGACTAACAGACTTGCCGTGATTCCCTGCGACATGGATTGGAACGACATCGGATCTTGGAACGCAATGGCCGATTTGATCGCCCCCGACGAAAGCGGGAACAGGATACGCGGCGATGTGCACATGGTCGACACGACCGGCACCTATGTGAGCTCCGACAAGCGCGTCATCGGCACGGTGGGCGTAAGCGATCTGGTGATCGTGGATTCCCCGGACGCTTTGCTTGTCACATCCCGCGACCGCGTTCAGGACGTTAAGAAGCTCTTCGAGGGCCTCAAGGCTTCGGGACATGAAGCTCATCTGGTCCATAGCACGGTACACCGGCCCTGGGGTACCTATACGGTTCTGGAGGAAGGCGAGCGCTTCAAGATCAAACGCATCGAGGTGAAGCCCGGTCGCCAGTTGAGCCTGCAGATGCACTATCATCGTTCGGAGCACTGGGTCGTGGTCAGCGGCTCCGCCAAAATCGTCAATGGCGAGCAGGAGTTGTTCCTGGGGACAAACGAATCTACTTACATCCCCTGCGGCCATAAGCATCGGCTCGAGAACCCAGGCAGAATTGACCTGGTTATCATTGAAGTGCAGAGCGGCGATTATCTCGCCGAGGATGATATCGTTCGCTTCGACGACGAATATGGTCGAACGTAGATAACAGTACAAAAAACGTTAAACGGCGAGCCGTCGCTCAAGGATCTCTGTCGTGGGTTCTGGGCCTAACATTGACAAAGCAGCGGGCCGAGCGTGTCATAGTATCCGCCCCGCACTCTCATCAGGCAATCGATCGTGGTCAAAAACATCGGCGAGCGCTTGACAGCGCGCCGTCCGCGGTAACGAAGACTTCAGATCTTTTTAGGCGGACCCGTTGCTCAGCTGTTCAGCGGCACAGCCGTATTTCAGCCTGTAGGCGGCAACGAAATCCTCATCGCTGCAGATGCAGCGGCCGCTGGAATCTTTGGCTTTCGGATCATGGAGGTGAGAACCAAGGGCGCGCAGTAGATTCACGCGAGTGCTGGTCGTCGGACTCATCGGAAAACCCGCACTATGCTTGACCAGGTCTGTGGCAAGCATGATCCCGGCAAGCGCTGATTGAAAGGCCATCGGAACCACAGTTCGAACGAGACGACTTCCATCGCTAAGCTGGAACACTAGGCCGCCGCAGATAACCTGCTGATAAAAGGAACGGAGGGGCTGGCCAACAAACGCGGCGAGCGGCTCAAACGGCACAGCCATCGCCGTAGCCACCCGAGCTACGAACTCATTGGGGACTCCGGTATTGGTCTGAAGGAGCGCTTTTACCTCCTCGTGTGCTTCCGGCATTCCGAGTTCCTCCGCGACCAGTTGGTGTTCGTCCTTGGATTTCCCGGTCGGCATGTACATGCAGCAAAGGCAAGCCTGGCCGTCATCGAAACCATGCCGCGAGATGCCTAGATCTTGCTCCTGAGTCCAGGCGTTCGCGATCCATCGGGGCAGAGCACCTTGGACAGCTAGACGGTCGGCGGCGGTGTCAAGCGCCACACCCACTCGGTCGAATACCCAGTCGCCCCGGCGCGCAACATATTCTGCCCACTTCATAGGGTGCGCCTCGACCTCAAGGGCGGTGGACCGAAGGGCGTGGGTTGCTAGGGCCGCCTTAGAGAGGCCGACCTCCGCCTGACCTGCCAACACGTAGCGCTGCAGGTTTGAGAGTTCGATAGCTTCGTGATCAACTACATGCAGGCGCCCCGACAGACCGGATTGCCTCGCCAGCGCCCAGAGCGAGCCATGGCCTATCGCGCCGAGCCCAACGAGGTGCGTTTCGCCAAGGTCGACAGGGAAATTTAAGGGGCTGGAATCGCCGGCGTTGCTCTTGTTGTACGTGCATAAAGAGAGGTCGATGTTCTCGTCCAGCTCGGCGCCGGTCAGCTGGGAAGCAAAGATGGTTCGAAAGACGTTGGCCGCGGCGAAGCAGCTTGCGGCGCCAGCTCCATAGGGCAGCAAGCTCGAGCCAGAGCCCACCGGGTCCGTACACGACAGCTTTGCCGCCCAACCCTGCGATCCCATGAAAAAGGTTGGGCACCGAAGTGATGGGTGCACCGCGCCTGCAGCTACACAGACCGTCGCATACTTGCCGGAACGCCGGATGCTGATTTTTGGATTGATCGACTTTGCCAAGCGCTCGAGCGCTTGGGCTTGAGAGCTCGCGGCCATATCCAGCGGGAGTATGGCCAGAACCGGATACAGTCTGGCAAGCAACCTGACCGTAAGGTCAAGCGTCGCCTGGCCCTCGGTACACGAAGCGGCTTGGCTGTCGAAGGCCACAGCCACGACCTGCTTTTCGAGGGCTGCTTTGAAGTCGCATAGATGAAAGTCGGCCAGCACCTGAGAAGCTGCCGTGGCGGCGCGGTCGATGAAGTTAGCGAGTGCCATCGTTCAACCCGTTATCGCGATCATCCGCCTGAGTGCCGCGGATGGGACCTCATTCCAGTTCGCCTTCGCGTCAAGTCGATAGGCGGCGACCCGAGCAAGATCGAAAGGCTCGCGGGCGAAATTGGGCACCACCAGCGACAGACACCCAACCGTGGTAGCGACCGCGTAGGCGTCGTCGGTCGTCGAATGGTAGGCTCGGCCCGGATGGCTATGGATCTGGGCGAAGAGTTTAAGGCTGCTCTTGTAGAGCCAGACATTGAGCCGGTGTAGTTCTTCGGCCGGAACTATCACGCAAACGCCGTCGCCCGTCCGAATGTGACGCTGTGCCGGGATAACGGTCTCTGTTACGCCAAAGTGTTGGTCTTGCTGAACGCCGACCCAGAGCGCCATCCCCTCATGGCCCTGTCGCCCAACTGAGCGCAGGTGCGCCTGGACACTTGAAAGACAGTCTCGGGGAAGAGCGACTGTCCCGACATCCTTGAGCTCGGTCATTCTGGAATGGCGGGTAGGGGTGCTATCATGGCTCCCACTGAGATTTGGAACTGATACTGAAGCTGCTCCACGGGACCGGTCCCGTACGTGATGATCTTGTCCAGGATGAAGGCCAAACAGCCTTCGCCAGAACCCCGGTGGAGAAGCCATGAATCACCTGAATGGGCTGGATTGTCGTGGTATTCCCGGACGCCTGACATGCACAGGAATGGCGTGTGTTCCGCACTGTTGGCCTGGATGAAGTCCGACAGCGACAGAGCGTTCTGCTGCATGAGGACCAAAATCATATCCGGTGGGGTTCCGGGTAGATGCGGTCGTCTCAGCATCCTGAGCAGCAAATCTTTCCGGGCAATCGGCCGGCGTATAAAGGGGTCTACGAAGACCACCGACGGAGGTCGGAGGTCGTAATTGGAGAAGTCGATCTCGACAGCTGCACCGATGATCTGTGGCTTTATCTTCGGCGGTACGAAGATGAAGAAGGCCGTCGGGAAGCTCGCCTCGATCAGGAAACAACCCTGAGCCCGGTAAATACCTGCTTGTGTTTGGAACCAGCCGATCTGACGATCGAACTTCGCTCGGGACACCTCCGGGTCAACAGTTTGGAGTTCAGGCACCTGCGACGCCCGCCTTCAGGCTGAGGAACAGGGTCACAGTGGTCGCGAAACCGAAATCGTCAACTTTTTTGTCGACGTCGAGCAAGGTGCCGGCCTCGTCCTTGAATTCCCAATTCTCGGCCGGTTGGGCGACGTTCTGCGTATTTTCAAGCGCTTTGGTGCGGACGACGTGAAGCGGCTGGTTGGGATTGGCTTCGACCTGTGTGGGCTGGCCGTTCACCACCACCGTCATCTCGATCTTCCCGGGGCCGCCGCCGTGATTTTCGCCCTTGCCCGAATCCTTCGACATTGTCCTACTCCTGTGGCTTACCAACGGGCCCAAGCCGCCAGTGCAGACCTGCTGGTGAGCGGGCTGGCGGTCCTCAATCGTCCACTCGGCGCCACGGACCGCGAGTACGCGAAAGACAAGGGATAACATCGAATCGATGCTGTCTCCTTTTATGGGGACTTGTGGGGCAAGTAAACGGCCGAAACTGCTCTTCACAACTATAATCGATTAGAGCATCGGCAAAATACCGGCCCCCACCTATTCATGAACACGGCGCAGCTTGCTCATTCCGCTGGCCGCGTGCAACTCGGGCACTTGGTGATTCAGTTGGCAACATGCAAATGGACCCATGCCGCCAGTATCCAACGTGGAAGTCGGCAATACCCCCGCAAGTTGTCCCTGCTCCTTTGGAATAACGCGCCTGGGGTTGGGCCCGCTCTCGCGACGTCGCCTAGGCGCTCGCTCGCGAGATCGGCTCGCGGGTGCAGATCGCGGGCGCTCGCGCTGCGCACGTGCTTGGCCTCTGCACCCAAGTTCCGGCCAGGAGCACTTGCCTTACCGATGGCCCTTCCCGCCGCGTTGTGCTCGGCAAGGGGGTTGTGGATCTGCGTCACGCCTCCCCGAAGCATCTGATCGCCCCGGGCAGCGCCGCTGGCACCGTCGTGCAGGCTCTGCGCCACCTGGGTCCAATGCGTGCGCATGACGTCGCGCAGGTGGCCGCGCGCCAGCCATCGGTGAGCGACAAGAAAGCACTTGTCGCTGGCGCCATTCGGGCACCCGCATGGATGCGGCCACGCTCGTCGCCATCGCCAACAACGCAGTGGGTGCCCTGGTTGAATAAGGTTGCCCTCTTGCCGGCACACGAACGCTCCGCGCTGTTCGGCGAAACGGGCGCGACCCGCGGCGTTGGCAATACTATCTTAGAGAAGGACTTCTGGGTCTGCGGGACTTTGAGACGACTCTTCGAGGTGCCAAAGGAGGACGCCCACCTTGCTCTTCAAAAGCGGAACGTCCTTATCCAAAGCTTACGGCGCGATCGCAGATTCTCAGAGGACATAGATCTGTGGTTCGACCGCGCCGAGCTCGGCTATATCGGCGATCGTGATCCCGAGCGGGACGGGATCAGCAGAACAGGCCGGCAGGCTTGTCGAGGAGCTCGTCGGCGATGTCGAAATGCACGTCGCAGAGAAGCTGCTGCCGGCGCTGCGCGCAGCAATCGGCGGACATCTCGGCGAGCCGACGAAGGGCGAATGGTCCCTTAAGATCGACGCAGGCGATCTACAGACGATCAACTTTCATTATCCGACCGCGCCGGCCGCGGTAGAGTACGAAGGCATGGCCAACACCACTCCGAGGGTTCAGCTCGAGTTCGGCGCCCGTGGCGACCCATGGCCTACCGACAGAGACGACCCGTTCCTATGCGGCGGAAGATTTTCCAGATTTCTTCGAGAATCCGGATTCCACAGTCGGTTCGGCGGACTTTATGGGAAAGATAACCGCCCTCCATGCCGAGGCGCACAGGCCCGAGGAAACGCCGACGCCGCAATATCTCTCGCGGCATCACCACAACATAGCGATGCTGCTCGACACCGAAGATGGGAAGGGTGCGGCCTTGGACTTTGAGCTGCTCGAACAGGTAGCCAAGCACAAGGCGGTCTTTTTCCGCTCTAGCTGGGCGAGCTACGATACGGGGGTGGCCCGGGACGCTTCAGCTTGTGCCTTCCGAAATGCGACTGCGGACCTGCGCTCCGACCACCGTGGCATGCCGCCGATGATGTTCGATGAAAAGCCACTGTCGTTCGACAAAGTCGTTTCGCGTCTCCGGGAATTTCAAGAAACCATCAATGCCTCGTCGCCCGTTCTGCAGAAGCCGGACGAGTAATTCAAGTCCGAGCAGCGTACGGCCGAATACAGGGCCCGTTGTTCCAATCGGGGCAATCGGCCGGCACTGGCGGTGGCGTTATCGCGACAGGAACAGTTCTCGATCTTTTTACTTCGCCAACCACTGCTTGCGCCCGATTTCGGACGTTCAGGGTGCGGTCACGGAAGCCTAAAAGCAGACGTTTGTTCAGCGGGTTCCTAGAAATACGTAATGGCTTTTTTGATGACCCGTGTGATTTATTGTTGGGATTTCAAAGCCGCGGAACGGCCGGAGAAAGTGGATTCCCTCCGACCGTTGTAGTCGTAACACCTGGTTTGAAATTCCCGGTTCGTCGCAATAGTCCGAATGTCTTTAACGACATCCAGCTCACTTGCGACCACTGGGAGGCCGATTGCGCTGCTTGGTCGATCGTCTCGGCCACGACCTTCGGCTGAGTCATGAAGAGCGCGTGGCTTGCGGAGACTTTGGTGATTTTTGCGCGGATTCGCTCTGCCATGTGCAGGAGCATAGCCTGGTCGAATGCCTTGTCCTCGGTGGCGATAACAGCCCAGCATGGCTTCGACCGCCATGCCGCATTTTTGAGCTTGGTGCCAAAAGCCGACATGTTGATCGGGACCTGCGAGTCCCTCATGAAGGCCACGTCCCTTTCGCTAACGTCATGGGCAAAGCCGGATTTGAAGTTTTCAGATTTCACGTAGCCGAAACCGTCATCGGTCGTCTCGAGTACGAATTCGGTGGCCGGAGCAAACCCTTCATACTGCTGGGCAGTTGTTTGACCGGCCTCAGGCGACAGCGCCGAGACGTAAACGAGACTGGTGACTTTCGGGTCCATACCTGCTTCGGTGATGACGGTCCCGCCCCAGGAATGGGCGACGAGAACCGTTGGACCGTCCTGCCGGTCGAGAGCACGCTTGGTTGCTGCCACATCGTCCTCAAGCGAGGTCAACGGGTTCTGAACGATCGTGACGCGATAGCCACGCTGTGTGAGTTCGTCATAAACGCCGCGCCAGCCGGAACCGTCGACAAACGCCCCGTGCACCAGCACGACGTTTTTAACAGTCTGCGTGTCGGGGATGCGGTCGGCTGCCTGGGACGTGACGGTTGACGCGAGGCCTGCCGTCAGTGCGGTTACCGCCAAGAGGCTTTTCGTTGCGGTTTTCATTGCAAGTTCCTTTTCAGTTTTGGGAGATGAGCGATTGTTTGGTCCGGTTCTAAGGACTTCACCTCCGCCGGTCGCGTACGCCCTCACCAAACGCACGCAGAAGGGTTCACGCCGGCGTTGCCGGGCGCAGATCGACAGGATTTATGGCGAGTTGGAAGGCCTACGGGAACATAGGCGGGTAATCAGTGATGTTCGGACCCTGATCTCGTTCTGTTGCGGATGACTGGTCTTTCAGCGGCGTGTTCACGGGATTGGCGCCGTCGTCCTTGTAGTAGGAACTGTATCCATTGATGGCGGGGGCGCCGCCGAGGTGTGCGTAGAGCACCTTCGAGCCTTCGGCGAAAAACCCTTTCCGGGTCAGATCGACCAGACCTTGCATCGACTTCCCCTCGTAGACCGGGTCTGTGATCATCGCCTCGGTCCGGGCTGCAAGGCGGATCGCGTCGTTGGTTGCTTCGGACGGAATGCCGTAGGCTGGATAAGCGTAGTCTGGTTTGATCACGATCTCTTCGTCGCGAACGGAGCGCCCGAGTCCGACGAGGCTAGCGGTGTCGTCGACGATGCGGCGGACCTGCGAGCGGGTCTGTTCGAGCGTGCCGGAGGCATCAATTCCGATAACCTTGTCAGCACGATCCTGTGCCGCAAAACCAACAATCATGCCTGCTTGGGTAGAGCCGGTGACAACACAGACAATGATGTAGTCAAACGCGAAACCCAATTGCTCTTCCTGTCGAGCAACCTCTTCTGCAAAGCCGACATAGCCGAGCCCGCCGTATTTATGGACTGAAGCACCGGCCGGAATGGGATAGGGCTTTCCGCCGGCGTCTTTCACCGACCGGATCGCGTCTTCCCAGCTTTTGCGAATGCCGATGTCGAAGCCGTCGTGCACTAGCCGACTGTCAGCGCCCATCAGTCGCGTCATCAGGATGTTGCCTACCCGGTCATAGACCGCATCATGGTGCGGCACCCACCTCTCCTGGATCACGACACATTTCATGCCGATTTTCGCGGCGGTTGCTGCCACCATGCGGGTGTGGTTCGACTGAACGCCGCCGATCGAAACCAGAGTGTCCGCGCCGGAAGCGATCGCGTCCGGAATAATGTACTCGAGCTTTCTCAGCTTGTTGCCGCCCATCGCCAGACCGGAATTGCAGTCTTCGCGCTTGGCGTAGATCTGCACCTTGTTTCCAAGCGCTGCGCTCAGCCGCGGAAGATGCTCGATCGGGGTGGGCCCAAACGTTAGCGGATAGCGTTCGAACTTTTCGAGTAGCGACATTCCTATGCCCTCAATTGTCACTTTCATTGGAAAAAATGTATGTGAAACGCAGTGAAATGTGCTCTCTAATTTGATTGAAAATTCTTCAGCAATCGGGATAATCAAGGCTGATCAGAGATGTGCAAATCAAATTTCGAGGAATTATGGAAGAATCTTCCACGCCCATTCTCGACCGCACCGACATCAGGCTGCTTCGCGCCCTACAAGGCGATGGCAGACTCACCAATGCGGAGTTGGCGAACCGTGTGAACGTCAGTGCTGCAACATGTCATCGTCGTACGCAGCGCCTGTTCGATGAAGGACACATCACCGGAGTGCGTGCCGAGATAGCGCCCTTGTCCGTCGGGCTTGGCACACTGGTGATGGTCGGCTTCGTGCTGGATCGCTCGACGCCGGAGAGCTTTGGCGCATTCGAAGACGCAGTCCATAAAATGAAGGAAGTCCTGGACTGCAATCTCGTGGCTGGCGACTTCGACTACCTTCTGAAGATCCGCGTGCGCGACATGGCAGACTTCAACAAGCTTCACGGACACAAGCTGATCGCGCTGCCAGGAGTTCGCCAGACGCGAACCTTTTTCGTCATGAAAGAGGTAAAGGAGAACGCGCGCCTTCCCTTCTGACGCAAGCGGTGCGCTTTCTACACTGTCGGGATCGTGCCGCCGTCAATAACGAACTCGGATCCTGTGATACCGGCCGCGCGGTCGGAAGCGAGGAACGCGATCAGGCTTCCCACCTCCTCGGGTGTCGATGGCCGGCCGAGTGGGATGCCGCCGAGCGAACCCATGATGATGCGCATGCCCGCTTCGACATCGCCGCCATGTTCCTTGCCCAGCCGCTCCGCCAGGTGCACAGAGGACCCTGACGCGATCCAGCCGGGTGAGACCCGGGCAACGCGAACGCCTTTCGGCGAAACCTCCTTCGACAGGCTCTTGCTGTAGGTGGAGAGCGCGGCCTTCGCGGCTGCATACGCCGTCGTGGCCTCCGGCAATGGCAGCACGCCCTGTATCGACGTGACATGGATCACGACGCCGCTGCCGCGGGCCACCATCTCAGGCACGAGCTCGCGATCGAGCCGTATTGCTGGCAGCAAGTTCAGCCCCAGCTCCCTGGTCCATTCGGCATCGCTGAGAGCCATGAAGCCTCCCGCCGGCGCCGACGACCCGCCAAGCATGTGGACAATGATGTCGACGCCGCCCATCCGCTCGCGCACCCCATTGGCGAGAGCAGAACACCCTTCGGGTGTTGTCAGGTCGGCCGTCACGAAGGCGGCTTCGTCGAGTCTGCCGGGATTGGAGCGTGCACTGGTAACGATCTGGGCGCCGAGTTCCTGAAACAGGGCGACGGTTGCGGCCCCGGCGCCACGCGTGCCTGAGGTGATCAGGGCACGTTTACCCTCAAGGGTCAGGAACGGGATCATAGCACGATCTCCAGTTCCGTGATCTGTTCGCCGTCGTGAATGAAGAAGTATCTCAGATCCACGGGGCCACCGGGAAAGTTGCCGATGACGTGGCTTGTGACGACGGTGCGAGAACCTTCGGAGCCGAGCATGAACGGCTCTACGGTGTATGTATACTTCGTTGACGCGCCTGCTTTCCACCGCCGGATCGAGTCCTGTCCGACATATGTGTGACCTTCGTCCCTGACGATGGCGCCTTCGGTGAATGACCGGGCGACAGCTTCTGCATTCCGTTCTCTGTCTGCCTCGAAGTAGTCCGCTATGGGCTTGGGTAGCTTGATGCTCATTTCCATCTCCTGCCGATTGTCGGCTTCAGAGGCTGGTACGCTTGGTTCCCAACCTCATGTCGGCAAATCTAGCGATTGACATCCGATACGATAATCTGGACAAATTGGGATGTGTTGATACGAAAATCGAAACAATGCCACGCCGTAGTCTGACCGAGATCGACGCTGTCCTTGCCATTGCCCGCAAGGGATCGTTCCGCGCCGCGGCACTCGAACTCGGGCTCTCGACAACTGCGATCAGCAACGCGATCGGCAAGATCGAGCGACAGCTCGGCATCCGCTTGTTCAACCGGACAACCCGCAGTGTCTCGCTGACCGATGCCGGCCGTAGCTTTGTCGATCAGGTCGGGCCAGCTATGGATGACATCTACGGGGCGATGGACAGCGCGATGTCGCAGCAGCAAACCCCTTCGGGAACCCTGCGCATCAACGCGTTCGCCATGGCCGCCCGTGAAGCCCTCTCACCTCTCGTTCTCAAATTCGTTAGACAGTATCCAAAGGTGCATGTCGACGTGGTCACCGAGGGCCGCATCATCGACATCGTTGCCGCAGGGTTCGACCTGGGTATACGCAGTGCGGATCTTGTCCCAAGTGACATGATCGCCGTTCCGTTCGGACGCGCGCAAAGCTACGCTGTGGTGGCGTCTGCCACATATTTTGAGAAGCGTGAACAGCCCGTCAGTCCTCCCGATCTTCTTTCTCACTCCTGTATTCGAGTGAGGCTTCCCAACGGTGCGCTGTTTCGCTGGCCTTTCGAAAGAGACGGCCGATCGATCCAGATCGATGTCAAAGGACCGATCACACTCGACGAAGCGAGCCTGACGAAAACGGCTGCCTTGGAAGGGATCGGGATAGGATTCCTGTGGGAAGCAGACGTGCGTGAAGACATAGCGTCGGGACGGCTTGTGCACGTCCTGCAAGACTGGACGCCAGCGCTCTCGCCCCTATGCCTTTATTATCCAGGCCGGCGAAATCCATCAGCGGCGTTTAAAGCTTTTATCGAGATGGCACGGGCCTTCGACCGCGAGTAGGTAAAAGCGCTGTATCAGTACTGAGATCGGGGTGTCCGGAAACCTACTTTTCGTAGGGTGTTCATCGCGACCGGTCAGACGAATCTACGTGAGAATCCTGGAGTCCAGGTCAGCAGCAACCTAGTCCATCGACGTCTGCTTAGTTTTTTGCCGCCGCCGGTATGCTGACAGTCTGGAAACGGCACCATACAAGTCATTCGCTCTTCGCCCTTCGCGATGACACTTCTTGGCGCCCCAGTCTGCCAAGCCTGCAACGTTCACTGCATCGCACGGGCGCGTATATTGGGTATCTTCGATATTCTGAAACGTCACGTCATGCTGCTTCCATCTACTACCAAACAGTGGAGGCTGTGCCCGTGACACCGACGAAGCTCCTTGTCGGCCAGATAGTCGTTGTGTTCGCCATCGTCATCGTTGGCGTATGGGCGGCAACGCAATGGTGCGCCCACATGCTGGAGTATCAGCCGCAGCTTGGCGCGCCATGGTTTGCCGCGGCGGCCCGGCCGATCTACAAGCCGTGGAAACTGTTCGAATGGTGGTTTCAATTCGACGCCTATGCGCCTGAGGTCTTCGACAAGGCCGGCATGCTTGCCGGAGCCAGCGGATTCTTGGGGTGTGCGGCCGCAATAGCTGGCTCCCTCTGGCGCGCGCGGCAGAGGGGGGTGGTCACCACCTACGGTTCCTCACGATGGGCCGCGGCTCGGGAAATCGAGAAGGCAGGCCTGTTTGAGCCGGCCGGCGTTTTCCTTGGCAAACTGAAGGATCACTATCTGCGACATGACGGGCCGGAACATGTCATGGCCTTTGCGCCGACACGTTCGGGCAAGGGCGTGGGATTGGTCGTTCCAACGCTTCTTTCCTGGACCGGCTCGGCCGTCATTCACGACATCAAAGGCGAGAACTGGCAGCTGACTTCCGGCTGGCGGTCGAAGTTCTCTTTCTGCCTCCTGTTCAATCCGACCGACTCGAGATCGGCGCGCTATAACCCGCTGCTGGAAGTGCGCAGGGGTTCAGATGAGGTCCGCGACGTTCAGAACATCGCGGACATTCTCGTCGATCCGGAAGGCGCGCTGGAGCGGCGGAATCATTGGGAGAAGACTAGTCATTCACTCTTGGTCGGGGCCATCTTGCACGTGCTCTACGCGGAAGAAGAAAAGACGCTCGCGCGCGTCGCCACTTTCCTGTCGGATCCGCAACGCTCGTTTGCCGCGACACTGCTGCGGATGATGACCACCAACCACCTCGGCACGGCGGACACACCTCGGGTCCATCCCGTCGTGGCCTCGGCGGCTCGCGAGGTGCTGAACAAGTCAGAGAACGAGCGTTCTGGCGTTCTCTCGACCGCAATGTCATTTCTCGGGCTCTATCGTGATCCGACGGTTGCCTCGGCAACATCGGCCTGCGACTGGCGCATTGCCGACCTCATGGATGCGGAACGACCGATGTCGCTCTATCTAGTGGTGCCGCCATCGGATATCTCGCGCACCAAGCCACTGGTGCGACTGGTGCTCAATCAGATCGGCAGGCGACTGACGGAGCGGCTGGAAGGTGACCCGAAGAAAAGCCGCAAGTACCAACTGCTCATGATGCTAGACGAATTTCCGGCTCTTGGCCGCCTCGACTTCTTCGAGACCGCGCTCGCCTTCATGGCGGGTTACGGCATCCGCGCGTATCTGATCGCGCAATCCTTGAACCAGATCTCCAAAGCCTATGGCGAGAACAACGCCATTCTCGACAATTGCCATGTGCGCATTGCCTTTTCCTCCAACGACGAGCGCACGGCCAAACGCATATCGGATGCGCTCGGTACGGCGACGGAACTCAGGTCCATGCGCAACTACGCCGGCCACCGGCTGGCGCCCTGGCTTTCGCACGTCATGGTCAGTCGCCAGGAGACTGCTCGCCCGCTGCTGACGCCTGGCGAAGTGATGCAGTTGCCGCAAGCTGACGAATTAATCCTTGTTTCGGGGTTGCCGCCGATCCGCGCCCAGAAGTTGCGTTATTACCAGGATCCGAATTTCACCGAACGGGTGCTGCCGGCGCCGGTGTTGCGGGAGGGTCTGTACGCGGACTGTCCTGCGTCGCGCCCCGACGATTGGAGCGGACAAGTCCGCAGTGTTGACCGCCGTCTGGCTGCCGATGACGAAAACGCCGGCGCGGCAATCGAAGAAGGGAGCGGCGTGCAACAGCAGCGTCATCCCGGCCTGCCTGAAGAACACGTCGTCGTTTCTCGGGAGCCTGATCAGGATGACCTCTTCAATCTGTCGGACGATGACGCCGAGGCACCCGCAGACAAGCGCGTCATGGACCGGGTTTCTACCGCGGCGAGCGCCTACGGCCTCAACGAGGGAAGGGGCGACGACAAGGACATCATCCCCGGCTTCTGAACGCTTTCCGCAACTGAGGCGTATCTCGGCGTAGATAACGCCCATAAGCGATTTTGCGGATCTCGGCGATGTTCGTTCGCACCGCCGGCGCATCAGCGCCGGCCAGTCGGAACGAGACGTATGAAGCCCCATCGCATTCGCCACCAGTTTCTGCTCGAACCCGAATTGAGCGAGAAGCTGGAAACCCTCAGCCGCAACCCGTCGACCACGAAATCGGCTATCGTCGCGAAAGCGGTCGAGGCCTTCATCGAACGGCGTGGTGAAAACGAGCTCGACCAGCGCTACGGCAAGCGGCTGGACCGTCTTTCCCGCGATCTCGACCATGTCAGGCGCGACGCCGAAATAACTCTGGAGAGCCTGGCGCTCTTAATCCGCTTTTCAATCACGCTTCATGCCCACACGCCAATTCCGGATCGGGCGACACAGGCGATCGCCCAAGAGCGCTTTGACAAATTCGTCGAGCAGGTCGGTCGCCAGATTGCCTCCGGGAAGCGCTCGCTTGGTTACGGCAATGGCAACGGAGGCGAAGGATGAACTCTCATCCCGCAGCGGACCACCGCCGCCGAGCCATGCTGCGCACAGCCATGGGCGCCGCGATCACCGAGGCCCTTTCCGATTCGACCGTCATCGAGGTGATGGTCAATCCCGATGGCACGCTCAGGCTAGACCGGTTGGGAGAAGGCCGGGTCGATACAGGCGTGCATATGCATCCTTCCGAGGCGGAACGCATCATCCGGCTCGTCGCCTCCCATGTACGCGCCGAGGCGCATGCAGATAGTCCGATTGTCAGTGCCGAATTGCCATCAGGCGAGCGCTTCGAGGGTCTGCTACCGCCGGTCGTGCTGGCGCCATGCTTCGCTATCCGCAAACCGGCGGCAAAACTCTACACGCTGGCCAACTATGTCGCCGATCGCGTCATGCTCCCGCTGCAGGCTGATGCCCTGAGGAAGGCGGTTCGCGAGCGGCGCAACATCCTGGTCGCCGGCGGCACATCGTCGGGCAAAACGACACTTACCAATGCTCTACTGGCAGAAGTCGCCGAATGCGATGAGCGGGTGATCCTAATTGAGGACACCCGCGAGCTGCAATGCGCGGCCAAGGATTGCGTTGCCATGAGGACGAGGCGGGGCTCCATCACACTCGCCGATCTCTTACGCTCGACCTTACGGCTGAGGCCCGACCGAATCATCGTCGGCGAAGTCAGAGGCGCGGAAGCGCTCGATATGTTGAAGGCATGGAACACCGGACATCCCGGCGGCATTGCCACGGTTCACGCCAATTCGGCACGCTCCGCACTCTATCGTATTGAGCAGCTCGCCCAGGAAGCCGTTGTCACCGTTCCCCGCCGGCTGATCGCCGATGCCGTCGACTTGGTCATCTTTATTGCCGGAAGAGGGCCCGCGCGCCGCGTTGACGCGATCGCCGAGGTCACGGGTCTCGACGGCAGCGGCGATTACGCCGTCACCCCGCTCACCCTTCCGCAACTCCAGCAGCTTTGAAAGGTCGTCTCATGCGCAGGAAAATTTGCTTTCTTTCGTCCGCCGCCGTCGCGCTTCTTCTCACGGCCCAGGCCCACGCTGCCGGCTCCGGCATGCCGTGGGAACAGCCGCTGCAGCAGATTCTGGAATCGGTGCAGGGGCCGGTCGCCAAGATCATCGCGGTGATCATCATCATCACCACCGGCCTGACCCTTGCCTTCGGCGACACGGCGGGCGGTTTCCGCCGGCTGATCCAGATCGTCTTCGGCCTGTCGATCGCCTTCGCGGCCTCGAGCTTCTTTCTTTCCTTCTTCTCCTTTGGCGGCGGGGCAGTCGTCTGATGAGCACCGGAGAGCAGCATATCGAAGGCTTCGAGGTTCTGGTCCATCGGGCGCTCACCGAGCCGATCCTGCTCGGCGGCGCGCCGCGGGCGGTGGCGATCCTCAATGGCACGGTGGCCGCGGCCATCGGCCTAGGCCTGCAGCAGTGGATTGCCGGTCTGATCCTCTGGATCGCCGGCCACACGCTCGCGGTCTTTGCCGCACGGCGTGATCCGGATTTTGCCAGCGTGCTTGTCCGTCATCTTCGTCAAAAGGGCTGGCTTGCATGCTGAAGCTTTCCGAATACCGCGGCAAAGCCGACCGGCTTGCCGACCATCTGCCGTGGGCAGCACTCGTCGCGCCCGGCATCGTGCTCAACAAGGATGGCAGCTCCCAGCGGACATTGCGGTTTCGTGGCCCCGACCTTGAAAGCGCGACGGAGGCCGAACTTATCGGCATATGCGCGCGGGCAAACAATGCGCTGAAAAGGCTCGGCTCCGGCTGGGCATTATTCTTCGAGGCCGAGCGCAGCGAAGCGCTGGGCTATCCCAGCTCGGCGCTTCCCGATGCTGCCTCATGGCTGATCGATGAGGAACGGCGCGCGGCCTTCGAGGGCAAGGTCGCGCATTTCGAGAGCATCTATCATCTGACCTTGGTCTTCATGCCTGGGCCCGATGGCCAAGCGCGCGCGGAAAGTGCTCTCGTCGACTCGCATGACTTGGGAGGGGAAAGAGACTGGCGCCAGGAGCTTGCCCGGTTCCGAGACGAGACTGACCGCGTTCTCGATCTTCTTTCGGGCTTCGTGCCCGAGGTGCGCGCGCTCGACGATGCCGAGACCCTGACGTACCTGCACGGCACGATCTCGACACGCCGTCATCCGGTCGCCGTGCCGGAAACGCCAATGTATCTCGACGGCGTCCTGGTTGACGCGCCGCTGACCGGCGGCCTAGAGCCGATGCTGGGCGAGCAGCATCTGCGCACGCTCACAGTTCTCGGCTTTCCGAACGTCACCCGGCCAGGAATCCTTGATGCGCTCAATAACCAGGATTTCGCCTATCGCTGGGTGACGCGCTTCATTCCACTCGACAAGGCGGAAGCCACGAAGACGCTGACTCGGCTCCGCCGGCAGTGGTTTGCCAAGCGCAAATCGATCGCGGCTATTCTGCGCGAGGTGGTGACCAACGAACCGGTGCCTCTCGTCGACAGCGACGCCGACAACAAGGCGCTCGATGCCGATGCAGCACTGCAGGCATTGGGCGGCGATCATGTCGGCTTCGGCTATCTCACCACAACGGTGACGGTGTGGGATCAGAACCGTAAAGCCGCCGCGGAAAAGCTTCGCGCCGTCGAGCGGATCGTCAACGGGCTCGGCTTCACCACCATTCGCGAAAGCATCAATGCCGTCGAAGCGTGGCTTGGTTCATTGCCGGGTCATGTCTACGCCAACGTTCGCCAGCCGCTCGTTCACACGCTTAACCTTGCCCATCTCGTGCCGCTGTCGTCCGTGTGGGCAGGTCCAGCGGAGAACGAGCACCTTGCCGAGGTCACCGGCGATTACGCTCCGCCGCTTCTTTTCGCCGAAACCAGCGGCTCGACGCCGTTTCGGCTTTCGACCCATATCGGCGATGTCGGCCACATGCTGATTGTCGGGCCGACCGGTGCCGGCAAGTCGGTTCTGCTTGCCCTGATCGCTTTGCAGTTCCGGCGCTACGCTGGCGCGCAAATCTATGTCTTCGACAAAGGCAATTCGGCCCGCGCCGCCGCGCTTGCCATGGGCGGCGACCACCATGCGTTGGGTGCGAATGGTGCGCTTGGTTTCCAGCCGCTGCGCCACATCGACGACCCGGCCACACAGAGCTGGGCGGCCGAATGGATCGCCGGCCTCATTGCCCACGAGAATGTCACCGTCACCCCGGAGGTGAAGGAGGCAATCTGGTCGGCGCTCACCAGCCTCGCCACCGCGCCGGCGCAGGAACGCACGCTGACTGGCCTGTCGGTCCTGCTTCAGTCCAATGCGCTCAAATCGGCGTTGATGCCCTACACGCTCGACGGTCCATTCGGCCGGCTGCTCGATGCCGATGACGACCGGCTGGCCATCTCGGATGTCCAGTGTTTCGAGACCCAGGAGCTGATGCACAGCCAAGGCGCTGTGCTGCCTGTGCTCACCTATCTGTTCCATCGTCTTGAGGACCGGTTTGACGGGCGGCCGACGCTGCTCATGCTCGACGAGGCCTGGGTCTATCTCGACAACCCGCTCTTTGCCGCCCGCATCCGCGAATGGCTGAAGGTGCTGCGTAAGAAAAACGTCTCCGTCATCTTCGCGACGCAGTCGCTTGCCGACATCGCCGGCTCTTCTATCGCACCCGCAGTAATCGAGAGCTGCCCGCAGCGCATTTTTCTCCCCAATGATCGTGCGGTGGAGCCGCAGGCACGGGCAGCCTATGAGCGCTTCGGTCTTAATGAGCGACAGATCGAATTGGTCGCCCGCGCCACGCCGAAGCGCCACTACTATCTGCAGTCGCGCCGCGGCAATCGCCTTTTCGAGCTCGGGCTAGGCCCGATCGCTCTTGCGCTTTGCGGCGCCTCCGACCCGGCCGCGCAGACCCTGATCGACAATATTCTTTCCGAAGAAGGGCGAGGCAGCTTTGCCGCCCGTTTCTTCAGTGCGCGCGGCCTGGATTGGGCTGCCGAGCTTCTCCAGCAATTTCCTCAACCTAACAAGGAGCAATCGTCATGATCGGACGCCGCCTTTTTACTAGCCTGGTCACCGTTTCCCTGATCGCCAAACCGATGGCTGACTACGTCCAGCCGGCCTATGCGCTCATCGTGTTTGACCCGTCCAACTATACGCAGAATGTGCTGTCGGCAGCACGCGCATTGGAGCAGATCAACAACCAAATCCAGTCGCTTCAGAACCAGGCGACCATGCTGCAGAACATGGCGCGCAACCTTCAGCGCCTGGATTTCTCTTCCGTGGGCCAGCTTACCGGCTCGCTCCAACGGATTGACGGTCTGATGACCCAGGCGAGCGGCCTGAGCTTCGATCTCGATAAGCTGCAGGACCAGTGGCGCCGGCAATATCCGGAAAGCTACGACGCCACCATCAAGGTCAGCGATGTGGCGAGCGCCGCGCGCGAGCGCTGGCAGAGCGCCATGCAGGCGTTCCGCCAGACCATGAGCGCGCAGTCGCAGATCGTCGAGAACGTGCAGGCCGATGGCGACCTGCTTACCGACCTCGTCAATCGCAGTCAGGGCGCGGCAGGTGCCCTCGAGGCAAGCCAGGCCACCAATCAGCTGATCGCGCTTTCGACCAAGCAGCAGATGCAGATCCAGACGCTGCTTGCGACCCAGTTCCGGGCCGAGGCCGAGGATGCGGCGCGCAAGGCGCAGTCCGAGGAAGCCGCTCGCGAGACGACGAAGCGTTTCCTGGGCACCGGCACGGCTTATCCCGGCAACTGATCGTCAGCTCTTTAAGACAACGAGGAAGGCGGCGACATGAACGACCTCGGAGTCATCGATCGCTTCATGGAGACCTTTATCCGCTACATTGACAGTGGGTTCGGTCTGCTTTCGGGCGACGTTGCCTTTCTCACCACCATTCTGATGGGCATTGACATCACGCTCGCGGGCCTGGTCTGGGCGTTCGGCGGCGAGCCCAACATTCTTGGCCGGCTTGTTCGCAAAGTGCTCTATGTCGGCGCCTTCGCCTTCGTCCTGAACAATTTCAAGAACCTCGCCGACATAATTTACCGCTCCTTTGCCGGTCTCGGCATAAACGCATCGGCCGGCAACCTGCCCGCCGACAGTCTCCTACGGCCAGGCCGCATTGCCGCGGCCGGCTTTGAGGGCGCCTGGCCGCTCCTCAATCAAGCGAGCCAGCTAGTAGGCTTCCCCGAGATCTTCGGTAACGCGCTCACCATCTTCGTGCTGCTTCTGGCCTGGTTCCTGGTCCTCATCGCCTTCTTCATTCTTTCCATCCAGCTCTTCATCACCATCCTCGAGTTCAAGCTCACCACGCTGGCCGGCTTCGTCCTGGTGCCCTTCGCGCTCTGGAACCGCTCGGCGTTTCTGGCCGAGCGCGTGCTCGGCAATGTGATTTCGTCGGGCATCAAGGTGATGGTGCTTGCCGTCATCGTCGGCATCGGCTCCACGCTCTTTGGCGAGTTCGCGTCCGCCCTGCAGGGCCAGGAGCCGGACCTGGCGGCGGCCATGTCTCAGGTGCTGGGTGCGCTGGCGCTGCTTGGGCTCGGCATTTTCGGCCCCGGGATTGCCTCGGGTCTTGTTTCCGGCGCGCCGCAGCTTGGCGCCGGCGCGGCACTTGGAACAACGGCGGCCGCAGCTGGATCAACGCTCGTTGCCGGAGGCGCTGCGTTTGCCGGCGCGCGCATGGCAACAGGCGGCGGCCTCGCCGCAGTCCGTGCCGGCACCGCCATGGGGTCCGCTGCCACCGTCGCTTGGCAGACGGGGCGCGCGACATCGCCCGAGTCCGGGCTGTCCGGGGTAGCTGCTGGGCTGCAGGGGGTTGCGAGTGCCGCTAGCGGCGCCGCGATGCGGGGAATGCGATCCGCAGCAGAACCATTCAGCCGTTGTGCCGACGCCGGTCGCGATGCCGGCTGGACCGCGACCGGCGGCATGCCGACCGCGTCAAAGACAGGAACCTCGCCCGCTGCAGCCTCTGACCCCGCGCCGGTCTGGGCAAGGCGTCTGCGTTCCGAACAGACCGCACGCGCCCATCGCAATGCTGCCACGCAGGCGGTGCGCGATGGAGATCGGGGCGGAAGCGGCGCCAATCCCTCCCTCAATGACAAGGAAGACTAGATGCTCTTCAAGCGACCCGTTCAGCGTTATGGAAAGACGCCCGAACCCGTAACACCCTACCAGAAGGCCAGCCAACTCTGGGATGAGCGCATCGGCACGGCGCGCGTCCAGGCCAAGAACTGGCGCTTCATGGCCTTTGGCTGCCTGGCTCTGACGACGGGGCTTTCCGGTGGGCTTCTGTGGCAATCGATGCAGGGCCGCGTCGTGCCTTATGTCGTCGAGGTCGACCGCTTTGGCGAGGCGCACGCGGTCGCGCCGGCAGTCCAAAACTACCAGCCCGACGATGCCCAGATCGCCTGGCATCTCAGCCGCTTCATCCAGAATGTTCGTTCGATTTCCACCGATGCGGTTCTGGTGCGGCAGAATTGGCTGTCGGCCTACGACTTTGCCACCGACCGAGCGGCGCTCTTCCTCAACGAATATGCCAAGGCGAACGACCCTTTCGGCCAAATCGGCACGCGCAGCGTGTCAGTGCAGGTGACCAGCGTGGTCAGGGCTTCCGACAGCTCGTTCCAGGTCAAATGGACCGAGCAGGTGTTCGAGCGCGGCAGCCTCGCCAGCACGACGCGCTGGATCGGGATCCTCACCATCCTCATCCGCCCGCCTAGGACAACCGAGCAGCTGCGCAAGAACCCGCTCGGCGTCTTCATCAACGCCATCGACTGGTCGCGCGAGCTCGACAGCGCCGCGCCAACCCCCGTTTCCCCTAAGGAGCCCGCCAATGACAAATAGAGCCCAATTGCTTCGTGCTGCCTTGATCCTGTCGGCGTCTGCTGCGGTTCTTTCGGCCTGTGCCTCGAAGCCAGTGCCGCCGCCTCAGATTTCCTATGACCACGAGGACTTCAAACCAGCCGCGATCGAGAAGGCGCCGGAGAAGCCGGTCAAGGTCGTGGAAGTGCCGAAACCGTTACCGTTGCCTGGTCAGTTGATGCCCGCACCCGGCAAGCCCGCCCCAGATAAGCGCTCGCCGGAAGAACAGGTCGCCGATGCCAACAAGGCGGCGACGCAACAACCCACCAAGTTTGGCTATGTCAATGCGGTGCAGGTTTACCCCTTTGCCGACGGCGCGCTCTACCAGCTCTACGCCGCGCCGGAGCGCGTCACCGATATCTCATTGCAGCGGGGCGAGAAGCTGACCTCGGTCTCAGCCGGCGATACGGTCCGTTGGGTGATCGGTGACACCGTTAGTGGCTCAGGCGATGACCAGCGCACTCATGTGCTGGTGAAGCCATTCGCGCCGGGGCTTGCCACCAACCTGGTCATCACGACGGACAGGCGATCCTATCACCTGCAGCTTCAAAGCACTGAGAAAACTGCCATGGCGGCGCTCTCCTGGATTTACAGCGAAGACCAACTCGTGGCGCTTCGGCGGCGCAACGCTCAGGCCGAGGCTGAAATGCCCGCGGCCTCGAACGTAGCACTCGAAAACATCCGCTTCCGCTATTCGATCGCCGGCGACACGCCACCATGGAGACCGACGCGCGCCTTTGATGATGGCAGCAGGGTCTATATCGAATTCCCGCGCCGTATAGACCAAGGTGAGGCGCCGCCGCTCTTCATCGTCGGAGCCGACGGGGACAACCAGCTCGTCAACTATCGCATGCGCGGCAACTACTACATCGTCGATCGCCTCTTTGCTGCGGCCGAGCTAAGGCTGGGCACCAAACAGCAGCAGGTGGTGCGCATTACGAGAACCGACGGTCGGAAACCGCCGCGGCGGGTTTCGCTGTTTTCGCGTTTTGGCAGGTGAGGGGAGGCTCATGACCGATACTTCCCATCCGAATGCTCCGCCGAAGCTCAATCCCGAACAGCTGCAGCTGCGAGCCTCGCCCCGCCGACCGGTGCGGTTCAGGCGCGGCATAATCGTCGCGATCGCTGCTGTTGGTTCCGGCGCTGTTTTTGGCGTCACGATGATGGCGCTGCAGGGATCCGCATTGCGCCTGAAACAGCAGGCCGAAGAGCTCTACAGCACGGACAGCAAGCCGACCGCCGAGGGACTTGAATCGCTGCCCAAGGACTATTCCGGGAGCAAGCCGAAGGCTCCGGTGCTTGGACCGCCGCTGCCCGGGGATCTCGGCCGTCCTATTCTCGAGCACCAGCGCCAGCTTGGCATCGCACCTGGGCAAGACGTTTCCGCCGAGGCGCAGCGGCTTGCACAACAAGCGATTGAGGCGCGCGAGTCGCAAGTCCTCTTCCGCATCGAAAACCGACTCCAGCAAACGGAAGCTTTTAGCAATGGGCAGGGCGGACGTTCACCTTTCGAGACGGCGCCTCAGCAGCCAGATACCGAAGGCACGCGAGCTTCCGTCGCCCCGGCCGAGGGCGACCAGAACAACCAACAGCGCAAGCTCGATTTTATCGATCAACGGAACACCAGCGGGATCTACAATCCGCATGCGCTGCAGACGCCGGCTTCGCCCTATCAGATCATGGCCGGCAGCGTGATTGCGGCAAGCCTGATCACCGGCATCAATTCCGACTTGCCCGGCCTCGTCGTCGCGCAGGTTACCGAGAATGTGCGCGACAGCGTCACCGGCAGCATCCTGCTCATCCCGCAGGGCTCACGGCTGATCGGCACCTACGATAGCGTTGTAGCCTTTGGCCAAAGGCGCGCTCTGTTGGTGTGGCAACGCATTGTGATGCCGGACGGCTCATCGATCGAAATCGACAATCTGCCCGTGACCGACGCGGCCGGCTATGCCGGGCTCGAGGACAAGGTGGATTTCCATACTTGGCAGCTGATCAAGGGCATCGCCGTGGCCACATTGCTGGGGGTTGGTACCGAGTTGACCTTTGGGGAAAACGAAAGCGACTTAGTCAAGGCGATTCGTGAATCCACCCAGCAGAACGTCAGTCAAGCCGGCCAACGGATCACTGAAAAGAACCTGAACGTCCAACCCACGATCACCGTCCGCCCTGGTTGGCCGTTGCGCGTCATCGTGCACAAGGACCTCGTGTTGCGGCCATACACGGGGTGAACAGGAGGACTTCATGGCTAACCTGAAACTCGGAAAACTTCCGGACCGGACACCTTCGAAGATCACCATCACCGTTGCCGCCGACTTGAGCCAAGCACTCAACGACTATGCCGCACTTTACCGTGAGACCTATGGCGAGTCCGAAACGGTGGCGGAACTGATCCCCTTTATGCTGGTCGGGTTCCTGGAAGGCGACCGGGCGTTTGCCAAGGCCAGAAAGGAAGGTCTGCCGGGCGCCGGCGCGTCTGAGAAACCACGAAGGCAATCATCTTCCACACTGGACAAAGGTTAGCGCTTAGTGTCGTTTTGGAGCAGCTAGGTTCTTGATCCTGACCGCGTTGCCGCCGGTCCCAGCGAGCGTTTCGCACAATTTGAGATCAGGCTTTCGCTTAACGCTTTAGGAAGGTTTCTTGGCCGGAGCAGCCTTCCTTCCCAAACCTAACGATTTTGCCAGCGCTGATCGGGCGGCCGAATAGTTCGGAGCGACCATGGGATAGTCCTTCGCCAGTCCCCACCTCGCCCGGTATTCGGCCCCTGTCCGATCTTAGTCAATGCCGAATTTACGCTAGCGATCAAATCGGCAATCCAGAGACCGGAACCGCGTTCTTCTGGACATAGGCAGCCAGCCGCCTCAGTCTCGCATGGAGCAGCTTGCAAAACGAAGTCCAGCGATTTGGCGCGCCGCTTCAGATTGGCGAGCACGGCTGCGATATTGTTCCTCATAGTGATCGGCGCCCGGATCCCTGTAGGTCATGCCGTGCCTGAGGGTGTTGTAGAACAGGACCGCAATTTTGCGGGCGGTCGCCGCCACGGTCTTCGCCTTGCCCGCACGAGAGGACAGCCGACGATAGAATGCTCCGAGCGCCGTATCGCTCCGCCCGATAGTCGTGGCCGCCAACCGCAACAGCGCTGCTGCCCGGCTGGATGATCTCCGCGTGCTTGAAGAGAGCACCTTGCGGCCGGAGATTTTGTTCCCCGGCGCGAGACACAGCCAGGAGGTAAAGTGCTTGGCGCTCGGCCAAGCCCTCAGATCCGCGCCGCACTCGCCGACAAGCTTCAACGCGAGTGACGGACCCAATCCATGGATCTCGGTCAGATCAACGCCAAGCACGCCGTATGGAGCGATCCTCACATCGAACGATGGTGTATTGACCTGCTTGGTCTTCACCCGCGGCCTGGAGAGCTTGCCGACCGGCTTGGTCTCTTTGTCAGTCAGCGCCGCTATCAAGGATTCCAGGTTGCGCGCGCGGTTGCGATCTCGGCATCAGGACGGAAACTTCCGCGTAACGGAAGCTGGCGGAGCCACGCGGCATCGCTGACATCTGTTTTGCGCCCAGGCACGTTCTTTGCGTAACGCTCATTGACCAGAATGACCTCCAACCCGTGCTGCTCGAGAATCTCGTAGGCCGGAATCCAATAGACCCGGTGGATTCCATCGCGACACTGGTCACGCCGCACGCTTTTGAACCAGTCCGCCAGATCATGCAGGTCTTGCGTGAATGTGCCAAACGCTCGCACTGGCGTGTCTGTGCAGGCCGGGTCGACCGCTGCCATGTGCATTCTTGATCCGATGTCGATGCCAGCGGCACCAACATTGACCGGCTTCAACTCCGGGCGGTCGCCGGTCGTCATCTTGGGCATCGCAAATCCTCCATCAAAAATTGTGGGCGGGAGGGTCTGGGCTATGCCTATCTTCATCTTCCTAATCGGGATCGCCGTTGGAGCGGCGTCACCACTCTCAAGTTCGCATGCACCCATGGACCCCGTTTTTACGGGGACTGCGCCTCCAATAAGCTGACGGTCGCTACCCTCCGAGGTGCAAGGGTAGCATAGGCTGTTTCTACCGCGCGCAGGCGGGCAACGGCCCGTGACAGTTTTTTTAGGATGTCGCGCTCCGCCTTCAGCTTGGCGACCTTCTTTGCGCAGCCGATCAATCTCCAACTGCTCCGGCTTCATCTAGGCATGCTGCGGATCCGCCGATAGATCGCGCACCCGTTTGCGCAGCACATTCTCGTGGAGATCGAGGTGGCGGGCAGCCTGCGCCACCGCCACGCCCCGATCCTTCACCAGCCTCACTGCCTCAAGCTTGGACTCGCGGCTGAACTTCCTTCTCTGCATTTTGCACTCTCCAGCTCCGTTAAACACCTTATCTCGGTGTCCACGAAACCGGCAGCAGGCCAGTTCAACCATTGCGCATGGAGAGGGGGTCCTGATTTTCCCCTGGGTCGGAACCAGGAAGCTGCAGACCCTAACCCTGGCATTGCTGGCCCGCGAGTTCAAAGCATCGCATTGCGGGCATGCCATTGAGCTTCAGGAATGCGAGGCAGCGAAGGTTATGGAAGCACTGCAGGATATAGCTGGCTCGCCGGCACCAGACGGGCAAGAACTTGCTGCACGACTAGCACAGCCCGCATTGGCCAAGTTCGACACGTTCCTGAGCGATCACTTGATGACATTGGTCACAATGGTGGAAAGAATCAGCGCCAAGGACTTGCCCCTGATCGCGGCCAACGCGCTGGGAAATCATACGACGCATGAAGTCGCATGACGGCGGGGACCGGTTGCCCGCACTCGCCTCTGGCAGCCTTTCGCACATGTCCGAGCCTGTTATAACGGGCACGTCGACTCGCACCTGCGCTCACCAGACTTGATCAAATGAAAACCAGCATCGATCATTTGCCGGAGCACAAGCAGGAGCAACTGGCCGTTTGGTCGAAAGGAGGCTCTCGTCTGGTCGTCCGAGCGCATGGTCCATCCGCTCTCGCCAGTCAGCGGCTCGACACCAGGCGCGAACCCGTTCGCGCCCATTCCGTTGTAATTTCTAGTTCTTAGGCTTATCCGGTTTCGCCTTGGTGATGATCGCTTTGGCGCGCTCGACAAGCTGCCCCAGCTTTTCGATGGTCGGAGGAGCTTCTGTGCCGGCCTCCGTATGGCTATGGCCTTCCATCATGGCCGAACACATCTCGAATACGTCGATGATTTCTTCGATCAGGATCTGATCCCACATGACGCGACGAAGTGCTGTCACCATGATGCGGTCGTCCCAACGTCTCACAACTTGCTTGAGCAACAGGTGCGGCACCACTTCCTCGATTGTCCGCCGTAGCTGCCCGGCGCCCTTGCGCACCAGATCTACCCGAGCCGAGCCGAGGAGCTGTTGCGCTTGGGCCAACGTTTCTTCCGCCAGCTTGGTTTTGAGATACTGGGGCGTGGAAATTGGGGCGTCGTTAAGGCTGACGAATCCAGGTTTATCGTTGGCGCCTCTTTGAACCCAGTGCATCATTGGTTCGATCTGGGCTCTTTCCGCTGCGCCGCAAACCTTGGTGAAAAATAAGAGATCGTGTGTGAATATTATGACCTGCCGGCTCTTTGCCTCCTCAACCAGCCGGCCAGCGATACGTTCCTTGCGCAGATGGTCCTGGGAATTTACCGGATCATCAAAAATTAGCCCGGCATTGAGCTCATTGAGAGCGGCCTCAGTCAGAAAGTCCGCCAAGGCAACGGCCCTTTGCTCACCCTCACTCAGGATTTGATCCAAAGCGAATTCCTTGATGGCAAGCGAGCGGATCGTTTGCCCCTTTTGGCCCTTGGTGCGAAACTCAACCGGGATGGCACATTCGAGTCCGGAGCACTCTTGTCCGAGTCGCGATCTGTAGGTTTCTGCAATGACCCTTGAAAACAGTTCCCCCTCTTTCTCGGTGAGGCGGCGGGGGCTCAAAGCCGGCTTGGCCTTAGAGTCAGCGACCTCACACCATTTGAGATCCGATACGTATTTTTCGATGTCATCGAGATTCTTGCTTAGAACTTCGCGATGACGAAGCTCCACCCTCTCTGCGTCGAGCTTGGCGATGGCATCCGCGACACTGAGAAGCTTCAAATCTGCTATATCCGCGTCAATCTTTGTAATCACAGCCTCAAATGCTGGCGTCAAATCCATGGTGCCGTCGCCTGGAAATGTCTCTCCTGCCTTTTGCAAGGCTACAACGATGGCATCTCGGTCAAGCTTGAGGATGGCAAGGAGCTGAATAATCTGCTCATCGAGTGAGGGATGCGCAGCCTTGAGATATGTTCGCGCAACCGTGTCTTCGCCGAAAATATCGAGGGTTAGGCTCTCGAAACCTTTGATCTTGGCCTTGATCTTGGTGTCCAAGGCCATCAGCGCCGTTCGGTCCGTACTGGTGAGGAATTCCCAGTATCGCCCGAAGAGTTCAATGGCCTGGTCGCCTAACGGTTGCTGGCAAAGCAAACAACTGTCACCGTCGTTTGGATAATGATCGTGTTCAACGGCAGCCGACTTGTAAGCGGCTGTAATGAGTTTTTCCCATTCCGGCCCACCGGCACCCTTCAGCTTTTCCGACTTGAACGATGCCGTACCGGTTGCCGCTACTTTCTTGGCAGTGTCGTTGAATTCCCTAAGTAGGCTTTTTGCCCCATCCCGCTCAGTCTGCGAAAGACCTGCGCGTACCTGCTTTAACGTGTCACGCAGAACCTCGACCGGCATACGCGCTTCCGTGAGCCGTCGAATGCTCTCCTCCGGCGAGGTGGACTGCAATTCCAACGTCAAACGCTGGATTTCCTCAAGTCGGGCATCTTCGTCCTTGCCGTACTCGGCTAGCTTCCGTAGAGCCACCAGGTCGGTCTTTGGCCCCAGTGCAGCAACCGCCCCCGAAGCGGCCGTTACGTTTCCGATGAAAGCGTTTACGAAGCGATTTTGCTTTGGTCGCACATCGATGGCGGCGGCCAGCTTCTGAGCCAACAGACCATACACCCTCGCCATCTCGGGAAATACGTCAAAACCTGCCGGCTTGAAGCCAAGAGGTCCCGAGTCGGACAAATGCTTTCCCGCCACCGAACTGTCGAAAACTGCAAAAGACCTCTTCAGCTCGGCATGCTCCGTCGTTCCATCGAAGACGAGTGGGATTTCGTTGCCAGCGTGATCGACCAAGACAATGGTGGCCGAGGCTTTTCTTGGAGCGGTATCATCATAAATGTCGGGAATGATCGCGTGCCGAGTTCTGCTGAAACACACATTCGTCAGGATGCGCGCAAAGCCGCTTTTTCCAGCACCATTTCCACCATAGATGAGCGTCAGTTGGGGCGAAAAAGCCAGCTCGGCAGATGGGGTCAGCGCATTTACGCCGCTGACGTCATGAATTCGCAAGAGCCGGGGTTTTTGGGAGGCGAGCCCGCTCGCTTTGCCGGTTATTGTTGCCGGAATCTCGAGCTTTGGACTTGGTTCGTCCGCCAGTCCGAATCCATGCAGGAAGACACTATAGACCTGCCCGATCTGCTCAGCAGCAAGAACGCCATAGCGCACCGCCCAAGCAAGTGTCAGCTTTTGCCAGGGCGAGAAATCCTTCGCCCAAATCTCCAGCTCATCCCAAACCGTCACCTGAGAGGGCGGGGCCGCCTGCACGTCCTGAACTGTCAATTTGTCTCCCCCGATCAGCCGTCACTCCGATAAGTAATCGGGACATAAAGTCAATCTCCAACCGGATCAGGCGATACTATTTCTTGTATCCAACACTTGAAGGTCCAGTACATGCCGACTGTGGTTTTTGTGACGCCATGAACCTAAGCCTCAGGTTTCTCCCTTGGCACATCGTGCTCGAATTGGCGTCGCTCGCAGGCATGCAAGAACGGCTTCGGTCGAGCGGTCGAAAGCATGACTGACGATCAACGAAAGCCGAGCGGCGTGAACCCATGCTCGGCAATGATGTGGTGGAGCTGGCAACGATACCGTCACCCGTTGTGGCCGGACGCCAAGCTCGGCCAGTTTCAACTCCATCCAGCGCGATAGAAAGCCAATACAGCGTAGCTTGAAATTCTTCTATCGAGCCTCGGTCGAACACCGGTATGTTCGCAGCCGGAGACCGCTCAATGGCATTTCGATTCGTACACACGGCCGACATCCATCTCGACTCGCCACTGCGTTCGCTGGCGATGCGAAACCCCGACCTTGCCGAACTTGTCGGAGACGCCAGCCGCCAGGCATTCATTTCCACAGTTGACCTCTGCCTTACGGAACGTGTCGATGCACTGGTCATTGCCGGCGATCTCTATGATGGCGACCAAACATCCATGAAAACGGCGCGGTTTCTGGCATCGCAAATGACACGACTTCACCAAGCCGGCATCAAAGTTTTCAAGATCCGTGGCAATCATGACGCAATGTCGCGGATATCGAAACAGCTGGTGTTCCCTGACACGGTCACGATCTTCGGTGGCCGTCCGCAGTCAGTGCTGCAGACAGCCGGCGGGCTTGACGTCATGTTCCATGGTTTGAGCTTCGCGAGCCCCAAGGCACCGGAGAGCCTGCTTCCCAAGTATTCAGCGCCGCGTGAAGGCGCGGTCAATGTCGGCATTATGCATACCAGTCTGGCCGGATCACCCGGCCACGACGTCTACGCTCCCTGCAGCGTCGCTGACCTGCACAGCCATGGCTTCGACTACTGGGCGCTTGGGCACATCCATGTCCGCCAAGTCCATGCCGGGGCGAGCACCGTGGTGATGCCAGGAATTCCGCAGGGCAGGGACATCAACGAGGCCGGCGAGAAATCCGTCACCCTGGTGACGGTTCGAGACGACCGCACCGTCGAGATCGAGGAGAGGCTGAGCAGTATCGCACAATTCGAGCGGGTGAACGTCGACGTGACCGAAACGGTGGAATGGTCCGAAGTCGTCGGGCGAGTCCGCTCCGCGCTCGAAGGTGCGCGCGCCTCTGTCAGCTCCCGTCATGTTGTGGTCCGTCTCGGACTGGGCGGAGCGTCACCTTTATCCTGGACGCTGATACGCGACCGCGACCTGCTGCTCGCAGAAGCTGAGCAGATCGCCGAACAGACGGGGGACACCTGGGTGGAGAAGCTGGAGCTTAACGTTGCTCCATCCGCAGCCGAAACATCCGAGGGTGTCGCTGATCCAATTTTCGAACTCGCTCAATCCATGCGCGCCGCTGCCAGCTCGGAAGCCTTCCGTGCCGAGGCGAAGGCGTTGGTCCAGAAGATGATCGGGGATCTTCCGCCTGACGGGCGCGATTTCGCCGGTAAGAACGAGGCTGAGATGGAGTTGTTTCTCGACAGGGTGCTTGCCAATGGCGCCGACCTGGTCACCGCCCGCCTTAAGGCTGGTGGGTCACAATGAGGCTCCGGCGACTTGATCTCATTCGTTATGGCAAGTTCACCGACAGGACGATCGACTTCGGGTCGAAACCGGAATCCGGTCCCGACCTGCATATCGTCTTCGGCCTGAACGAGGCCGGCAAGTCGACTGCGCTTTCTGGCTATCTCGACCTGCTGTTTGGAATCGAGGAACGCAGCCGCTACAATTTCCTGCACGAGTACAGCGCGATGCGCATCGGCGGGGTGCTCGAACTCGGCGGCGCGGAGCACACGTTCACACGCACGAAGCAGCGCACCAACTCATTGTTGAACGCGACTGGCCAACCGGTTAGCGAAATGGCGATATCCGCACATCTCGCGGGGCTGTCTCGCGACGCATACGAGACCATGTTTTCGTTGGACGACGAAACGCTGGAAGCAGGTGGAAAATCAATCCTGGAATCGCGCGGCGACCTGGGCAAGTTGCTGTTTACGGCGAGCGCCGGCCTCGGGCACGCAAGTGATACATTGAGCGTACTCGAGACCGAAGCGGACAGGCTCTATCGCAAGCAGGCACACGGAACCGAGCTTGCGCTGCTCAAGAAGCGGCTTGCGGAACTGAAGTCCGGCAGGGACGCGATCGACACCTTGGCGTCGACTTATGAGAGCCTTGAAGCCGAGCGTCTCGACGCGACAGAAAAATACGACCGCAGCATCGCCGAACGGTCGGTGTTGTCGGCTCGGCTCGATGCGATCGCGAAGTACCTTCGCGCGATCCCGATCCTTGCCGATATCCGACGTAAGGAAGCCCAGCTAGCCGAGTTGCCTGAGATCGCTTCACCGTCACGGACCTGGACGGGCAGCGTCGCCGACATGATCGAGATCGACGCCAGCCTGAGAACGCGGCTATCCGCGAGTGCGGACGAGCTTGAGCGGGTGACGACGAAAATCGCCTCGATCGATGTGGACGCCACGATCCTTGCGATTTCCGAACGGGTCCGCGGCTTGGCGGACCGCAAGGTGCGCCACGTGTCGGCCGGCCTGGACCTGCCAAGTCGCAGGACGGAGTTGCAGATCCTCAATAATGCCGTGACGACCTGCCTCGCCGCCTTGGGGAAATCCTCCGAGCCAGACCCTGCCAAACTGCTTTTGCCTGCTGCAACCATTGGCGCTGTGCGCACCATGGTCGAGCAGCGATCCGGGATCGTTACCAGCGTGCGCGTTGCGCGCGAGGAGGCCGCGGCAGCTGCTGATGCGCTCCAGGGGGCACGCGAGCGGGTCAGCGAAGAACGGGCCGTGCCCGAGCCTGCCAGGGCGAGGCTGGTTTCGGCTTTGTCTACGGCAAGGGCCAGCGGGCACATGAAGGAGACCAAGGCGGCACGTGAGGCCGCAGATGCAGGTGCAATTCGATGGCAGGCCGCGAGCGGGCGCTTGCATCCCTGGTCGGGAGATGCGCAGGCATTGGCCAGGATCGCTATTCCGAATGCTGGGCGGCTTGGCGCATGGAAGGCGCTGGCCTCAGAGCTCGGTAAGTGCAGGGGCGTACTTTCCGAACGTCTTGCCGAGCACCAGGGCAATCACGATTTGCTTTCGGCGCGGCTGGATGCCCTTCGTGCCTCGGTCGATGTCACCAACGATGATGTGGCGGGCGCCATTCGGCGCGCCCGGGACGAGGCTTGGGCAAGGCATCGCGATGACCTGACCGGCGAGACTGCGGATGATTTCGCGGCAGCACTGGCCCGAGACGACAGCGTCGCGGCAGGCCGTCTGGCTAACGCCCGGGAGCTCGTTGAGATTCGCAGCACAAACCGCAACCTCGCTGAAGCCGCGGCCAACATCGCGCATGCGCGCGACCAACTTGCACGCATTGGCTCGGATCTGGAGGCAGTGTTCTTGGAAATTCGCGCAGCGGCAAGAGAGCTATTCGGAGAGTGCCTGGAAATTTCCTCCGAACGGCTGATTGAGCTGATCGAGAATCGCATTGCTGCCCGGACCGAAGCGCTCGCGGCCTGGGATGAAATCGAACTTGCCCGCAAGAGAGCCGAGCGGGCGGTTGATGAGAGAGACCAAATACGCCTGGAGCTGAGCGGGGCCCTGGCGAGTGTCGGCGTCGGGTCAGATCCCGCCGACAGCCTTGAGACGGTCATCGCCGTGGCAGAGTTGTTCCTTGACAGGCAATTCAAGGTGGACGCCGAGCGTACCGAGACGCTCAACACCGTTGGTACACGGCAAGAGGATCTGGCCGCTAGGCGGCGAGCCGTCGACGTGGCAGAGCGACGTGAGGACGAATGGCTGGCCGGCGTTGCCGAAGCGCTCAAGGGCACCTGGCTCGAGAGCGGCATATCGGCGGCCGGCGTCGGCAGCGTCCTCGATCAATTGGCTGAACTGTCCAAGAGTCTTCAAGACCGGGACGCCATGCAGCTCCGCATCGAAAAGATGGAGGCGGACAGGGACAGTTTCCTGGTTGAGGTTACCGCCGTTGCAGCCGAGGCGGGCGAGGTGGCGGACAACGAAGAACCGGAACAGCTAGCGATCCGACTTGCCGAGCGCCTGGAGCGCGCCGAACGCACGCGCGAGGCGAAGGCAAATCTCGTCAATGACCTGCAGCGCCTGCAGGAAGCGCGTGAGATCCTCGATGGCGAGATTTCGGCACATGAGCGCCGCAAGAGCGAGGTTCTGAGCGTCTTTGGCGTGGCCACGCTGGCGGACGTCGTGCAACGCGACGAACTCCTGCGCAACAGGGATCGCCTCCGCACAGCCGTCGCCGAACTTGAGGAGCAGGTATCGTCCGAACTCGCAGTGGAAGGGTTCGAGCAGGCGCGTTCGATATTGGATGCTGTCGATCTCGACAGTCTCGCAATCGAGAAGGCTGAGGCCGAGCAACGGCTTCGCGCTTCTGACGAGGCGATACAGCAACAACTCATTCGGCAGACGCGAGCGGCCGACAAGCTGGACGATATCGGCGGCGACAGCGCTGTTGCCCGCATAGATGCCGAGCGGCGCACGGTCCTTCTGGAGATCGAAGAAAAGGCGATCCGCTACATCGAGCTGAAATTGGGCGTCATGGCCGCCGGGAACGCTCTGCGCGTCTATCGGGAGCGCCATCGATCCGGAATGATGGCGCGGGCATCCGACGCTTTCGCGCTTATGACGCGTGGCCAGTACTCAGGCCTGACAACCCAACCGGTCAAGGGTGGCGAAGTGCTGATCGCATTACAGCGGGACGGGCAGTCCAAGGTGGCGGACGCGCTGTCGAAGGGCGCGCGTTTTCAGCTTTATCTAGCCCTGCGGCTTGCAGGATATTACGAGTTCGCACAGTTTCGGCCATCCGTGCCCTTCATTGCCGACGACATCATGGAAACCTTCGACCATTTCCGGTCAGAGGAGGTTTTCCGGTTGTTTGGAGAGATGGCGAGTGCCGGTCAGGTAATCTACCTCACGCATCATCAGCACCTGTGCGAGATCGCCAAGACTGTTGTGCCGGGCGTAGCGATTCATAATCTCGGATGAGATTGGACTTTACTTGATGCGTTGCTGACATACCGTGCCGTTCGATGTTTGGCCTTAGCTAGTCTAATCGACATTCCAAGCGCCGGTCCGCTTTGCGCCAAAGTCGGTCGTAGGGACACGCGTCTGGCATGCCCGGAAGCAGACATTGGTAGAGATCGAAACGAAGTGTCTGCTCCGTGTACCGTTCGCGCGAATTTTGATTTGATTTATGCCATACTGCGCAAGCATCAGCATGTGATCGATTACGTCAAACAACATGAGCGAGAGTACCTTCCTAGCGATGACGACATCTCCTTCTGACGGATCGGCCTTCGCAGTGCCGAACAAACGCATGATGGTCTGCCGAGAGTCCGCCGAAGATGGGAGAGACGGGCGAGAAGTGCAGTTTGCGGATTTCAAATTCGAACCCTTGGGCTACGAAATCCTGGCAAACGCCAAGCTCGATCAACCGGTGGTCATTCCCTTCGTCGGTCGTGGGACAATTATCGGAGGCGACGTCGAGGCGGCTGATATCGGGCGCGTAGGCAGCTTTCGGGCAGAGCTGCAAAGTCGCTACGCATCAAAATCCATTGGTCTTGTTAAAGGAGGCTGGCTGCCCTCAGCAATCGCGATCGCGGACGATTCTATCGTGCTACCGGACCGCTGCGTCGTCGCTGAGTTGGATAAGCGATTGCTGGGCGGGGTGGCCAAGAATGGAACGCAGGGCGACTTCATCGATCTGTTTGCGGACAGCGCAGTACGCATCAATCCAGCGCTGTTTGCTCTCGAAGGCCACGACAGGGAACATCCGACAGCGGAATCCGCACGACGGAGTCTCGACGAGGCAGTGAGAAAGCTGCGTTCGGCGCTCCCAAATGCCACTCTAATCGCTGCCGACGCCGATGGTCTAAAGGGCATCCTAGGATTGATCGAAGATACCCGCGAAGGCATGAGCCGTAAGCAGGATTTTCTCGTCCGCCTCAATCCCACACTTCAGGCACCCGTCGGAAAAAGGCGGAGGCAAACCGTATGCGATGAGATTCTTGCTACCGCGAAGGCTTGCGGCCTGCCGGCACGCTCACTCCCGGTCCTCGCAGCCCTTAGCGCTGCCTTGGGTCCAAACGGAAAAAGTCCGGCGAAAGGCATGTTGAAGTTCAAATCCGTCTATGGAAGGCACGAAGCTTACAACGCTCTGGCCGATTTGCGTTCGCTCGAGATTCTGATGCACATCTTCGCTATCTGGCCGAATCAGCCAGTTATGCTATGCACCGCCGACAAGGACCTAGCGTTGTTCTGGGCAGGCTTGCGTGCGTCAAAATTCGAGCATCGCGCCGGCAGCGTGAGTTTCGACATTAATCCGGTCGCTCTGATCCCAAGTATCAGCACCGACCACTGGCTAGAATGGCTTGGCTCGTAGCGTCTCTTTTCGACATACCGCGTCCATAGAATATCCCTTGTTTATAATATCGGTATGGGAGCTCCCCGATCCGAGCACGAGAGAAGATGATCCGCGCCGAGAGGTTCAGCAATGTTTGCATTTGCAGACGAGACAGGCAATTCGGGACGCAACATCTTCGACGAAAATGAGTACTTTCGACTAGGCGCGATACTCGCAACTTCCGACATCGCGCCGCACGCGCAAGCAGCATTGTCCCCTTTTCTGAAAGAGAGGTCGGTAGAGCGTTTTCATGCGCATGAGTGGCCGGAAGACGCTGTGGCAAAACTCGGCCAATCCGTCATCGACGCTCTCGAAGCTTCAGGAGCATGGTCATTCAGCCTAACTGAGATTCACAAGCCCTATATGGCCCCGACCAAGTTCGTGGACGTGATTTTCGATGCAGGAGAGAACAAGGCGGTCCCTGGCAATTGGTATTGGGACGAACTCAATCGCCACGTTCTATGCCTTACTGTCGACAGTGCCATGTCGCGCGACACCGCGAAGCTATTCTGGAATGCCTTCTTGGGTGATGACTTCTCGAGCATAACGACCAGCCTCGATCTGATCGAAGCCGGAATGGACATCAGGGTGACACCGCCGGCCGTGTCCAAAGTGGTCTCTAGGGCCTTCGAATACGCTCGGCAGAAGCCTGCGGAATTCACACTCGCGAATACGTTGAAGAGGAAGGGCTATCAGGCCAACACTCCAAACGTGGTGGCTTTTACCCACCTCTTTCAGGCCATTCATGATTTTGCATCGAAACACTCCAGTTCGCCGGAACGCCTCGTGCATGATAAGCAGGACGAATTTCGCAAAACTCTGGCCGAAACCTACGAGCAATTTGGCAACATCATTTGGCACGACCCGATGGACGGTTCTTTTCCTGACGCTTCACTCGCCAAGTATCAGCTCGCCCAATTCGAGATGCCGTCATCGAAAGACAATGCCGGGCTTCAGGCAACGGATCTTTTGCTCTGGGTCGCTCAGCGTTCACCCAGAGGCGAGGCGCTTACCGCGCTCAAAGCCAGGTTGAAGACCAAAACTGAACCGCCCCGGGTTTTCCGGAGGCCGTTTCGTTTGAGTCACGCGGCTATGGCTGGTTCATCCAGCATGGCGTAGTAGCGTTCCTCGGCTTCGGCCGGCGGGATGTTGCCGATGGGCTCCAGCAGCCGGCGATTGTTGAACCAGTCGACCCATTCGAGCGTGGCGAACTCGACGGCCTCGAATGAGCGCCAGGGTCCGCGTCGATGGATCACCTCGGCCTTGTAAA